>NZ_RWKS01000003.1:0-261878 GCF_003985085.1 Sphingomonas sp. TF3 | reverse complement strand
GGCAATTGCCGCCCACGCCGCGCACAGGCCGAGCACATCGGAAAGGTTATGCCCGGCATCCGCCAACAGCGCGACCGAGCCCGCGATCAGGCCAAACGCCGCCTCGCCGACGACAAAGGCGAGGTTCAGCCCGATACCGATCGCGAACGCGCGATCGTGACCCGCCACCGGCGCGTGGCTGTGGCCGTGGCCGTGCGAATGCCCGTGATGATCGCCGTGCCCGTGGGAATGGCTATGCCCCGCCATGTCGGTCTCCAATGTCCTAGCGCGGGCCTAGCATTTCAAATCCGTGAGATACTAGGACGCCGCACATGACAATTGCGTCACACCGCAGTGGTTCCAAAACCGGTGCGAAGCGGTAGGAACGAGGCGTGACATCCACCCTTCCCATTCACGCCGTCCTGCCCGACCTGCTCCGCCACTTGCGCGATGCGCCCAACGCCGTGCTGGTCGCGCCACCGGGAGCAGGCAAGACCACCGCCGTCGCGCCCGCCTTGCTGGACGAACAATGGTGCAGCGGCGAAATCCTGCTGCTCTCCCCCCGCCGCCTCGCCGCGCGCGCCGCGGCCGAGCGGATGGCCGCCACTGCCGGGCAGAATGTCGGCCAGACCTTCGGCTATGCCACGCGGATGGATACAAAGCGCTCGGCGGCGACGCGGGTGACGGTGGTGACCGAGGGCATCTTCGTCGCGCGCATCCAAAACGATCCCGAACTCGCCGGGGTCTCCGCCGTGCTGTTCGACGAAGTCCATGAACGCAGCCTCGACAGCGATTTCGGCCTCGCGCTCGCGCTGGATGCGCAAAGCGCTTTGCGGCCCGATCTCAGGCTGGTGGCAATGTCGGCAACGCTCGACGGCGCACGCTTTTCCGGCCTGATGGAGGGTGCCCCGATCATCGAAAGCGCCGGGCGGATGCACCCGCTGAGCTTGCGCCACCTCGGTCGCGCCGCCGAAGCGCGGATCGAGGATTCGGTCGCCGCCGCAATCCGGCTGGCGCTGCGCGAGGAGACCGGCGGCATCCTCGCCTTCCTGCCCGGCGTCGCCGAGATCGAGCGCACCGCCGAGCGGCTGGAGGGGCTTGGCCCCGACATCCTGCTCCACCGCCTGCATGGCAGCCTCGACCCCGCCGCACAGCGCGCCGCGATCGCGCCCGACCCGCAAGGGCGACGCAAGATCGTGCTGGCGACATCGATCGCCGAGACCAGCCTGACGCTCGACGGCATTTCGATCGTGGTCGATTCCGGCCTCGCGCGCCGCCCGCGTTATGATCGCGCGGCGGGGATGACGCGGCTGGTGACCGAACGCGCCAGCCAGGCCGCCGTCACCCAGCGTGCCGGCCGCGCCGCGCGCCAGCAGCCCGGCACCGCCTATCGCCTGTGGGAGGAAGCCGCGACCGCTGGCCTGCCGCGCTTCGATCCGCCCGAAATCCTCGAGGCAGACCTCTCGGCGCTGACCCTCGACTGCGCCTTGTGGGGCGTCGCCGATCCGCGCGTGCTACGCTGGCTCGATCCCCCACCCGAAGCCGCCGTACAGGAAGCCCGCACCCGCTTGCACACCCTGCAGGCGCTCGATGCCGATGGCCGCCCGACCCCGCACGGCCACGCCATCGCCCGCCTGCCACTGGCCCCGCGCCTCGGCCATATGCTGGTGCGCGCGGGCGAGCTCGGGCTGGCGGAAGTCGCAGCGGAGATTGCGGTTCTGCTCGGCGAACGCGGGCTTGGCGGCAACGATGTCGACCTGGAATCCCGCCGCCGCCGCTGGCGCACCGAACGCGGCGCGCGCGCGGAAGCCGGGCGCAAGCTAGCGAAGCGGTGGATGAATCTCGCTCCCCTCCCGCTTGCGGGAGGGGCTGGGGGAGGGAATAACACCCCCGCCGCTCGCCCCACATCCCCTCCCCCGGCCCCTCCCGCAAGCGGGAGGGGTGGCGAAGCCACTGCCATCGCGCTCGCTTTCCCCGATCGCATCGCGCGCCGTCGGGACGGCTCGGGCGAGACCTGGGCCTCGGTCGGCGGGCGCGGCTTCAAGCTCGATCCGACCAGCGCGCTCGCGCGCGAGGAATGGCTGGCGGTCGCCGAAACCCAGGGCATGGCATCCGGCGCGCGCATCCTCTCCGCCGCCGCGATCGACCTGCCGACGATCGAAGCCTTGTTCGGCAATCGCATCGCGACGCACCGAACCGTCAGCTTCGATCCCGCGACGGGTGGCGTGCAAACCACGCGCGACCGCCGCCTCGGCGCGTTGCGATTGTCAAGCGGCCCAGATGCACAGGCCGACCCCGACGCGATCACCGCCGCCTTGCTGGCGGGCGTTCACGCCCACGGCCTCGCGCAATTGCCGTGGAGCGACGCGGCGCGCGCGCTGCGCCACCGCGCCGCCTTCGCGCAGGACCATGGCGGCGCCGAACTCGCGCTGGACGACACCGCCCTGCTCGCCCGCGCCGACGAATGGCTGGCCCCCTTGCTCGTCGGCAAACGGCGGCTCGATGCGATCGACTCGGGCGCGCTGACCGATGCACTCCGCGCGCTGATCGGCTGGGATGCGCTCAAGACGATCGATCGCCTCGCCCCCACCCATTTCACCAGCCCCGCCGGGAGCAGCCACCCGATCGATTATGATGCCGAAGGCGGCCCGCGCGTAGACTTGCGCCCGCAGGCGCTGTTCGGCCTCGCCACGCACCCGATGATCGCGGGCGGGCGCGTGCCGCTGGTGCTCAGCCTCACCTCGCCGGCCGGTCGCCCGATCCAGACGACGCGCGATCTGCCCGGCTTCTGGACGGGTAGCTGGGCGGCTATCGCCAAGGAAATGCGCGGCCGCTATCCCCGCCATCCCTGGCCCGACGATCCCGCTTCGGCCAATGCGACGCTGCGCACGAAAAACGCAGATGCGCGCGCGAAAGAAGCACGGTAAGGAGGCACCATGTCGATCGCCCGAATCTATCAGCGCCCGAAGAATTCCATGTCGTCGGGCCGCGCACGCACCAGCATCTGGATGCTGGACTTCGCCCCCGCCGAGGCCAAGCAGCCCGACCCGCTCACCGGCTGGGCCGGCTCGGGCGATACGCGCGACCAGCTCCGCCTCACCTTCCCGACGCAGGAAGCGGCGATCACTTATGCCGAGCGCGAAGGGCTGCCCTTCACTGTTATTCCGGCACCCGAGCGCACGCTCAAGCTGCAAAGCTACGCCGACAACTTCCGCTAAAAGCCGGGCGCGACCCGGCGGTTAGCCCGCCAGCATCCCCGCGCCCAGCAGCAGCAACAGCTTCACGTCGATCGCCACGCCCTCGGCGCGCTTGGCGGCGACGACACTCGCAATCTCCGCGACCGGCACGCGCAGCACGGTGATATTCTCGCCGTCGACCCCGCCGCCATCGGTAACACGCTCAAGCCCGGTCGCGCGCACCAGCGTGAACCCTTCGGACACCATGCCGGGCGAGGAGTGGAAAAACCCCAGCGACTCGATTTTGGCGGGTCGATAGCCGGTCTCTTCCTCCAGTTCGCGCGCGGCGGAGGCTTCCACACTCTCGCCAGCCTCATCGTCGCCAACCAGACCGGCCGGAAGCTCCAGGCAGCGTTTGCCCAGCGGCACGCGATATTGCTCGACCAGCAGGACATGCCCGTCCTCGACCGCAAGGATCACCGCCGCCTGAATGCCCCGCGCGCGCGACACATATTCCCAGGTGCCGTCCTTTATGACCTTGATGTACTTGCCTTCCCAAACGACTTCGGCACTCATAGTTCGATCAGCCTGTCCGGGAGCTCGTTGCGGTCATCCGCCGTTTTGGGGAAGGTTTCCGAGAGAATCGCACCGATCCGCTCGACCGCCGCGGCCATGCCAGCTCCCGGCTTGCCAGAGCGCGTTTCGGCAACCAACGCCGCCATCGCATCGCCCCAGCGCTCTGCGGGCACGGCACGGTGGATCGCTTCATCAGCGACGATCTCGGCCATGCGCTCATCGCGCGAGAGATAGAGCAGGATGCCGACGCGCGCGGTGGTGCGGCGCTCGGCCCCGACCTTGAAATATTGGATTGCCCGCCGCCGCACCCGCCGCGCGCGTGTCGCCCTGGGCACCAGCGCCATCCGTAGCGGCATATAGGCAAGCGCAAACCGCACGATCAAAAAGACCAAGGCTTGCGCCGCCAGGATTACGCCCAACAGCAAGCGCGGATCGGGCGCATCGTCCCACCCTTCGGTGAAGCCGCTCAGCCATGTCTCGATCGCGAGCGGATTGATCGCCGCCAGCGCGAGCACGATCAGCATCGCCGCAATCGCATAGTGCAACGCCGCATCGTGATAACTGTCCGAACGCTCGGTCACGATCGTGACGATCTCGCCATCGGTGCCCGTCTCGGCGCGCGCCACCGCGGCCAGCACCTGCGCATGGTCGTCGCGCGTCAGCCGTGCCGTTCCCGCCATCACCAATCCCCCGAAGCGCCACCGCCGCCGAAATCGCCGCCGCCGCCGCCGGTAAAGCCGCCGCCGCCCCAGCTTCCGTCGGAGCCGCCACCGCCACTCGATCCACCGCCGCCGAAGCCGCCAAAACCACCGCCGGAGCCACCACCCCAGCCGCCGCCCCAACCGCTTCCGAGCCCCGAGCCCCACAGCACCGCCGGAGCCACGCCGCTGCGATATTCCTGCCCA
Organism: Sphingomonas sp. TF3; assembly: GCF_003985085.1. Classification (NCBI taxonomy): domain Bacteria; kingdom Pseudomonadati; phylum Pseudomonadota; class Alphaproteobacteria; order Sphingomonadales; family Sphingomonadaceae; genus Sphingomonas; species Sphingomonas sp. TF3. Next base: position 257,242 of record NZ_RWKS01000003.1, on the reverse strand, counting down.
CGCCGACCGCGCCGCAAGCTCGACAGCACGATGAAGCCGATCACGAACAGGATCATGATCACGCCAAACGGAATCCCGCCGCCACTGCCCGCGCTGCTGCGCTTGTGCACCTTATCGAACTTCGCCGCCGCCGCGTCGACATTGGCCTTGGCTTCCTCCGGAGAAGCGCGAAGCTGTGCGATCACCGCATCGGTACCCGCTTCCATCGCTCCGGCAATGTCGCCCGATTGGGTCAGCTTGGGCATCATTTTTTCGCGGATCATCGTGCCCGCAAACGCATCGGTCAGGATCGGCTCGAGGCTATAGCCAACCTCCAGCCGCGGCCCGCGATGCCCCTTGGGCGCGTTCGGCGCGATGAACAGGATCGCACCGTTATTGGCGTCCTTGAGGCCCACGCCCCACGCCCGCCCGAGACCGACACCATATTCCTCGATCTCGCGACCCTGCAGGTCCGGGATCGTGGCGACCACCAATTGCCGCTTGGTGTCTTTCTGCAGCGCTTCCAATTTGGCCGTCAGATCGGCCTTGGTCGCAGGCGGCAGGACGTTGGCGGCATCCACCACCAGCCCGGTGAATTTGGGATAGGTCTGCGCTGCCGCCGGGGCAACCCCCAGCAGCAGCGCAACCAGCATCGCGAGCATTGCCTGAATCAGGCGCATCGGCATGGGGCCTCCGGCCCGGTACTTAGTTGGTGTTGCCGAAATTGACCGTCGGCGCCACGTCCGCCCCCGGCGTCGTCGCCTTGAACGGCACCAGCGGCTTGGCCCCGTAAAACACCTTCGCGCCAATCGCGTCGGGGAAGGTGCGGATCGTCGTATTATACGCCTGCACCGCGTCGTTATAATCGTGGCGCGCGGTCGAGATGCGGTTTTCGGTGCCCTCGAGCTGGTCCATCAACGTCTTGTAATTGTCCTGGCTCTTCAGCTCGGGATAGGCCTCCTGCAGCCGCTGCAGCCGCTGCAGCGACAAGGTGACACCCGCCTGCGCCTTTTCATAAGCGGCAACCTTGGCCGGATCGTTCAGATCCGCGCTGGAAACCTTGACCTGCGATGCCGAGGCACGCGCCTGCGTCACTTCAACCAGGATCGCTTTTTCCTGCGCGCCCGCCGCCTTCACCGTCGACACCAAATTGGGGATCAGGTCAGCACGGCGCTGATAGTAATTTTCCACATCGGCCCATTTCGCCTTGGCGTTCTCTTCCGCCGTCGGCACGCTGTTCAGCCCGCAACCGGCCAGCGCGAATGCGCCGACGAATGCGATCAGAGTGCGATACTTCATGGTGTTCATCCCTCCAGGCCTTGCGCGGCCCTGATAGCCCGGTAGCATGGCCGCGAGAAACGAAATCGGATTGGGAGGCTCCATGTTCAAGGAGTTCAAGGCATTCATCGCGCGCGGCAACGTGCTGGACCTGGCGATTGCGGTCATCATCGGCGGGGCGTTCGGCAAGATCGTGACGTCGCTGACCGACGACGTTATCATGCCGGTGATCGGCAAAATTTTCGGCGGGCTCGATTTTTCGAGCTATTTCGTGGTGCTGGGCAAGGTGCCCCCGGCGCTCGCTGGGTCGTCGGACTATGCCGCGCTGAAAAAGGCCGGCGTGCCGCTGCTCGGCTATGGCGCTTTCATCACGGCGGCGGTCAATTTCCTGATCGTGGCCTTCATCATCTTCCTGCTGGTGCGCGCGGTGAACCGGCTGATGCCCAAGGCACCGGAAACGCCCGCCGAGCCGGTCGAACCTGCCGACATCACGCTGCTGCGCGAAATTCGCGACGCATTGCAGCGGCGCTGAGGGGTTTTTCTTAAGTCCGATTACCCAAATTCCGTTCGGGCTGAGCCTGTCGAAGCCCTGCTCTACCGAGGCGCAGCGATCGCGGACGGAGGGGCCCTTCGACAGGCTCAGGGCGAACGGGAATGGGGCGAAGGTCTCAGGCCGCGACCAGATCCTCGGCGACCGAATCCGCCAGACTCGTGCCGTCCAGGATCCGCGCGGTCTCGTCGCGCACGCGCATCATCGCATGGCGGATCGCGCAGCTCGCTTCGTCCTTGCAATCCTTGCAACTGCGATAGGCGGTGCGGCTGACGCACGGCACCAGCGCCAGCGGCCCCTCGATCACGCGGATGATCTCGCCCAGCGAAATCAGATGCGTCGGGCGCGACAGGCAGTATCCGCCCATCTTGCCGCGATGGCTGTGCAGGAAGCCCGCTTCGCGCAGATCGGCAAGGATCAGTTCGAGAAACTTGCGCGGCACATTGGCCTCGGCAGCGATCCGGTTCATCGGGATGGGCGGGCCGCCGGGGGGCGCTTCAGCCAGGAACATCATTGCGCGGAGCGCGTAGCGGGAACGTTGCGTCAACATGATACAATACCCCATGCACCCGATTTGTGGCGAGTGAAAGGCACAAGGTGTCAAACCGGGCCTTTTCATTGCGCCAGGCCCTGCCTATATCGCGAGTGCCGGGTTCGCCCGGCTATGGTGATAAAGTGCAGCGTAGACTAGATGCAGCGGACCCGGGGGCAGTACCCGGCGACTCCACCAAAACCCCTCTTGCCGGAGGGGCTCTGACGGGGTCGAACCAGGATCGACGTGTGTTGAAAGGCGCTGTTTTTGCCCGGGCTGAGTAACCTGTAAAAGGCTCAAAACCACAAGTGCTAACGATAACGAAGCACTCGCGATTGCGGCGTAACTAAAGGCCTAACGGCCTAGGTTACCCCAAAAGAACGCGGTTCGGGCTGCACCGGGCAACAGAAGCAGACACCGGCGGTCCGGGGAGTACCGAGCAACAGAAACTCCCCACCCTTTCCCGTCGCGGCTATCAGGGTGTCCCATGGCCGATTCCGCCGACGCCCCGCCCCAGCGCAAGATCATCCATATCGACATGGACGCCTTTTTCGCGTCGGTCGAACAGCGCGACGACCCGACGTTGCGCGGCAAACCGGTCGCAGTCGGCGGATCACGCGCGCGCGGTGTGGTCGCCGCTGCGAGTTATGAAGCGCGCGCCTTCGGGGTGCGCTCGGCCATGCCCTCGGTCACCGCGCTCAGGCGCTGCCCCGATCTGATCTTCGTGCCGCCCCGCTTCGAGGAGTATCGCGCGGTCTCGGCCCAGATCCGTGCGATTTTCGAGGACTATACCGATCTGGTCGAACCGCTCTCGCTCGACGAAGCCTATCTCGACGTGACCGAGGACCGCCACGCGCTCGGCTCGGCCCGCGCCATCGCCGAACAGATCCGCGCGCGCATCAAGGCCGAAACCGGGCTCACCGCCTCGGCCGGGGTCAGCTACAACAAGTTCATCGCCAAGCTCGCCTCCGACCAGAACAAGCCCGACGGCCTGTGCGTCATCGCGCCCCGCCACGGCGCGGCGTTCGTCGCAAGTCTGCCGGTCAAGCGCTTCCACGGCGTCGGCCCGGTCACCGCACGCCGCATGGCCGCGCTCGGCATCGAAACCGGTGCCGATCTGCGCGAACGCCCGCTCGCCTTCCTCCACGCGCATTTCGGCAGCTACGGCGATTACCTTTACGGTGCCGCACGCGGGGTCGATCACCGCCCCGTCCGCAGCGAGCGGCCGAGCAAATCGGTCGGGGCAGAGCGCACCTTCGAAACCGACCTGTCCGCGCCGGGCGATCTCCACGTGGCGCTCGATCGCGTCGGCGAAGCCGCCTGGGTGCGGATCGACCGCCACAGCGCGCGCGGTCGCACCGTGACGCTGAAACTGCGCTTCTCCGATTTCCGCACGATCACCCGCGCGCGCTCGCTCAGCGGCGTAGTCGACCGCGACGCCTTCTTCGCGATCGGCCACGCCTTGCTCGATGCGCATCTGCCGCTGCCGCTCGGTGTGCGGCTATTGGGGCTGACGCTGTCGGGCATGGTCGAAGGCGATAGCGAGGCGGTGCAAGCGACCTTGCCCCTATAGCCGTCAGGCTACCGGCTCGCCGACGCGCCGCAAATCCTCGACGAAGCGCGCATATTCCAGCGCGACCGCGTCGCGGTCGGGCAAACGCAGCAAATAGCTGGGATGCACCGTAATCCAAGCCTCGCCACCATCGGGCAGCACCAGCGCACGCCCGCGCTCTTTGCCGATCGTCACCACCCGCCCGAGCAAGCTGCGCGCCGCGGTCGCCCCCAAGGCCACCGTCACCTTGGGCCGCACCAGCAAGCGCTCCTGCTCGATCCACCAACGGCACGCGCTGATCTCCCCCGCATCGGGTTTCATATGGATGCGCCGTTTGCCGCGCTGCTCGAACTTGAAATGCTTGACCGCGTTGGTGACGTACACGCCCGCCCGATCGATCCCCGCCTCGGCCAGCGCGCGGTCGAACATCTGCCCGGCCGGACCGACAAAGGGCTGCCCCGCCAGATCCTCCTGGTCGCCCGGTTGCTCGCCGACGAACATCAGCGCCGCATCGACCGGCCCCTCGCCGAACACCGTCTGCGTCGCGGGCTGGTAGAGCGGGCAGCGCGTGCAGCCCGCCGCCTCCTCGCGCAACGCCGCCCATGCCGCCTGGGCATTCCCGCCAATCTCGCTCTTCGCTTTGGCGATCATCCCGCTCTCCCGCGCCTGTGCGCTGGCGATCAACCCCGGCACCAACGCCGTCTCGGGCATGTTCTTCCAATATTTGCGCGGCATTTCCTTCAGCATCGCGCCGATCTTCACGCGCGCCGGGTTGAAGATCGCGGCATAATAGGTCTTCCACACCTCCTCGATCGGGTCGCCCTCGGGCGCATCACGCTTGGTCGCGCCCGGCCCTTCGGCCAGCGTCTCGCCGTCCCAATGCAAGGACAGCTCGGGCGTCAGGATCGACCAGTGCATGCTCGCGAAACGATCGAGGAAGAAACCGGCATTGGCGCGCACGATATGATGCTCGGGCTCGAACCACGCGACGAAGCGCGGAGCGCCATCCTCGTCGACTTCGCGAAAGCGCAGGAACGCGCGCATCTTGTGAATGTCCTTGCGCACTTCGCGCGCAAACCCCTCCAGCCGCCGCACCAATGGATCCGCCCGATCCTCGATCGCCCCTGGCTGGCGGCGCAAGCGCAGCAGCACTGTATAAAGCAGAGCAAAGCGTTCGGCGTCGCGGTGCAAAACAACGCTGCGCGCGAGCGCCATGAAGGCCGCGGGCACGGTGAAGGCCGGTTGCGTCGGCACCGGTGGCGGCGTGCCCGCCAGCGCGAACAGATCGTCCGCCGCTCCGCCCACTTGCCACACCACGTCCTCGGGCGGCACGCCCGCCCCCGCCAGCCCGCGCGCCGCATCGCGCCAGCCATCCAGATCGTCGGGTTCGGCCAAAGTGACGACGTGCATCGTGTCTCCCCTCAGGCCGTAAACAACTCCAGTTGCTCGGTTTTGGGTGCAATTTGCGGCCGAAGATCGGCGCGGTCGCTCAGTGCGACCGGGCGCCAGTCTTCAGCGATCAGAAACGGGCGTAGTTTGGCGATCGACACCGTCAGCCGCGCGACATCGGCCAGCCGCAACCGCCGCCAGCGCCGCGCCGACAGGATCGCGCCGACCGCCTTCACCCCCAGCCCCGGCACGCGCAGCAGCGCCTCGCGCGGCGCGCGGTTGACGTCGACCGGAAAGGACCCGCGAAATTTGAGCGCCCAGGCGAGCTTGGGGTCGATGTCGAGCGGCAGCATCCCCGTCGTCGCATCGGTCGCCGCCACCACATCGGCCGGCGCATAGTCGTAAAAGCGCATCAGCCAGTCCGATTGATACAGGCGATGTTCGCGCATCAACGGCGGACGTTGCAGTGGCAACACCGCGCTCGCATCGGGGATCGGGCTGAACGCCGAATAATAGACTCGCCGCAAGCCGAACCGATCATAAAGCGAGGACGCCCGCGTCACGATGTCGCCATCGGTCGCGGCATCCGCCCCCACGATCATCTGGGTCGATTGCCCAGCGGGCGCGAAGCGCGGCGCGGATTTGAAATGCTTGCGAGCATCGCTGGTATCGGCAATTGCCAGCTTGGTCCCCGCCATCGCCCCTTCGATCCGCGCCGCCGATTTCTCGGGCGCAAGCCGCGTCAGCCCGGCCAGCGTCGGCAATTCCACATTGATCGACAAGCGGTCGGCATGGAGCCCGGCCTGATGCACCAGCTCCGGGTCGGCATCGGGAATGGTCTTGAGGTGGATATAACCGCGAAAATCATGATCTTCGCGCAAGCTGCGCGCCACTTCAACCATCTGCTCCATCGTGTAATTGGACGAGCCGATGATGCCCGAGGACAGGAACAGCCCCTCGATATAATTGCGCCGATAGAAAGACAGCGTCAGCCGCACCACCTCCGCCGCGGTGAAGCGCGCACGGCGCACGTTCGAGCTTTTGCGGTTGATGCAATAATGGCAGTCGAAGATGCAGCTGTTGGTCAGCAGGATCTTGAGCAGCGAAATGCAGCGGCCATCGGGCGCATAGGCATGGCAAATCCCCATGCCCTGGTCGGTCGAACCCAGCCCCTTGCCGTCGCGCGACGTGCGCTTGACCGATCCCGACGACGCGCACGACGCATCATATTTCGCGGCATCCGCCAGGATCGCGAGCTTTTGCTGAACATCGAGCTGGGCCATATGTTCTTCATATGTTCACATTACACTCGACGCAAGCGGCGCTGTCGGCCATCCGGGTCAGTGGTCTGTCAGCAGCCCGGCCATCTTCTCAAAGGTTACATCGGTTTTGGAGCCGAACAGCCGCATCGGCTTGCCCTCGTCGCATTCGACCTGCGCGACGATGCGAATCCAGCGCCGCGTCGGGCCAACGGTGATTTCGGCGTCCAGGGTGAAGCCGGAGCGATCCCGGATGGCCGCCATACGGCGACATTCGAGCGCGATGCGGGATCCCGGTGTATAGCGCGCCGTCGCAGCGTGGCGATCGACTCGGCTGCCGCGCGGGGCTCCAAACAAATCGTAGACGCCATCGCTCCAGGTCAGCTGCTCGGTCGCGAGATCGCACGACCACAGCCCAGCCGAAACCGAGGCCGGAACGTCGGTGAAGCGGCCGCCGACCGCATGGGACACTGCTGGAATGATGTTCATGCAAACCCCTTTCCGATTGCGGTGCAACCCCGTGCTTGCCGGACAATGGTTAAGCTGAGGTTTTGAAAGGCCCTACTAGTTTCGCAGATGCAACCCGCAGGCGCTTAAAACGTTACGCCCACACAAAGATCAAAAGGGACCGACATCATGCGTTCACTGTTTCTCAGCCTCGCCGCCGCTTCGCTCGTCGTTCCGGTGACGATGGCCCTCCCGGTCGATAAGGCCGAAGCGCGCAAGCATCGCTATTATGGCAAAACCAGCCGTCATTATCGCTGCCATCGCTCGTCGGGCACGACCGGCCTGATCGCGGGCGGTGCAGGCGGCGCGCTGGTCGGCAATGCGCTGGGCGGCGGTGTGCTCGGCACGGTTGCGGGTGGCGTCGGCGGCGCACTCCTCGGCAAGCATCTCGACAAGAAGCATGACGCGGCCCAGAATCGCCGCAACGGCTGCTGATCCTGCTACTCGGCGGCGAGGAGCGATTCCGCGCCGCCGAGATCAACCGAAACGAGGCGGCTGACGCCTTGTTCGACCATCGTCACGCCAAACAGCCGGTGCATCCGGCTCATCGTCACGGCATTGTGCGTCACGATCAGATAGCGCGTCTGTGTTTCGCGCGTCATCGCATCCAGCAACCCGCAAAAGCGCTCGATATTGGCATCGTCCAGCGGCGCATCGACTTCGTCGAGCACGCAGATCGGCGCGGGGTTGGTCAGGAACAAGCCGAAGATCAGCGCGACCGCGGTCAGCGCCTGTTCGCCGCCCGATAGCAGCGTCAGCGATTGCAGCTTCTTGCCCGGCGGCTGCGCCATGATCTCGAGGCCCGCCTCCAGCGGATCGTCCGAATCGACCAGTTCGAGATGCGCCTGTCCGCCATTGAACAGCGTGGTGAACAAGCGCCGGAAATGCCCGTCAACCGCCTCGAACGCCGCCATCAGCCGCTGCCGCCCCTCGCGGTTGAGCGTGCCGATCGACCCGCGCAGGCGGTTGACCGCCAGCCCCAATTCCTCGCGCTCGGCGGCATTGCCCTTGGAGGCTGCTTCGAGTTCGGCCAGTTCGCTTTCGGCGACCAGATTGACCGGGCCGATCCGCTCCCGATCGACCATCAATTTCTCGTGTGTCGCCGATTCCTCCCCCGGCGACCGCACCGTATCGCCCGCAAAGCCGACCCGTTCGGGCAGCAGCACCGACGGGCATTGGAAGCGCTCGCCCGACAGGCGGTTCATCTCGACGCGGCGCACTTCCTGATTTTCCGCGCGCGCCGCGGCCCCGGCACGCGCCTCGCGCGCTTGCGCCAGCGTTTCGGCAGCGGCGCTGGCTTGTGCTTCGGCCGCGCGCAATGCCGCTTCGGCGGCGCGTTCGGCGGTGGCAGCAGCATCGGCCTCGGCACGCGCCGCCGTATGGGCCGCCTCCAGCGCAACGATCTCGGCAGCGAGCGCCTCGGGCCGCCCGACTAGCGCCTGCGCTTCGGCGGCAAGGTCACCATCGCGCTTGTCCATCTCGGCGATGCGCCGCGCCGCCTCGCCTGCCCGCGCGCGCCAGCTTTTCGCCTCGGCGCTCATCGCGGCAAGCCGCTCGCGCGCGCTGCCGACATCGCGGTCGAGCCCGGCACGATCCGCACGCGCGGTGGCGATGGCGGTGCGGCGCGCTTCCGCCTCGCCCGACAGCGCCCGCACCCGCTCACGCGTCGCACTCCCATCGGGCAGCGCCGCCTGCACGGTGCCCGCGCGCGCGACCTCCGCCTCGGCTTCTTCATGATCGGCGACGATGCGCTGCCGCCGCGCCGCCAGATCGGCGCGCTGCGCCTCGATCCGCTCGATCGCCGCCGCCGCGCTGTCCTCGGCGCGCGCCGCATCGCGCGCGCGCGTCTCGGCGCTCTCCAGCAAACGCCGCGCCGCCAATGCACCGGCCCGCGCTTCCGCAATCGCCGCGTCGATCCGCGCGAGCTCGCCATCCGCCGCCTCGACCGCGCGCACCGCCGCCGGGCGCGCCGCCTCGATCGCGCGCAGCCGGTTCATGCGTTCGAGCCGCTCCGCCGCCGCCGCCCCGCCCGATTTGGCGACATAGCCATCCCAGCGCCGCAGCACGCCCGCCAGCGTCACCAGCCGCTGCCCGACCGCGAGCGGCACGCCCGTATCGCTCTCCGCGACGAACACTTGCGCCAGTCGCCGCGCCAGCGCCGCTGGCGCTGTAACATGCTGGCCAAGCGACACCGTCCCCTCGGGTGCCGCCGGATCGCCCGGCGCGACCTCTGCGCCCGCCCAGAAGCGCTCGCCCGCCGGATCGAGCCCCGCTTCCAGATCATCCCCCAGCGCCGCCGCCAGCGCGCGCTCATAGCCAGCCTCGGGCTGCAATCGGTCGAGCAAGCGCTCGCGCCCCTCGCGCCGTGTCGCCTTGGTCAGCGCGGTCGCTTCGCTGTCGAGTGCCGCCAGATCGGCATGCGCCGTCGCCCGCGCCGCCTGCGCCCGGTCGCGCTGCTCGCGCGCACCGCGCTCTTCGGCATCGGCGCGGGTGAGCGCCGCGCGCGCATCCTCGCCATGCTGCACCGCCTGCGCGCGCGCCGCCGCCGCCGCCGCGCGCTCGGCGATCAGCGGCGCGGCATCGCCCAGCGCCGCGCTTTCCGCCGTCACCCGCGCCAGATCGCGCGCGCTGCGCTCGGCCCGCACCCGCGCCGCCGACAGCGCCGCCTCGGCCACACGCGCATCGGCCAGCTCGGTCGCTTGTGCGGCGAGCGCTTGCGCCAGCGCCACTTCGGCATCGCGCCCGGCGCGTTCCGCCTCGCTCAGCCGCGTCTCCAGCTCGGGGATGCGCGCGGTCGCCTCGGCCAGCAGCACCTCCAGCGCCTTGCTCTCTTCGGCCAGCCGCGCGATCGCTTCGGCGGCATCGCTCGCCAGCGATCCCTCGCGCGCACGGTCCTCGGCCAGCCGCACGCGCGCCGCCGCCAGCTCCTGCGTCCGCCGCACCGCCGCCGCTTGCTCGCCGCGCAAGCCGCCGAGTCTATGCCCAGCCTCGCTCGCCGCCTCGCGCAACGCTTGCGCTTGCCCCCGTGCGTCCGCCAGCGCCTCGGTCGCCGCCAGCGCATAGGCTGCCCCCGCCCGCTGCGCCTCGCTCGCCTCAGCCACGCGCGCCTCGCACGTCGCCGCCTCGGCCTTGGCGGCATCGGCGGCCTGTTGCGCATCGCGCCAGCGCGCAAAGATCATCCGCGCCTCGGCCACGCGGATCTGCTCGGACAAAGCGCGATAGCGCTCCGCCTGCCGTGCTTGCCGCCGCAGCGCATTGGCGCGGCCGTCCTGGTCGGCGATCAGTTCATCGAGCCGCGCGAGATTGGCCTCGGTCGCGCGCAATTTCTGCTCGGCATCCTTGCGGCGGACGTGCAGCCCGGCAATCCCGGCGGCCTCTTCCAGCATCGCGCGCCGCTCGGCGGGCTTGGCGGCGATGATCGCGCCGATCCGCCCCTGGCTGACCAAGGCCGGCGAATGCGCCCCCGTCGCCGAATCCGCGAACAGCAACGCCACGTCCTTGGCGCGCACATCGCGCCCGTCGATGCGGTAGGCCGACCCCGCCCCGCGCTCGATCCGGCGGACGACTTCGCTTTCCTCTCCAGCATTTTCGATCAGCATCGAAACTTCGGCGAAATCGCGCGCGGGCCGCGTGTTGGTGCCCGCGAAGATGACGTCGTCCATCCCCGCCCCGCGCAGCGAGCGCGCCGAGGTCTCCCCCATCGTCCAGCGCAGCGCCTCGAGCAGATTGGATTTGCCGCAGCCATTGGGGCCGACGATCCCGGTCAGCCCCGGCTCGATCCGCAGATCGGCGGCGTCGACGAAGCTCTTGAAGCCCGACAGCCGGAGACGCTTGATCTGCATTCAGAGCCCCCCGGCTAGAGTGGAAACAGCGAGGCGTCCTTCCAACAAGAGGCCGTCACCCCGGGCCTGTCCCGGGGTCCACCGTCGTCAGTACCCCGCAATTGCAGAACATGCGGCACCGTGGATGCCGGGACAAGCCCGGCATGACGAGCTGGGTCGGTTACGCCCCTGCGCGCTTCAACGCCGCTTCGACATCGGGCCAGGACACACCATCAACCTTGGTGCCGTTGAGGATGAAGGTGGGCGTGCCGGAGACGGTCGCGCCTTCGCCCTTGTTCATCAAGCCGATCAGTTCGTTCAGCGCCTTGCTGTCGGCGATGCACGCGCGCGCCTTGGCTTCGGGAATGCCGCGCTGCTTCACGAACTCGACATAACCGAGATAGTCGCCCCAGGCTGCGGCCATCTGGTTCGGCGTCTTGCCCTGCAATTGCGCCTGCAGCGCGTTGGTGGCGGCCTGATCGGCGAGCTTGGCCTCGAACTGCGGCTGGCTCAGGTACATCTGTTCGAGCAACGGGAAGAAGGCCGACGGATCGACGCAGCGCCCGAGCAGGCTCGGCGCGAAATCCGCCTGATTGTGGACCATATAGTCGCGGAATTCGTAGGACACCTTGCCGGTGGTGACGTACTTCTCGGTCAACGGCTTCTGCCCGGTCTGGCCGAACGCGCCGCAAGTCGGGCAGGTGCGCGATCCATATTCGACCAGCTTGATCGGCGCATCGGGGTTACCCATGCGATAGCCACCCTCGGGCGTCTTGGAGACCACTTCGGTCCAGTTTTGCCCGGCGGGTGCCGGCTTGGCCGCCACCGGCGCTGCGGCGACGCTGTTGCCGCCCGATGCCCCGCCACCGCCGCACGAAGCGAGCGAAACGGCAGCCAGCGCGGCGAACAGGATGCGAGGGTTCATCGAATAAGCTCCTTGGAGAAAACGCATTTTTACTTGGCAACGGCGGCGCGCACCAGCGGCTCCAGCGCCGCCCAGGTGAAGGTATTGGCTTGCGCCACGCCGTTGATGAGGAAGGTGGGGGTGCTGTTCACGGCATAGGCCTTGTTGGCCGCCGCGGCGCGCTGAGCGACCAGATCGACCGCCTTGGTGTCGGCCAGGCACGCAGTCGCCTTGGCCAGCGGCATGCCCTTCTGCACCACCAGATCGGTATAGCCGTAGAATTTGGAGAGATAGGCGGCGATCTCGGTCGGCTTGGCCCCCTGCAATTGCTGCTGCTTGTCGGCGGGGACCTGGTCCGGCCGCCCGACCAATTTCTCCTGATTGGCCATCATCGCGTTCAACAGCGGGAAGAACGCCCGCGTCGGCACGCAATGCCCGAGCAGGATCGGCCCGAGATCGAGCGCGCCATGAATGGGGAAGTCGCGGAATTCATAGCTCACTTGCCCGGTCGCAATGTAGCCGGTGCGCAAAGCGGGCAAACCATCCGCGTCGAAATGCGCGCAATGCGGGCAGGTCCGCGATCCAAATTCGATCAGCTTCACCTTGGCATTGGGGTTGCCGATCCGCACCCCGCCCTCGGGCGTGGCGACGATCATGCTGGCCCAGGCGGTCTTGGCAGGCGCGCGATGCGCCACAGCCTTCTTCGCCGGTGCGGCCTGCGCTGCGGAGCTTGTGCCAATCACAATGGCCATTGCCGCCAACACCAACCGCATTGTCATCCTTCACTCCCACCAACGATCGGCGCGCCACGCGTCGCCGCAACCCCCGCGGCCAGCGCTTCCAGCACCGCCTTCAATTCCGGATCGGCGATGGTGCGCAAGCTCGCGCCCAGTTCGACCGGCACCGGGCGCAGCGACGGCGGGGCCGCACGCGGTGCCGGGGCGGGCACGTCGCCCTGGCGGATCTGCACGCGCACGATCGCCTCATAGCCAAAGAAGCGATTCACCCGCTCGACGATTTCGGGCGCGATGTGCTGCATCATCGTGGCATGGGCACCGCGCACGACCAGGCTCAGCGTGCCGCCAGTGCGTTGCCCATGCGGAAATTTGATCGATTCGGGGGCCGACACCCCGGCATAACGCGGGCCGACAATCTCACCCCAGCGGCTGACCACCGCGCTCTGCACGAAGCCGAACCGGCGGAACGCCGCGCGTCCGGCGTCGGGCAACAGTTCCGCGACCGAGCGAGCGCGCCCACCGCGCGGCTTTTCCGGCTCGGCGCGTTTGATCGCAGGCTTGGCGGGATCGCGTTTGCTCATCCGCCCGTCCATGCCATAGCGATGCGGTGTCCGCCAAGCATCCTTCCACCATCGCCGCCCGATTGCTCGCCTGGTATGATGCCCATGCCCGCGATTTGCCGTGGCGCGCCGCCCCCGGCAGCAACGCACCCGATCCCTACCGCGTGTGGCTGTCCGAAATCATGCTGCAACAGACCACGGTCGCGGCGGTGCGCCCGCGTTTCGCGGAATTTGTAGCGCGCTGGCCCTCGGTGGAGGCGCTCGCCGCCGCGCCCGAGTCCGATCTGATGGCGGCGTGGGCGGGGCTTGGCTATTATGCCCGCGCCCGCAATTTGCACGCCTGCGCCCGCACCGTGGCCGGGCGCGGTGGCTTTCCCGACACCGAAGAAGGACTGCGCGCGCTGCCCGGCGTCGGAGCCTATACCGCCGCCGCGATCGCCGCGATCGCCTTTGGCGCACGCGCGGTGGTGGTCGATGCCAATGTCGCGCGCGTGGTCGCACGGTTGTTCGCGATTGAGCGCCCTTTGCCCGGCGCGATGCCCGATCTGCGCGAAGCGACCGATCGCATCACCCCCGACACCCGCGCGGGCGATTTCGCGCAAGCGATGATGGATCTCGGCTCCTCGGTCTGCACCCCGCGTGCACCGCGCTGCCTCGCTTGTCCTTTGGCCGAGGATTGCGCCGCCTATCGCGTGGGCAACCCGGAGGGCTTTCCCATCAAGCTCGCCAAGGCCGCCAAGCCGCAGCGCCACGGCACCATCTTCTGGGCCGAACAGGAGGGCCGCGTGTTGCTGATGCGGCGTCCACCGCGTGGGCTGCTCGGCGGTATGCGCGCGCTGCCGACCGGGCCGTGGGTGGAGTCTCCGCCTGCGCTCGCGGACCCGCCACTCGCGGCTGCCTGGCGGGTGTTGCCCGAGACGGTGTCGCACACCTTCACGCACTTCCGGCTTGAACTGGCGCTTGCGGTCGCGCGCGTGGATGGGCATGGGCCGATCGGAGAGTGGTGGGATGTGACCGGGATCGACTCGGCGGGCCTGCCGACTGTCTTCGCCAAGGCGGCAACGGCAATCAGGAGGGCACGATGGTAGCGACGCGGTTCAAGATGGCAGCGAGCGCCTTGCTCATCGCGGCAACCGGAACGGCGGTCGCGCGGCACGTCGTACATGCCCCCGTGGTGCTGCGCACCGCCCCGCGCCTCCCGCAAACGCAGGCGGTGTTTTCGGGCTATGTCGCGGCAAAGAAGATCCCCGGCGTGGTCGGCGTGATCGGCCGCGGCAATGCCCCGTTCGCGGTCGTTGCAGCGGGCCGGATCGGCGACGAACCCGGTGCTCCGCTCGCCGACAAGGACAGCCTGTGGCGCGTCTATTCGATGACCAAGCCGATCACCGCGATGGCGGCGATGATCCTGATCGAGGAAGGCAAGATGCGGCTCGACCAGCCGGTCAGCGATTTCATTCCCGCCTTCAAGACGATGCGCGTGCAGGTCAGCCCGGATTCGCTCGACACGCGCGCGGCGACGCGCCCGATCACGATCCGCAACCTGCTGACGCACACCGCCGGGCTCGGTTACACGATCATCACCAAGGGCCCGTTGCTCAAGGCCTATGAAGACGCCGGCATCACCCCCTTCACCTCGGACGCCAAGACCGAGGCGCAGCTTCGCCTCAAGCGCCCGCCGACGCTGGAAGCCTTTGCCAACAAGGTCGCCACGCTGCCGCTGATCGCCGAACCCGGCACCAAATGGAGCTATTCGATCGGCCTCGACGTGATGGGCCGCGTGATCGAGGTCGCCTCGCACCAGCCGTTCGACCGCTTCCTGCAGACGCGCATCTTCACCCCGCTCAAGATGCGCTCGAGCTGGTTCACCGTGCCGGGGTCGGAGGCGCACCGTCTCGCCACCGGCTATTTCATCACCCCCAATGGGCGCACGCCGGTCGATCCGGGCGCGACCTCGGTCTATCTCAAGGCCCCGAGCTTCCCTTATGGCGGTGCCGGGCTGGTGACCTCGGCTTATGATTACGACCGCTTCCTGCACATGCTGCAAAATGGCGGGACACTGGACGGCGTGCGCATCCTGAAGCCCGCCACGGTCAAGCTCGCAATGTCCAACCTGCTGCCGAATGGGGTTGTCTATCCAGGCGCAGTTGCGGCGACCGGCGGCACCACCAACCCGCAGGGCTTTGGTGCGGGCGGCTCGGTCACGCTGCACGATACCCCCGGTGGTCCGGCCAAAGGCACTTATGGCTGGGGCGGCGCTGCCGGCACGATCGCCTGGGTCGATCCGGTCAACAAGATCCGCGCGACGATCATGGTCAATTATCTGCCGGGCGACCGCTGGCCGCTGCGCGCCGATTCGACCAAGGCGGTCTATGCCGATCTCGCGCCGGTAGCGCCCAAGAAGTGAGCGCAGCGGCGATGCTGACACCCGGCTTTACCGGCGGTCTGCTCGACCGCGCCGATCCGCTGCGCCACGATGCCGCCGCGCTCGCCGCCGCCAAGAGCGACTGGCGCGCGCGGCTGCTCAAGCTCGAGAATTTCGAGCCTGAGCTCGATGATATGGGGATGCTTGGCTGGACAACGCTGGCCGATGCGCCCGACGATGCCGAGCTGGTGCTGCTCGGGCTCGACAATGGCCGCCCGCATTTCGCCGCTTATACGCCGGGGATGCGCGCACCCAAGGGCCGCTCGGCACGGCTGTTCGGCCTGCTCGATCGCTTCGCGCCGGGCGAAGCCGCCACCTATGCCGCCGCGCGCAGCGTGCTCGACTGGCACAGCCGCCACCAATTCTGCGCCAATTGCGGGCACCAGACCGCGATGTTCCGTGCCGGTTGGGGGCGCAATTGCCCCAATTGCCATGCCGAACATTTCCCGCGCGTCGATCCGGTCGTCATCATGATCGCCGAGCATGACGGGCGCGCCCTGCTCGGCCGCCAGCCCGCCTTCCCACCCGGCCGCTATTCGGCGCTGGCGGGGTTCCTCGAACCCGGCGAATCGATCGAGGAAGCGGTCGCGCGCGAAATCGCCGAGGAAGCGGGCGTGCGCGTACGCGACGTGCGCTACATCGCCAGCCAGCCCTGGCCATTCCCGTCTTCGCTAATGGTCGCCTGCGTCGGCATGGCTGAGGACGATGCGATCACGCTCGACACCCATGAGCTGGAGGATGCGATCTGGGTCCCGCGCGACGTGGTGCGCGCGGTGCTGGCGGGGGAGCCCGGCCCGTTCCTGCCGCCCCCGCCTTATGCCATCGCACACACGCTGTTGACGGCGTGGGCGGCGGGGTAAGCCGCAAACGGGTCGAACGAGACTTACAGCCTCAGCCAGCCCTTGCGGTCCGCACAGATTAGCGGCGCGATAGCGCCAAGCCCCGCCAGCCCTCCAAAAGCGATCGCCCACCAAACGCCAATCTGCGGGAAAGTGAGCGATGTCGCGCCCACTAACGGTGCGACAAAAACCCCAAGTACGATGGGGAAGATGTAGCCACAGAGCGTAGCCACCGCGAGCAGGACGTAAACGAAAACCCTCATTTCTGTTCTCCTTACGTTCAATGTCACACACTTCCGCGCGAGTCGCTACCCTTGCCGCTTCAGCTCAACACGCTGACCACCCGCCTCGTTTCAGGCATCGCGCGCGCATCCGGTCGCGCCGCCAGCGCGATCAGACGACGCGCCGCGAGCGTGGTGGCGTCGGCCTCGACGCTTTGTTCGAAGGCATCGCCTTCCAGTGTATAAGCGCGCTGCGCTGATTCCAGCACGGCACGGTCCTGCGCCAGAATTTCGGGCTCGGCCGAGGTCCAGATTGGCGGCTGCGCTGTCTCCACCGGCCCACGTTGCAACAACCAATGCTGGATGCAGCGCCCGGGCACGGTCGGCACATGGTGCAGCACCAGACGGAAGGCATCGCCGCCCGCCACCGTCACCCGATCGGGCAAATCGAAGCGCAAGTGCGTGCCCGGCCCTGTCACGGTCAGGCTGGCGGCGGTGCTTTCCACCTCATAGCGCGTCGGCAGCAACCCCACCGCCTGCACCCGGAACCATTGCGGATGCATATTGGGATGGGTGAAGGCCGCGTGACAAATGTCGAGATTGTTTTCGATCGGCAGGATCGCCTCGCACGCCAGCTCCATCGCGCCCTGCAGCCATTGAAACCGGTCGAATCCGTCAATCGCCAGCGGTGCGCCCTCCGGCTCATCGGCACCCGTCCACAGCCAGACATAGCCGTCCTGCTCCGCCACCGGATAGCGGCGGACGGGTGCGCTCTTGATCGTCTGATCCTCGCGCAAGGACGGAATATGGCGGCAGCGCCCGGCTCCATCGAACCGCCAGCCATGATAGGCACAGGCAATCGTCCCAGCGCTAACGGTGCCGAGCGACAGCGTCACACCGCGATGCGGGCAGCGATCGTGCAGCGCTTGGGGGCAGCCGTCGGCATCGCGAAACAGCACGATCGGCGCGCCGTGCAGCGTGATCGCGACCGGCGCATCGCGCAATTGCGTGCTCGCCACGCCGACATACCACGCGTCTTTCGGCAATGGGATACGATCCGCAACGGGAGCGGAAGGGAGGTTCATCGGGTACTGTCCTCGACGGGTTTGAAGAAACCGAGCCGCTGGCACGCGTCGAACACGCGTCGGCCATTGAAGGAGGCGAGCAACATCGCGCCGATGCTTCCCCAAGAAACCGCCGCGCGGATCGCGAGCGCCTGGGCCAGCGGAAACGCGCTCATGATCCACACGAACGCGCCTGCCCGCGCCACGAAATACAACGCCCAGGCGAGCGTGAAGGCGCGGAAGAACTGCACCACCTCGGGGCGGTCCGCCGGAATATCGGGTTTGCGCTGCCGCGCGATGCGCAGCACCAGCGGCTCCTGCCCCGATGCGCCGACCAGAAACACGCCAGCCGTCAGCAGATTGAGGATCGCGCCTTCATAGCGGATCATGAACGGGGTCTGCGCCCATAGATCGATCGCCCCGAACACCAGCGCCGCACCGTTGGCCAGCAGCCATAGGGGCGGGAACGGACGCCGGGTCGCCAGCCGCCAACCGCCCTCGACGACAATAAACCCAAGCGCGACCGCAATGGCCGGTTTGATGCCGAAAGCGAGCAGCACAGCCCAATACAGGAGGAGCCCGCCAAAGGTGTGGAACACCGCCGCGAGAAAGGAGCGCAGGCGCGTCATTTCGGGTCTCCGTCACGGGCATGGGCGGCCATCGCTTCGCCCAGGAACAACCACCGCCGCCGATCGAGCGGTAGCGAGGCCGCGAGCGCCGGATCGGAAAAACCATCCTGCCAAAACCGCGTGAGCGCGGCGCGCATTCCGCCGTCTTGGCCAGTCATCCGCGCAATCAGCGCGGCCGCTCGCCCCCCAACTGCGCGTGCCTGCGGCGTGTCGGGAGACCCGTCGACGAGCGTGTCGAGCTCGGCATAAAGCTCGGCCCATTCCCGCTCGGTGCTGGGTGCGACTTCGGCCAGGTGTCGTTGCTGATCAGGCGTAAAAACGCGCGCGCCGAGCGCCTCCAGCGCCGGGGTCCAGCGCAACCGCAACGGCTCGGCGCGCGCGAGTTCGGCCAGCGCCGTCGCATCGATCGTGCCGCCCGCACACAGCTTGCGGCGGGCATGGGCGATCAGGATCAGCGAATCCTCGACCCGGTTGCGCTGATCGATCAGCGCCTGTTCCTGCAGGTCGAGCACCGCCGCCACATCGGGCGCGCCCTCGTCGAGCAACGCGCCGATCCGCGCGATCGTCAGGCCGAATCGGCGCAGCAGCAGGATAACGTGCAGGCGCTCGCACTCGGCCTGGCCGTAGGTGCGCCAGCCATGCGCATCGCGCACCGGCTCGAGCAAGCCTGCGGATTCATAGAGCCGCAGCGTCTTGATGGTGATGCCAAAGCGCCGGGCGACGTCGGCGGCACCGTCGGGAAACTGGGCGGAGGGGCGCTTGAGTCGGGTCATGCGCCAGGTTGTACGGTCGTCCCTTGGGGACGACGCAAGCGGATTGTCCGCGCCCCCGCTTTACCCGCGCGCGCGCGCCTGACGATAGGTGCCGAGCACGCGCACCCATTTCGAATGGAACGCCAGTTCGGCCAACGCACGGCCAAGGCCGGGGTCGCTCGGGCGTCCCTCGACATCGGCATAGAATTCGGTCGCGGCGAAGCTGCCGCCGCGCTGATAGCTTTCCAGCTTGGTCATGTTGACGCCGTTGGTCGCGAAACCACCCATCGCCTTGTACAAAGCGGCGGGCACGTTGTTCACTTCGAAGATCAGCGTGGTCATCCACGGACCGTCGCCAACCGGTTCCTGCCCTTCGCGTGCCAGCACCACGAAGCGCGTGGTGTTATGTTCGGCGTCCGCGATATCGCTGGCCAAGGTGTCCAGCCCGTACAGCGCCGCCGCGCCCGGCGGGGCAAGCGCCGCCAGCGCCGGGTCGCGGCGCTCCGCCACCAGCGCCGCCGCGCCTGCCGTGTCGGGATAGGCGACGGGGGCAATGCCGTGGTCGCGCAGCCACAACCGGCATTGGCCGAGTGCCTGTGGATGGCTCATCGCCTCGCGTACGCCCGACAACGGCCCGGTGCCCATCAGGGCATAGCGAATACCGAGAAAATGCTCTCCGGTGATGACCAGCCCCGATTCGGGCAGCAGGAAATGCATGTCGGCGACGCGCCCGTGCAGCGAATTTTCGATCGGAATCATCGCGCAATCGGCGCGAAAATCGCGCACCGCATCGATCGCATCGGCAAAATCAAAGCACGGCAGCGGCAGCCCATCCGGGAACGCCTCGCGCGCGGCGATATGCGAATTCGCGCCGGGGGCACCCTGAAAAGCGACGGTGCGGGCGGGATCGATGGCGGCGGCAGCGGTCATCTCGGCGACGAGCGCGCGGGCGGGTTCGGGGAAATTTTCCATGGGTGCCGGGCGGTACTGCGCTCGTCGTCGCGCTGCAAGCCATCGCCACCCCGCCCGCCAACGGCGCTTGCGATGCACGCCGCGCGAATCTATGGGTTGGGCGACTTCGTGGCTCTAACAGGGGCCGTCCCGCGGCAGAAGGTTTAGGACGAGACATGGACAACCGGACCAATACGATCGCTGGCTGGGTTTTGGGCTCCATGGGCGTCGCGCTTGCGCTCGGCATCGCCGGAAATATGATCGTCCATCCGATCAAGGCCGAAAAGGCCGGCTATCCGATCGAGGGCGGCGCGGAAGAAGGTGCCGGAGCGGCTGCCGCCGACAAGCCGATCGCCGAATTGCTGGCCACGGCGGACACTGCGCACGGTGCCGAAGTGTTCAAGAAATGCTCCGCTTGCCACACAATCGCCCAGGGCGGTGCCAATGGCATCGGCCCGAACCTGTGGGCGACCGTGGGGGAAGCGATCGCGCAGGGTAAAGCGGGTTACGCCTTTTCCGACGCGCTGAAGACCGCAGGCGCTGGCAAGAAATGGGATTTCGAAGAGCTCAACAAATGGCTCACCAGCCCGCGCGCCTTTGCGGCGGGCACCAAGATGACCTTTGCCGGGTTGACCAGCGGCAAGGACCGCGCGGACGTGATTGCCTATCTCAACGCGCAAGGCTCCAACCTGCCACTGCCAGCAGCTGCGCCCGCCGCGACCGAAGCCAAGGCACCGCCCGCCGCTGGCGCGGCTGATCCCGGTGGCAAGGCGTCGCCTGCCGCAGCCGATCTGGGCAACGCCACCGCGCCTGCCGCAGCCGGGGCGGAACCGGCCAAGAAATGATCTGATCTGCGCGCCCCCCGGGTCCAACCCCAGGGGGCGGCGGGCTCAGTCCTTGTCGCGGTAAAACGCCTTCACCACGTCCCACCCCTCCTGGGCGGTTTCGACGAAGGTGAAGATCTTGAGGTCCTTGGCCGAGACCACGCCTTCCTCGACCAGCGCATCGAAATTGACGACGCGGTTCCAGAACTCGCGGCCATAAAGCAGCACCGGGATCGGCGCGATCTTGCCGGTCTGGATCAGCGTCAGCAGCTCGAACAGTTCGTCGAACGTGCCGAAGCCGCCCGGAAACGCCGCCAGCGCACGCGCGTGCAGCAGGAAGTGCATCTTGCGCAGCGCGAAATAGTGGAACTGCATCGACAGCGCCGGGGTGACATAGGGGTTGGGCGCTTGCTCATGCGGCAGCACGATGTTGAGCCCGATCGATTCGTGCCCGCAATCGGCCGCACCGCGATTGGCGGCTTCCATGATCGACGGGCCACCGCCCGAACAGACCACGAAATGCCGCTTGCCGTCGGTATCGACCGGGAAGCTGCTCGCCAGCCGCCCAAGCTCGCGCGCCACGTCATAATATTTGGATTTGGCGACCAGCCGCTCGGCAATGCGGATCGCTTGCTCGCGGTCGCCCTCGGCCGCCTGCGCGATGTCGAGCAGCGCTTGCGCCTTGGCGGGTTCGGGAATGCGCGCCGATCCATACATCACGAAGGTCGAGGCGATATTGGCCTCGTCCATGATGAGCTGGGGCTTCAGCAGTTCGAGCTGAAAGCGCACCGGGCGCAAATCCTCGCGGAGCAGGAAATCCATGTCCTGAAAGGCGAGGCGATAGGCCGGGTTCTCGGTCTGCGGCGTGCTGATGCCGGTCTTGGCGGTTTCCGCATCCTGGCGCGCGCGGGGGAAAACGCGCGACGGCACATGCGTGTCGCGCGCATCGGACTCGTGGACGAGCGAGTCTTGGGCTGGGGCGTCCGGGTTGGGAGTATCGTTCATCCACCGCCCCTAAGCCACTGCGCCGCGAATTTGAAGCCTAGCGGCAAAACCCGGCATGATCGTCTTCCAGATGCAGATGGTTGTAATGCACCGCATTGTAATCCGGGCTCAGCACCGTGCCGAAGCGCTTGCACGCCGACGCCCGGATCGTGCGCAGGAAGGCGCGTGCGTCCGAATCGCCGCCATTCCAATTCTGCTGGATGGTGATGCGGCGGCCATCCTTCAGCACGAAGCCCGATATATCGACTGCATTGGCGGTGGCATGGCCCGACAGCCGCCCGCCCGCCCCCGGGGCACCCACCACCGCCCGGCAGGCATAGCTGCCCATGCTCTCCACCCGCACCAGATCGCTGCCCAGCATCTGCCGCGCGGCCGGTGCCACGGCATAGCTGATCCAGGCGGTGAAACCGCGCGCGAGGCCACAGCGCATCGCCTTGAGGTTGGTCACCGGCACGCCGATGTCGATCAATTGCAACGTGCCGATCAACCGGCAGCCCCCGCCGAAATCGCGATCGGGCAAGGGCGAGAAGCGCACATCCTCGCGCGACAGATCGGTATAGCAAGCCTGCGTTTCGCGGCTGGTCGGCAAGGCCAGCGTCACCGGCCTCGCCCCGCGCGGCCGCGGTGGCGGGCGGCGATCGTTTCCGCCGCCGAAACTGCAGGCGGAGAGCAAGAGCGTAAGGACGAGGGCGGGTAGAATACGCGACATGCGGTTCCCCGTATCGCTATGCGCCGCCCGCCGCGCTATTCAAAAATGCGCGTGTCGACGACTGCACGCTGGTTTGCGGTAAGCCGTCGCATGAGAATGATCAACGCGATCACCAGGGGCACGTCGAGCACGAACGTGATGATCTCCAGCCAGGCAACCAGCCATGCCTCGTGAAACGACATGGTGTTGAAACTGATCCGCGAACTCACGTTGGACAGGATGGTGCTCGCCACCCAAAGGCCCCACCAGATTCGCATCACGGCCGGCACCGGCGCGCTATACGGGTCGCTCGGGCACGCACTTACTTGCCATGTCTCGCGCATCGCCTGAAACGGTTTGAACAGACTGGCGATCGGGATGAAATACCATCCGACACTCCAGCCCGGCGAAATTATCATCGCATCCGACAGCGTGTGCGCATTGGCATTGGCGCGATAGATCCAGCGCCCGACGCAGATGGCGGAGACCAGAAACGCCAGCATGTAGAGAAGGCTCGCCACCGTCGAAAAGCGATCCATATTCTGCAATTCGGCAGCCGAGAAAATCGTCGCCGCCTCCCGCCCCGTGGTGGATGCCGTCACCACCGATCCGACCGTCGTCAGGAAATCGCAGACCAGCCAAACAAGCACCGCGATCGTCGCAAGTCGCTCTCGCATATCAAGATTTTTCATTCAGTCCCCCGGGGATAGCGTTCACCCTGCCGCAGCATTGTGCCCCGGTCCAGTGATCGCGCTTGACGGCTCGCCGCATTTCTCTAGGGCGATCGACGGGCCACGCGGTCCCAACGCCGCGCGTGCTCTCTGTAAGGAGAGACTACATGACTGACCTTCCTGCGCGTCCCGCGCATCTGCCTGCACGCCCGTATTTTTCCTCGGGCCCGTGCGCCAAGCCTCCGGGCTGGACCCCCGCCAATCTTGCCACCGAATCGCTGGGGCGCTCGCACCGCTCGAAGATCGGCAAGGCGCGGCTGCAATATTCCATCGATCTGATGCGCGAGCTGTTGCAGCTCCCCGACACGCACCGCATCGGCATCGTCCCCGGCTCCGACACCGGCGCGTTCGAAATGGCGATGTGGACGATGCTGGGTGCAAAGCCCGTCACCGCGCTCGCCTGGGAGAGCTTTGGCGAAGGCTGGGTCACCGACGCGGTCAAGCAACTCAAGATCGATCCCACCGTCCTGCGCGCCGATTACGGGCAATTGCCCGATCTGAACGCGGTCGACTGGTCGAACGACGTTTTGTTCACCTGGAACGGCACCACCTCGGGCGTGCGCGTGCCCAATGCCGACTGGATCCCCGAGGCACGCGAGGGCCTGTCCTTCGCCGATGCGACCAGCGCGGTGTTCGCCTATGACATTGACTGGGCCAAGATCGACGTCGCCACCTTCTCCTGGCAGAAAGTGCTCGGCGGCGAAGGCGCGCACGGCGTGCTGATCCTGGGCCCGCGCGCGGTCGAACGGCTCGAAAACTACACCCCCGCCTGGCCTCTGCCCAAGGTGTTCCGCCTGGTCTCCAAGGGCAAGCTCACCGAAGGCGTGTTCAAGGGCGAGACGATCAACACCCCCTCGATGCTCGCGGTCGAAGACGCGATCGCCGCGCTCGAATGGGCCAAGACCGTCGGCGGCGGCGAGGGCCTCATCGCCCGCAGCGACGCCAATGCCGCCGCGCTCGACAAGATCGTCGCGGAGCGCGCGTGGCTCGGCCATCTCGCCGCCGACCCGGCGTCGCGCTCCAGGACCAGCGTCTGCCTGACGGTCGAGGGTGCCGACGAAGCCTTCATCAAGGCCTTCGCCGGTCTGCTCGAAAAAGAGCATGCCGCTTATGACATCGCCGGTTACCGCGATGCCCCGGCGGGCCTGCGCATCTGGTGCGGCGCGACCGTCGACACCGCCGACATCGTCGCGCTCGGGCCCTGGCTCGACTGGGCCTATGCGAGCCTGAAAGCCGCGTAATTCTTCTCCCTCTCCCCGCTCGCGGGGTGAGGGCCGGGGAGAGGG
Organism: Sphingomonas sp. TF3; assembly: GCF_003985085.1. Classification (NCBI taxonomy): domain Bacteria; kingdom Pseudomonadati; phylum Pseudomonadota; class Alphaproteobacteria; order Sphingomonadales; family Sphingomonadaceae; genus Sphingomonas; species Sphingomonas sp. TF3. The sequence continues at coordinate 232,762 of NZ_RWKS01000003.1, read as the reverse complement.
GCAGTCCAGCACGCCACCTCCCCCGAATTTCCCACTTCCCCTCTCCCCGACCCTCTCCCCTGAAGGGGAGAGGGAGCAGAAGGACAAAACCGATGCCAAAAGTGCTCATTTCCGACAAAATGGATCCAAAAGCCGCCCAGATCTTCCGCGAACGGGGCGTCGAAGTCGATGAAATCACCGGCAAGACCCCGGAAGAACTGATCGCGATCATCGGCGAATATGATGGTCTGGCGATCCGCAGTTCGACCAAGGTGACCAAGGCGATCCTCGCCGCCGCGACCAATTTGAAGGTCATCGGCCGCGCCGGGATCGGCGTGGATAATGTCGATATTCCAGCAGCTTCGGCGCAGGGCGTGGTGGTCATGAACACCCCCTTCGGCAATTCCATCACCACCGCCGAACATGCCATCGCCCTCATGTTCGCGCTCGCCCGTCAATTGCCCGAGGCCGACGCCTCGACCCAGGCCGGCAAGTGGGAAAAGAACCGCTTCATGGGCGTGGAATTAACCAGCAAAACCTTGGGGCTGATCGGTGCCGGCAATATCGGCTCGATCGTCGCCGACCGCGCCCGCGGCCTGAAGATGAAGGTCATCGCCTTCGATCCCTTCCTCAGCCCCGAACGCGCGCTCGAACTCGGCATCGAAAAGGTCGAACTGGACGACCTCCTCGCCCGCGCCGATTTCATCACGCTCCACACCCCGCTCACCGACCAGACCCGCAACATCCTCTCGGCCGAGGCGCTCGCCAAGACCAAGAAGGGCGTGCGCATCGTCAATTGCGCGCGCGGCGGGCTGATCGACGAGGCCGCACTCAAGGCCGGGCTCGATTCGGGCCATATCGGTGGTGCAGCACTCGACGTGTTCGTGGAAGAACCCGCCAAGGCCTCGCCCTTGTTCGGCACGCCCAATTTCGTCTCGACCCCGCATCTGGGCGCGTCGACCACCGAAGCGCAAGTCAATGTCGCGATCCAGGTCGCGGAACAAATGGCCGACTTCCTCGTCGCGGGCGGCGTCACCAACGCGCTCAACATGCCGAGCCTGTCGGCCGAGGAAGCCCCGCGGCTGAAGCCGTATATGGCGCTGGCCGAAAAGCTCGGCAGCCTGGTCGGGCAGCTCACCCACGGCGCGATCGCGCGCATCTCGGTTCATGCCGAGGGTGCCGCCGCCGAGCTCAACCAGAAGCCGATCGTCGCCGCCGTGCTGGCCGGGTTCCTGCGCACGCAGACCGACACCGTCAACATGGTCAATGCGCCCTTGCTCGCCAAGGAACGCGGCATCGAAGTGCGCGAAGTCCGCACCGAGCGCGAGGGCGATTACCACACGCTGCTGCGCGTCTCGGTCAAGACCGATGCGGGCGAGCGTTCGGTCGCCGGCACGCTGTTCGGCGATTCGGCCCCGCGCGTGGTCGAACTGTTCGGCATCAAGGTCGAGGCCGATCTCGCCGGGCACATGCTGTATGTCGTCAACGAGGATGCGCCGGGCTTCATCGGGCGCCTCGGCACCTTGCTCGGCACCGCGGGCGTCAACATCGGCACCTTCCACCTCGGCCGCCGTTCGGCCGGTGGCGAGGCAGTGCTGCTGCTGTCGATCGACGATGCAGTGACGCCCGACCTGCTCGCGCAAGTCCGCGCGCTGCCAGGCGTGAAGACCGCGATGGGCTTGGCGTTTTAACAGGCGAACGGTACGCCCTTCTTCTCCCTCTCCCCTCCGGGGAGAGGGTCGGGGAGAGGGGCCGTGCCAACAACCGATAAGCTATTGCTAGCGCGCGCCAAAGCCATGCGCAGCAACCCAACCCCGGCCGAAGCGCGCCTCTGGTACAACCTTCGCGCCAAACGCTTCGCCGAAGTCAAGTTCGCCCATCAGGTCGTGATCGGCCCGTTCATTGCTGACTTTGTCGCGCGCTCCCTAAAATTCGTGATCGAGCTTGACGGCGATACCCACGCAGACGACGAGAGCGCCGACGCCCGCAGAACGGCGTGGCTGGAACGACAAGGGTATCGCGTGATCCGCTTCAACAATGCCGACGTCATGGGGAACCTCGATGGCGTGCTAGAGACGATCAGCGCTGCGCTTGCGACGGCCCCTCTCCCCGGCCCTCTCCCCGGAGGGGAGAGGGAGAAGGATATAGCATGACCACCGCCCTCCTCCCGACCGGTTTCCGAGACCGGCTCCCGCCCTTCGCCGACGCCGCAGCGCGCCTCGAAGCCGCTGCGCTCGCCGCCGCTTATGCCTATGGCTATGAACGCGCCGACCCAGCGCTCGCCGAATTCGAAGCCGGCCTCGCCGGTCGCCTCAAGGCCGCGCGCGCGCAGGATGCGGTGCGCTTCGTCGATCCCGTCAGCCAGGCGACGCTCGCGATTCGGCCCGACATGACCGCGCAGATCGGCCGCATCGCCGCGACCCGCATGGGCCACCACCCGCGCCCGGTGCGGCTGTCCTATGCGGGACCCGTGCTGAAACTGCGGGCCTCGCAACTCGCGCCCGAACGTGAATTGCGCCAGATCGGCTGCGAATTGATCGGCCTCGATACCGTGGCGGCGGCGCGCGAAGTGGTCGAAGTCGCGGTCGCAGCCCTCGAAGCGGCGGGCGTCAGCGACATTTCGATCGACTTCACCCTGCCCGACCTGATCGACGTCCTCGCCAGCGGCCCCTTCCCGATCGACGCCGCCCAGATCAATGCGCTGCGCGACCGGCTCGACGCCAAGGATGCGGGCGGCGTCGCCGCGATCGCCCCCGCCTATCTCCCACTGATCGAGGCGGCAGGCCCCTTCGAAACCGCGCACGCCCGGCTGTGCGCGTTCGATGCAGGCGGCGCGCTGACCTCGCGGCTCGATGCCCTGTGGAAGATCGCCGAGGGCCTGCAAGGCCGCGTCGCGCTCACGCTCGACCCGACCGAGCGCCACGGCTTCGAATATCAAAGCTGGCTCGGCTTCTCGATCTTCGCTGGCGGCGTGCGTGGCGAAATCGGGCGCGGCGGCACCTATACGATCATGCACGAAGGCGGAGCCGAGGAATCGGCGGTCGGCTTCTCGCTTTACGCCGACGCGATCGTCGCCGCCGGTCTGGCCGAAGTCGACCGCCGCCGCCTGTTCGTGCCGCTCGGCACCGATCCGGCGGTGGCCGCCGCGATGCGCGCGGCGGGCTGGGTCACCGTCGCCGCGCTGGAAGCAGGCGATACGCCCGAGGCGCAATTGTGCACGCATGTGCTGGCCGAGGGCGAAGCGCGGGCGGTCTAGCCACCGCTCACGCGAACACCCGCTCGAGATAGGCGTCGACCACCGGCGTGGCGGGATAGTCCTTCTCGCCCAATTGCCGGTTGATCGCCATGTGCCCTTTCAGGCCGCTGCCCGTAAAACCCTGCACCTCGGCCGGTGTGCCCGCCTTGCGCAAGGCTTCGCCCAATTGTTCGGACTGCGCGGTGCCATCGGCGCGGGCGACGTGGAGGATGAGGAAGCTCGGCGCATTGGGCGCGGCCGCATGGAAGGTCGGCGACAGCGCCTTTTGCCGCGCCGGGTCGCTTCCAAAGGCTTCCAGATAGCGATCGTGCATGAATGTGCCGCCCTCGGCGATTTGCCGCGGCACGTCATACGCGGCACCGTCGAGCAGGATCACACCCTTCAGCGCATCGGGGTGCAAATGCGCATGGTCGAGATAGCGCGGATCGGTGCCGACCAGCGCCGCGAGATGCGCACCCGCGCTATGCCCCATCAGCACGATCCGCCGCGAATCGATGCCAAGCGTCGCGGCTTGCCGCACCAGCACCGCGATCGCATCGGCGACATCCTGCGCTTGCTGCTCGACCGTTGCGGACGGCACCAGCCGATAGCCGACAGAGGCGAAGGCATAGCCGCGCTCAAGGCTGTGGCTGACCTTGGCCGAGCCGCGCGCCATCTCCTTGTCGCCTTTCTCCCACCCACCGCCATGGACGAAGATCACCAGCGGTGCCGCGCCATCCTTGCGCGTCGCCCGCCAGAAATCGAGATGCTGAAGCGGATCGCTGCCATAAGCGATGTCTGTCCCGGCGGGGCCGGATTGCTGCTGCTGTTGCTGGCGCTCCATCCAGCGCTTCATCATCATCTTGCGCAGCGGCCCTTGCGCATCGGCTGTCGTTGCGAACGTGAGCGCCGCCACCATCACGCCAGATATAAGGGGTTTCCGCATCACAAAGCTCCCGGACCTTGGTCATTACGTGTGCGCAACTTGGTAAGCGCCGGTCTTTTCGGCCGCAAGAAAACAAGTGTCGCAGGGTGTATCACGGGGCCCGATGCCCCGGCCGACCGCGCAGCGCGCAATAACAATGGACCCTCTGCCCCCTGCACATTAGGGCTGCACCGAAAACGTAACAATCAGGCAGCAAGACACCGTGGGAAATGTAGCAGTGATCGGTGCCCAATGGGGCGATGAGGGCAAGGGCAAGATCGTCGACTGGCTGGCGGAACGCGCCGATGTCGTCGTCCGCTTCCAGGGCGGGCACAATGCCGGCCATACGCTCGTCGTCGGCGAGAGCGTCTACAAGCTGTCGCTGCTCCCCTCGGGCATCGTGCGCGGAACCCCCTCGGTCATCGGCAATGGCGTGGTGCTCGATCCGTGGGCGCTGAAGGCCGAAGTCGAAAAGCTGCGCGGCCAGGGCGTGACGATCACCCCCGACACGCTGATGCTCGCCGATACCTGCGCGCTGATCCTGCCGTTCCACCGCGATCTCGATGCCTTGCGCGAAGATGCCAGCGGGGCGGGCAAAATCGGCACCACGCGGCGCGGCATTGGCCCGGCTTATGAAGACAAGGTCGGCCGCCGCGCGATTCGCGTGTGCGACCTGGCGCATCTCGATTCGCTCGATGCCCAGCTGGACCGTCTGACCGCACATCACGACGCGCTGCGCGCAGGCTTCGGCGAACCACCGATCGATCGCGCCGCGCTGGTCCAGGAACTGCGCGAAATCGCCGATTTCGCGCTGTCCTTCGCCAAACCGACCTGGCGCGTGCTCAACGATGCGCGCGCGAATGGCAAGCGCATCCTGTTCGAAGGCGCGCAGGGCGTGCTGCTCGATGTCGACCACGGCACTTATCCGTTCGTCACCTCGTCCAACACCATTTCGGGCACGGCGGCGGGCGGCTCGGGCCTGGGGCCGAGCGCGGTCGGCTTCGTGCTGGGCATCGCCAAGGCCTATACCACCCGCGTCGGGTCGGGCCCGTTCCCGACCGAGCTGGAAGACGAGACCGGGGTGCGCCTCGGCGAGCGCGGCCATGAATTCGGCACCGTCACCGGGCGCAAGCGTCGTTGCGGCTGGCTCGATGCGGTGTTGCTGCGACAATCTGCGGCGGTCGGCGGGATCACCGGCATCGCACTGACCAAGATCGACGTGCTCGACGGCTTCGACGAAGTGAAGATCTGCACCGGCTATCGCCTGCGCGGCGAAACGCTCGATTATTTCCCGGCCCACGCCGCCGATCAGGCCGAGGTCGAGCCGATCTACGAAACCATGCCCGGCTGGCAGGAAACCACCGCAGGCGCGCGGAGCTGGGCCGATCTGCCCGCACAGGCGATCAAGTACATCCGCCGCGTCGAGGAACTGATCCGTTGCCCGGTCGCCTTGGTTTCGACCAGCCCCGAGCGCGACGACACGATCCTCGTCCGCGATCCCTTTTCGGACTGACCTTTCCCGACCGCGATATCGATAGCGGTGCCTCCCCTTTATGGAGGTGCCGCTATCGGCGCTTGACGTCCCGCGACTCTATTGGCACGATACATGCCATAAGGAGAGCGCGGTGGAGGTTTTACGAACGCCCGAGGCCCGGTTCGAGCGGCTGGCCGATTATCCCTTCGCGCCGCACTATCAAACCGTCACCGACGGCGACGGGACGCCCCTGCGAATCCACTATATCGATGAAGGGCCGCGCGACGCCGCGCCGGTGTTGCTGATGCATGGCGAGCCGAGCTGGTCCTATCTCTATCGCAAGTTCGTGCCACCGCTCACCACTGCCGGGCACCGCGTGATCGCGCCCGACCTGATTGGCTTCGGCAAATCCGACAAGCCCGCCGCGCGCGCCGATTACACCTATGAACGCCATGTCACCTTGATGTCCGACTGGCTCACCGCGCTCGACCTGCGCGACATTACGCTGTTCTGTCAGGATTGGGGCGGGCTGATCGGGCTGCGCCTGGTCGCCGCCTTTCCCGATCGCTTCGCACGCTTGGTGATCGCCAATACCGGACTGCCGGTCGGCACCGGATCGTCGGCGGGGTTCGATGCGTGGCTGGCCTTCAGCCAAAATGTGCCGCTCTTCCCGGTCGGCGCGATCGTCAATGGCGGGACCGTGCGCGAGCTCACCAGCGACGAGATCGCGGCCTATGACGCCCCCTTCCCCGACGAAAGCTACAAGGAAGGCGCGCGGCAATTCCCGACCCTGGTACCGGTCACGCCAGAGCACGCCTCGGTTGCCGAAAACCGCGCGGCGTGGACGATACTCGAACGCTTCGACAAGCCCGTCCTCACCGCCTTCAGCGACAAGGATGCGGTGACCGCAGGCGGCGAGAAGATCTTTATCGAGCGCATCCCCGGCGCCCGCGGGCAGCCGCACACCATCATCGCGGGTGGCGGCCATTTCCTGCAGGAAGACGCGCCCGACCGATTGAGCGCGCTGATCGATAGCTTCATTCGCAGCACCGGAGCATCGGCATGAACGTCACCAATGCGGTCTTTCCTCCCCCCGAACAGGCCGCCGCCTTTTTCAGCGCGCCCGAGGACGGGCCGTTCGTGATGGTCAATTTGCTGAAGTTCAAGGACCATGCCGAATATCCGGACGGCTCCGACGCCATGCTGAGCGGGCGCGAGGCCTATGCCCGCTATGGCGCGGCGGTGCGGGCCTGCCTGGCGGCGGTCGGTGGCGAAGCGCTCTATGCCGGTGCGGTCAGCGAACTGATGCTCGGCACCATGGACGAGCCGTGGGACATGGTCGCGCTTGCCCGCTACCCGTCACGGGCGGCGATGCTGGCGATGGTGCAATCGCCCGATTACCAGGCAATCGAGAAGCATCGCGTCGCCGGGCTTGCCGGGCAGCTCAACATCCGCACCAAGCCGCTTGGCGCATGACGCTCACCTACGATCTCTATTGGTCGTTCCGTTCGCCTTATTCCTATCTGGTGACGCCGCGCCTGATCGAACTGGAACGCGATTTCGACGTCGTGGCGCGGGTTCGGCCGGTCTATCCGATTGCGGTTCGCCAACCCGATTTCTTCACCAGCAACGATCCCCTGTGGCTTAGCTATTTCCTGCGCGATATCGGTCGCAGCGCCGCCTTTGTGGGGATGCCGTTCCGCTGGGCGCAGCCCGATCCGGTGGTGATGGATTTCGCGACCCGCACCTATCCGCTCGACCAGCCCTATATCCACCGTCTGACGCATCTTGGGGTCGCTGCGGCAGAACGCGGGCGTGGCCTCGCCTTTCTCGAGGCGGTGGGGCGACTGCTCTGGAGTGGGGCAGTGAGCAGATGGCATGAGGGCGATCACCTCGCCCGCGCCGCCGCCGAGGCCGGCCTTGACCTCGCCGAACTCGACGCTGCGGTCGCGGCCGAACCGGAACGCTATGTCGAGATCGTCGTCATCAACCAGGCGGCACAGCGCGACGGCGGGCATTATGGCGTGCCGCTGATGGTGTTCGAGGGTGAACCCTTTTTCGGACAGGACCGCTTCGACCAGCTCAAATGGCGGATGGAGCAACAGGGACTGGCGCGGCGATAATGGCACGCAGCGTGCCGTGACATTGCAGAGTCGGACGACGCTGCTACGATGCAAGAAACAAGGGGGCGAGCGATGCGGAACCTGATGCGGGCGATGGTGGGGTTGGTCGGCCTGTTCAACATCGGGTTGGGAATGGCCTTCCTGTTTGATCCGGCACATTCCGTCGCGCGCTTCTTTCTCACGCCGGGCGGCACGCAGGGCCTCGCGACGGTGCGCGCCGATTTCACCGCCTTTTTCGTCACCGGCGGAGTATTCGCGCTGCTCGGGGCCTGGCGCGAGGAAACCGCCCCGCTGCGCGTGCCGCTATCGCTGCTCGGAATCGCAATTGGCGGACGTGTCGTGAGCCTGGTCCTTGACGGAGCGCCCAACACGGCCTTTCCGCCGATTAGCGTTGAAGCCGGCATGATCGCGGTGCTGCTGCTCGCATCGCGCACCTTCGCTGGGCGCGCAGGGCGATGAGACACTGGGGCAAAATCACGCTCGTCGTCCTGGCCTTGGTAGTCGGCACTGCGGTCGCATCGAAGGATTATATCCTGCTGCATTTGCCGGGCTGGATGGGGCCGCACATTGATCCAACGCACGCAGTAACCTGGCAGCGCGACCCCGCCCCCGCCATCCCGGCAGGCACGCGCCCGCCCAACATCGTGCTGATCGTCGCCGACGACCTTGGCTATAACGACATCAGCTTCAATGGCGGCGGGGTTGCGGGCGGGCTGGTCAAGACGCCCAATATCGATGCGCTGGGGCATGATGGCGTCACCTTCGCCGACGGCTATGCCGGTAATGCCACTTGCGCACCGAGTCGCGCCGCGTTGATGACCGGGCGCTATCCAACGCGTTTTGGGTATGAATTTACGCCCGCCGATACGCACCCGCCCGCCTGGTTTCCGTCGAGCGTGATCCGCACCGACGCCATGTTCTCGCGCACCATCGCCAATTTCCCGACGACATGGGAACACAAGACGATCTTCGACGAGGACGCCGCGCGCCAGCCCGCCACGACGGCACCCAAGGGCGTACCGTCGAGCGAGGTGACGATTGCCGAGCTGCTGCGCGGCAAGGGCTATCACACGATGCACCTCGGCAAATGGCACCTCGGCGAAGCAAAGGGGATGCGGCCCGAGGATCAGGGTTTCGACGAGAGCCTGGGCTTTATGATCGGGGGCCAGATGTATTTGCCCGAATCCAGCCCCGACGTCGAAAATTCGAAACAGCCGTTCGATCCGATCGACAAGTTCCTGTGGGCGAACCTGCCGTTCAGCGTGCAATATAATGGCGGGCAGCGCTTCCACCCCGATCGCTACATGACCGATTATCTGACGGTGCAGGCCAAGGCCGCGATCACCGCCAATCGCAACCGGCCGTTCTTCCTCTATCTCGCCTACAATGCGCCGCACACGCCGCTGCAGGCGTCAAAGGCCGATTATGACGCGCTACCGCAGATCACCGATCATCGCCTGCGCGTCTATGCCGCGATGATCCGCGCGCTCGATCGCGGGGTCGGGCAAGTGATGGCGACGCTCAAGCAACAGGGGCTCGACCAGAACACGCTGGTCATCTTCACCAGCGACAATGGCGGTGCCAATTATATCGGCCTGCCCGACATCAACCGGCCGTATCGCGGGTGGAAGGCGACCTTCTTCGAAGGCGGGGTGAAGGTGCCGTTTTTCATGCGCTGGCCCGCGCGGATCAAGCCGGGCACGCGCATCGCGGGCCCCGTCAGCCATTTCGATATCTTTGCCACTGCGGGCGATGCGGGCAATGCCCCGCTGCCCAAGGACCGCGCACTCGACGGGGTCGATCTGCTGCCCTTTATCGACGGCAAGCAGAGCGGCACGCCGCACCAAACCCTGTTCTGGCGCAGCGGCCGCTATCGCACCGTGCGCGACGGCGACTGGAAGCTGCAGGCGCTCGATCTGCCGCATGTCGAATTGCTCTATGACATGAAGGCCGACCCGACCGAACGGCATGACGTCGCCGCACAGCACTCCGATGTCGTCGCGCATCTCGACCAGTTGCTCGCCGCGCATGACCGCGCCAGCGTCAAACCCGCCTGGCCCTCGCTGATCCGCTCCCCGATCGCGATCGACCGACCGCTCGGCACCAAGCCGAAACCGGGCGAGACGTATATCTACTGGTCCAATTAGGCCGTAGAATTATAAGGCAGAGAGCCTCCTTCCGCCAAATTCCCACCGATGACGGATTCTTCGACGACACCCGGTAGCAGTCGTTCCACGTACCAGTCCGGGACCGGCACCTCGCGATCGATTCTATCCCGCTGACGATCTGACTGCCTCAGCCTGGCGGAGGAGGGCGATGATTTTTCGCCGCACGATTGCACGCCCGGCAAGATATTGGCCGCCCAGCAGGGCGAGCTTGGAGGTGGGCGCCCACACACCCATTATGAGTGCGACGACACGCGCAGGCTCCGTCTGGATGAGGATCAGGCTCAGCATGCCGGTCCCGACAAGAAGCGCCGACCACATGTATCCGAAGCCCACGATCGTGCGGCGTGACAGATATTTTTCTGCGATAGGAGGAAGATAGCGGAGCAACCAGCCAGATCGCAGCATGGCGAGGCCGATTACCAGGTAAATGATGCTCGCCTTGTACAGCACATAGCGAGGATCGCCCGTCACCAGGGATATCCCGCCGATCACGATAACGAGGACCAGACTCGCCCATTGGATTGGCGGCACGGCGCGTCCGCTCGCTAACGCCCAAGCGAGTTGGGCAACGCCCAAAGCAGTGGCAAGGATGGTCGCTATCCCGACATTGCCGGTCGCGGCATAGGCTGCGTAGAAGCAGAACGTCGTCAGCAGGTCGGTGCCCAACGGTCGAAAGACGTGCAGGACCGCCACAAACTCCAGCTCGCGCGCTGCGAACCGATCGGTACGAAGTAAGGCAAGATCGTCGTCGATTAACGCTGACCTCCTCGCGTGCAAGAGCCACTATTTTAGCAAGTCCGGGTCCAAAAGCCGACCGCTTTCTTTCGACAACTTGTTGCCGTTCCGCCCGATGCAAAGGCAGTCCCCATTTTACGGGTTCGCGGCCTAGCCGGAGCGCCCCCACACTTTACGCTCGCTTTACGCCCGCCGCCCGCAATCCCCCGCGCGCGCTAACGCCGCTTCGGCGCAGGGACGTCGCCTGAACCATCACAGGCGGGCCCAATGTCCTTTGACCTCTTACTCGGCGGCGTCGTCGCCGTCATCGTGCTGATCTATCTGCTGGCGGTGCTTGCACAGCCCGAGCGGTATTGAGGGAGGCACGGCCATGACCCTCACCGGCTGGAGCATGATCCTGCTCTTCACCGTCCTGATCATCGCGCTGGCCAAGCCAGCCGGGGATTGGATGTACGCCCTCTATGCCCGCAAGGAGATGCCGCTCGGCTTCCTCGAACGCGGCTTCTACAAACTCGCCGGGATCGATCCCAAGGCCGAGCAAAGCTGGGTCGGCTATGCCGTCTCGCTGATGGTGTTCAATGTGGGCGGCATCGCGCTGCTGTTCGCGATCCTGAAACTGCAGGGCGTGTTGCCGATGAACCCACAAGGGTTTGGCGGCATGGAGACGCTGCTCGCCTTCAACACCGCGGTCAGCTTCGTCACCAACACCAACTGGCAGAATTACGGTGGCGAATCCTCGCTGTCGAACCTCAGCCAGATGGCGGGGCTGACGGTGCAGAACTTCCTGTCGGCAGCCGTCGGCATTGCCGTCGCCTTCGCCTTCATCCGCGGTTTTGCGCGCAAGCAGGCATCGGGAATCGGCAATTTCTGGGTCGATGTCACCCGCGCCACGCTCTATTTGCTGCTGCCGCTCTCGATCGCGCTCGCGCTTGCTTATGTCGTGATGGGCGTGCCGCAGACCTTCGGCCCCTCGGTCGTCGCGACGACGGTGGAAGGCGCCAAGCAGACCATCGCGGTCGGCCCGGTCGCCTCGCAGCTCGCCATCAAGATGCTTGGCACCAATGGTGGCGGCTTCTTCAACGCCAATTCCGCACATCCGTTCGAAAACCCGACCGCGCTCAGCAACTTCCTGCAGATGCTCACGATCTTCGTGCTCGGCGCAGGGCTCACGCTTACCTTCGGCAAGGCGGTCGGCAACATCCGCCAGGGCTGGGCGATCCTGGCTGCCATGATGCTGCTGTTCCTCGTCGGCGTCGCGGTCGCTTATGGGGCCGAGGCGGCGGGCAACCCGATCCACCACGCACTTGGCGTCGCCGGGGGCAATATGGAGGGCAAGGAAGTCCGCTTCGGCATCGCCGCCACCGCGCTCTTCGCCGTCATCACCACAGCCACCTCTTGCGGCGCGGTGATCGGGATGCACGACAGCTTCACCGCGATCGGTGGTCTCGTCCCGATGTTCAACATGCAGCTTGGCGAACTCGTCGTCGGCGGCGTCGGCTCAGGCCTGTATGCGGTGCTGATCTACTGCATCCTCGCGGTGTTCATCGCCGGGCTGATGGTCGGCCGGACCCCTGAATATGTCGGCAAGAAGATCGAATCGCGTGAGATGAAGCTGGCGGTGATCGCCATCGCCGTGCCGCCGCTCGCCATCCTCGGCCTCACCGCCGTGGCTTGCGTCACCGGGGCCGGGCTCGCGGGGCCGCTCGCCAAGGGTGCGCATGGCTTTAGCGAGATTCTCTACGCCTTCACCTCGGGCGCGGCCAATAACGGCTCGGCGTTCGGTGGCCTCAGCGGCAACACGCCGTTCTACAATCTGCTGCTCGCGCTCGACATGTTCGTCGACCGCTTCGGGGTGATCCTGCCCGTGCTCGCGATCGCCGGTGGCCTGGCCGCCAAGCGCCGCGTGCCCGAGGGGCCGGGCTCGTTCCCGACCACCGGGCTGCTGTGGATCGGCCTGCTCGCGGCAATCATCGTGATCGTCGGGGGTCTCACCTTCCTGCCCGCGCTCGCGCTGGGTCCGATTGCGGACCAGGCGCAGGTCGCCGCCGGCATTTTGCTCTAAAAGGTCCAAGCCAATGGCAAACCAGAACGCTTCGCTCTTCACCGGCCCGCTGCTTGCTGCAGCGGTCCGGGATGCCTTCCTCAAGCTCAACCCCGCCAAGCTGATCAAGACGCCGGTGATGTTCGTCACGGCGATCGTTGCCAGCCTCTCGACCGTCCTGCTCATCAAGGGCCTCGCCACCGGCACCGGCCATGCCGCCTTTGAAGGGCAGCTGGTCTTCTGGCTGTGGCTGACGGTGCTGTTCGGCAACGTCGCCGAGGCGCTGGCCGAGGGCCGCGGCAAGGCGCAGGCCGCCGCGCTGCGCGCCACCAAGGCGGATCTCCGCGCCAAGAAGCTGATTGGCGTGGCGGGTGCCTGGGAATGGGTCGACGCCGCCCGCCTGCAAGTCGGCGACGAAGTGCTGGTCGAGACCGGCGACCTGATCCCGGCCGATGGCGAAGTTGTCGCGGGCGTCGCCAGCGTCAACGAAGCCGCAATCACCGGCGAAAGCGCCCCCGTCATCCGTGAAGGCGGCGGCGATCGTTCTGCGGTGACCGCAGGCACGCGCGTCATTGCCGATGCGATTACGGTGCGCGTGACGGCGGGCGCAGGCCAGGGCTTTCTCGATCGCATGATCGCTTTGGTCGAGGGCGCGCAACGCCAGAAGACCCCCAACGAAATCGCCCTCACCATCCTGCTGGCAGGCCTGACGCTGATCTTCCTGATCGCGGTCGGCACGCTGCCCGCCTTTGCCGCTTATGCAAATGGCGGCATCGCGGTGCCGGTGCTGGTCGCCTTGTTCGTTACGCTGATCCCGACGACGATCTCGGCACTGTTGTCGGCGATCGGCATTGCCGGGATGGACCGGCTGGTGCGCTTCAACGTGCTCGCCAAATCGGGCCGCGCGGTGGAAGCGGCCGGCGACATCGATACGCTGCTGCTCGACAAGACCGGCACGATCACGATCGGCGACCGCCAGGCCACCGCCTTCCTGCCGGTTCCAGGGGTTACGCTCGCGGAATTGACCGCGGCAGCGCGGCTTGCCAGTCTGGCCGATGAAACGCCCGAGGGTCGCTCGATCGTCGTGCTCGCCAACGCCGATGGCGCTGCCGCCATTGCGATGCCGGAGGGGGCCGAGGAGATCAAATTCACCTCGCAGACGCGCGTGTCGGGGCTGCAGATCGGGGATCGCGCGTTGGTGAAGGGCGCGGTCGATGCGATCCTCATGCGGCTGGGCAATGTTCCCAATGCCGATACCCTGCGCAAAATCTCGGACGAAATCGCGCGCGGCGGTGCCACCCCGCTGGCGGTCGCCGATGGCAACCGTCTGCTTGGTGTCGTCCAGCTCAAGGACATCGTCAAAGCGGGCATCCGCGAACGCTTCGGCGAGCTGCGCCGGATGGGTATCCGCACGGTGATGATCACCGGCGACAACCCGCTGACCGCCGCCACCATCGCGGCCGAGAGCGGCGTCGATGATTTCCTCGCCGAGGCGACGCCCGAGGACAAGCTCGCTTTGATCCGCAAAGAACAGGAAGGCGGCAAGCTCGTCGCGATGTGCGGCGACGGCACCAACGACGCCCCTGCCCTCGCCCAATCGGACGTCGGCGTGGCGATGAACACCGGCACGCAGGCAGCGCGCGAGGCAGGCAATATGGTCGATCTCGACAGCGACCCGACCAAGCTGATCGAGATCGTCGGCCTCGGCAAGCAATTGCTGATGACGCGCGGCGCGCTGACCACTTTCTCGATCTCCAACGACGTCGCGAAATATTTCGCGATCCTGCCCGCGATCTTCGTCGTGCTCTATCCGGGGTTGGGCATGCTCAACGTCATGCGCCTGGCGAGCCCGGAAAGCGCAATCCTGTCGGCGATCATCTTCAACGCGTTGATTATCCCGGCGCTGGTGCCGCTCGCGCTGAAGGGCGTGAAGTACCGTCCCGCCCCCGCAGGCACGCTGCTGGCGCGCAACCTCGCGGTTTACGGCGTCGGCGGGCTGATCGCCCCATTCGTCGGCATCAAGGCGATCGATCTCGTCGTCGCCGCCCTCCATCTCGCTTGAAGGACCTTTCGATGTTCACCGAAACGCTTCGCGCGCTCCGCCCCACCGCGGTCCTGCTGCTGCTCGTCACGCTCGTCACCGGGCTGCTGTATCCAGCCGCGATCACCGGCATCGCGCAGGTCGCGCTGCCGGTCCAGGCCAATGGCAGCATCCTGTCGGACACCAAGGGCAATCCGATCGGCTCCGCGCTGATCGCCCAGAATTTCACGGGCCCACGCTATCTCCATCCGCGTCCCTCTGCCGCTGGCAAGGATGGCTATGATGCGAGTTCGTCGGCCGCGACCAACCTAGCGCCCGGGTCGAAAGACCTGCGCGACGCCATCGCCAAGCGCGTTTCCACCGCGCGGGCGGAAGGGATGACCGGGGATCTACCCGCCGACCTGGTCACCACTAGCGCCTCGGGGCTCGATCCCGATCTGAGCCCCGAGGCGGCTTTTTTGCAGGCACCGCGCATTGCCAAGGCGCGCGGCCTGGATGTCGCCAAGGTAAAGTCGCTCATCGCCGAACAGACCGAGCAACCCGTGCTCGGCATCATCGGCGAACCGCACGTCAACGTCCTGCTGTTCAATCGACAGCTTGATATGCTTTCCGCTACCACATCGGGCAAATGACGCTCGCGACCTTCTCCTTTCTTCGTCACCCCGGGCTCGTCCCGGGGTCCACCGTGCCAATAGATCAGCGTCGTCAGGATGTGCGGCGCAGTGGACCCCGGGACAAGCCCGGGGTGACGGCTGCTGGCATCAGCACGGGCGTGCAATGACCGAAACCCGCCCCTCCCCAGATGCTCTGCTCAAGGCCGCCCAAAGGGAGGGGCGTGGTCGTCTCAAGATATTCCTGGGGGCCGCCCCCGGTGTCGGCAAGACCTTCGAAATGCTGCGCGAAGGCGCGGAACTCCTGCGCACTGGTACCGATGTCGTCGCAGGCGTGATCGAAACGCATGGCCGCACCGAAACCGAACGGCTGACCGCCCCATTCGAGGTGCTGCCGCGCGCTAAAATCGTCCATGGCGCGCACACTCTCGAGGAATTCGATCTCGACGCGATGCTCAAGCGGCATCCGCAAGTCGCCTTGATCGACGAATTTGCGCATACCAATGCCCCCGGCAGCCGCCACCCCAAGCGCTGGCAGGATATTGAAGAGTTGCGCGCAGCGGGCATCGACGTGCTCACCACGCTCAACATCCAGCACGTCGAAAGCCTCAACGATGTCGTCGCCGGTTTCACCCGCGTGCGTGTGCGCGAGACCGTGCCCGATGCGGTGCTGGACGATGCCGAGATCGAAGTGGTCGACCTCCCGCCCGACGAGCTGATCGACCGGCTGAAGGACGGCAAGGTCTATATCCCAGCCGAGGCGACGCGCGCGCTCGGCCATTTCTTCTCGAAATCGAACCTGTCGGCGCTCCGCGAACTGGCGTTGCGCCGCGCCGCGCAGACGGTCGACCGCCATTTGCTCGACCATGTCGCCAGCCTCGGCGAAAGCGGCACCTGGGCCGGCGGCGAGCGCGTCGTCGTCGCGGTTGGCGATCAGCCGGGCAGCGAAACGCTGATCCGCGCGGCCAAACGTCTGGCCGATGCACTCCGCGCAAGCTGGACGGCGGTGGTGGTGGAAACCCCGCGCACTGCGACACTCTCCGCCGAGGCGCGCGCGCGCATGGCGCATGCGCTCGACCTCGCCACCGGTCTTGGCGCGACCATTGCCACCATCCCCGCGCGCACTGTGCTCGAGGGTCTGGTCGCGCAAATCCGCGAAGCGCGCGCGACCGCCGTCGTTATCGGCAAGTCGCGCCGTTCGTGGTGGTTCGAGCTGCGCCACGGCTCGATCGTCGACCGGCTGGTGCGGGCGCTCGATGGCGTGGCGATCCATGTCGTACCCGTCGCGCAACCCAGCGAAACGTTACGCGAAGCCCCCACCACTCGGCCGATCCTGGCGCGCGGGAGTCTGATCGGGCTTGCACTCGTCGGTGCCAACACCGCGCTCGCGACGCTGTTACAGCCGCTGGTCGGTGCCAATGCGATGGATCTGCTGTATCTGCTGCCGGTGATCGCGACCGCCACGCTCTACGGCCTGCGCCCCTCGTTGATCGCGAGCATCGGCGCGGCGCTGGCGTATAATTTTTTCTTCCTGCCGCCGCTCTACACGCTGACGATCACCGATCCGCAGAATGTCGTCACGCTGATCGTGTTCGTCATCGTCGCGGTCGTCGCGAGCCAATTGGCCGGGCAAGTCCGCCGCGAAGCCAATCTCGGCGCGCGCACCGCCACCGAAAATGCCGCGCTCGCGGCGTTCGGCCAGCGTCTTGCCGCCGTCGCCGATGAGACCGGCACGGCGACCGCTACGTGCGAGGAAACCGCTGCCTTGCTGGGCGTGTCCACGGTCCTGTTAGGCGAGCGCGATGGCCGCCATGTCGCGATCGCCGGTGCGCCCGATGTGCCGCAACTGAGCCCGATCGATCTCGCCGCCGCCGACTGGGCGTTCGATCGCGGCGAGGTGACCGGGCGCGCGAGCGGGACGTTGACGGCCAGTGCGTGGCAATTCCATCCGCTCAAGACCGCGCTCGGCGTGTTGGGGGTGCTCGGCGTTGCGCGCGATGGCGATGGCGATCCGATCCCCGCCGACAAACGCGTGCTGTTCGCCACCCTGGTTGGCCAGGCCGCGCTTGCCCACGAACGTCTGCAACTGGAAGCGCAGGCGCGCGAGGTGAGTGCGCTGAAGCAGCGCGACGATTTGCGCGCGACCTTGCTGTCCTCGATCGGGCATGACCTCAAGACGCCGCTCACCGCCGTCGTTGCCGCCGCCGATCAGCTCGCCAGCGAATGTGGGGCCTCCCCCACCACCGCCACGTTGCAGAGCGAGGCCCGGCGTTTGCGGCGCGTGTTTGACGATCTGGTCGAGATGACCCGGATCGAGGCCGGCGCGCTGGTCATGCGGCAGGAGGCCACCGACCTGACCGATGCGGTCGCCGCCGCCGCACACGAACTTCGCGCCGAACTGGCACGCCATCGCCTGATTCTCGACGTGCCGCCGACCCTGCCGCTGGTCGAGGCCGATCCCCGCATGCTGCACCACGTCCTCATCAACCTGCTCGGCAACGCCGCCAAATTCGCCCCCGCCGATACCGACATCATCATCGAAGGACGTCGCACCCCCGACGGTCTCACGCTCGGCGTGCTCGACCAGGGCCCGGGACTACCACCGGGGCGCGAGGCGCATCTGTTCGACCGCTTTACCCGCGTCGATGGCGATGATCGCAGCGGCGGCACCGGGCTTGGCCTCGCCATCGTCCAGGGCTTTGCCCAGGCGATGGGGCTGAGCGTCAGCGCCTCCAACCGCGAGACCGGCGGATCGGCGTTTTGCGTGACTTGGCCCAATCCACTGATCCGGCGTACGGCAGCGGCATGACCGCCCAAATCCTGATCGTCGATGATGAAGCCGCAATCCGTCGCCTCGTGCGCGGAGCGGTCGAGCGCGCCGGGCTCACCGCCGACGAAGCCGCCACCGCCCACGATGCCCTGACCGCCGCGCGGCGCCCGGGATGCGAGCTGGTGCTGCTCGATCTCGGTCTGCCCGACCGCGACGGCATCGAGCTTGTGCCGCTGCTGAAGGCGATGGACCGCGCCGTCATCGTGCTGACCGCGCGCGACGCGACCGCAGAAAAGGTCGCCGCGCTTGATCTCGGAGCCGATGACTATGTCGTCAAACCGTTCGACACCGAGGAATTGCTGGCGCGCATCCGGGTCGCGCTGCGGCGGCACAATGCGGCAGCGGCTGGGCAGGACCGGCTAAAGGTGGGGCCGGTCGAAATCGATCTCGCCGCGCATCAGGTCTGGCGCGATGGCGTATCGGTGAAGCTCACCCGCAAGGAATTCGCGCTGCTCGCCGAACTGGCACGCCATGCGGGCAAGCTGCTGACTCATGCGCATTTGCTGCGGGTGGTGTGGGGCGAAGGCCATATCGACGACGTCGAATATCTGCGCGTCGCCGTGCGCGCGCTACGGCTGAAACTCGAGGCGGACCCCGCAGCCCCCGCGCTGGTGCTCAACGAACCGGGCATCGGCTACCGGCTGGTGGCGTAAGCGCGCCCCGCTACTCCGCCGGTGCGATGATCGCGGTGCGCCGCTGCCGTCCCCAGCTTTCGCGACCCGTCAGGAAGGCATGCCAGCCCCATACCGCCCCGGCGTGACGCAATAGCTGGAAGCTGAACGGTTCCAGGATCGCCGCGATCAGCGCCGGGAACAGCCCCAGCCCCTCGCGCTGCCCGGTCCAGTTCTTGTAAATACCAAGCGACCACAAATGGAAGGTCAGATCGATCGCGATCTTGACCAGCATCACGATCAGGATCGGCAGCGCGACCATGAAGCGCCCGGTCGCCACCAGCCCGATCAGGATTGCAAATGCCGCCAGCCCGTAGATCGGCTGAAGCGTGTCGAGCGTCTTGACCGGCAGCATCGCCGTGCCAAGCCAGCCGAAGCGCCGCGCGCCGACCATGTCGCGATTCCAATGCTGCGTCTGCAGAAAGCCGCCGAACCAGCGCCGCCGCTGGCGCAGGAACGCGAGCGGGCTCGCCGGGGCATCGGTCCGTGCCAGCGCACCGCCGACCACGCGCACCGTCCAGTCGCGCCCATGATCCACCGCGTGACGATGCAACCGGTGGATCAACTCGTAATCCTCGACCATGCAATCGGGATCGAACCCGCCGACTGCTACCACCGCATCGCGCCGGAACGCGGCGAACGCGCCCGAAATCAGCAACAGGCTGTTCAGCCGCTCCCACGCATGGCGCGACAGGAAATTGCGGACATATTCATAGGTCTGGAACCACTCGAAGAACCGTCCTTGCAAGTCCGGCCCGCAAATCGGCGCGAGCACCCCCGTCGCCGCCACCAGTTCGGGCTCGGCAGCAAAGGCCGCGCGCATCGCGGCGATCGCGCCGGGTTCGAGCAGCGTATCGGCATCGACCGTCAGCACCACTTCGGTATCGACCTGCACCATTGCCGCGTTGAGCGCCCGCGCCTTGCCACCGTGGCGCAACCGCAGCCAGCGCAGCGACGGCAGCACCGGTGACGGCTCGCTCATCGTGCCAAGCGGCGGTGCCACGAGCCCGTAGCGGCGCGCCAGCACCGCGGCGGTGCCATCGCTCGATCCATCGTCCGCAATCAGGATCAGATCGGGGGCGGCCGTCTGGCCCGCCAGCCGGTCGATCGCCGCCGCAATCACGCCTTCCTCATTATGCGCCGCGACAATCACGCCAAACGAGACCGAGGTCGCGGGCGCGGGCTGTGGCTTCAGGCGCAAATCCCGGATGTTCCATGCGGTGAACGCGAGCAATGCTGTGTCATATAAAATATAAACGATGCCGATCGACCACACCGCCAACCCCTGCCGCTGGAACGCCTGCACCAGCAGCGCGACGAACAGGATCGGCCCGAACGCACCGATGATCCGGCTTGCGACGGGAATCCGTCGCGGGGTCAGGCGCGGCGATTCCGCCACGAGCGTTTGGGCGAGCGAAGTCATTGCGGAGGCGATACCGATCCAGGATGAACGAGCGATGACGCCGCCTAGCGCGCGGGCGCAAGTCCCGCTAGGTTAACTCTAGTTTATCGGCAGGAGCATTATCTTGGTACAGCGCTACTCCAACGTTGCGATCGTGCTGCATTGGCTGGTCGCAGCGCTGATCGTAACCAACGTCGCGCTCGCCTGGATCTGGCCGGTCCTGCCCGATGCGCAGGTGCGCCCGGCGATCGACCTGCACAAGTCGATCGGCATCACCATCCTTGGCCTGGCCCTGCTGCGCATCCTGTGGCGCTTCGGCCATCGTCCGCCGCCGCTGCCGCGCGGCTATGCCGGTTGGGAAGTGGCCGCATCGCATATCGTGCACTGGGGGCTGTACGCGATCCTGTTCGCCATGCCGCTGACCGGCTGGATCATGGATTCGGCCTATGAAAAGGCCGCGACCACGCCGATGTACCTGTTCGGCCTGTTCCAATGGCCGCGCCTCGGCTTCATCATGGCGCTCGATCCCGCGACCAAGAAGGCGGTGCATGACGGGTTTGGCGAAGCGCATGAGATCATTGCTTATGCGGTCTATGCACTGGTCGCTCTGCATCTGGCGGGGGCGCTGAAGCACCAGTGGCTGGACGGCACGAAGGAAATCCAGCGGATCTGGTTCGGGCGCTGACCCGGCGGGGATTATCGCCCCGCCAGAATCGCGTCGATCGCCTCGGCCACGCCATCCCGGTCGTTACCTGCCACCACATGGTCGGCCTGTGCCCGCACCGCCTCGGGCCCCTGCCCCATCGCAAACGACAGGCCTGCGCGGGCGAACATCGGCAAGTCGTTGGCCTGGTCGCCAAACACCGCCGTTTCGCTGAGCGGCACGCCGATCACCTCGGCCAGCGTTGCCACGCCGTCGCCCTTATTGGCCCGCAGCGCAGTGATATCGAGATAATAAGTCTGCGACTGGGCGATCGTCGCTTGCGCCGCATGGGGCTCCAGGCTGGCGTGGAGATCGGCGAGCAGCGTCGGCACATCGCTGACGAAGGTGATCTTATCCACGCGATCGTACAGGCTTGAAAAATCCTGCGTCACGATCGGCGTCTGGTTCGACGCGATCCGCTCGCTGGTGACATGCGCGCCGACGTCCGTGCTGGCATACCACAGGTCGTCAGCGAACACCCAGGTGTCGACTGCCAGCCCGCGCGCCGCCGCGAAGGCCGCCTCGACCACCGACCGGTCGACCACATGGTGGCAGGTCACCCGCCCATCGCGGGTAAAGACCGTACCGCCATTGAACGCCCCCATCGGCGCATCGATCGCCAGCGTTTCGGCAATCGGCATCAGGCCCGATCGCGGCCGCGCGCTGATAATCGTGAACGGCAAACCCGCCGCGCGCAGCCGTGCGACCGCCGCCGCCACGCCCGGCGTGATTTGCTTCGCGCGATCGACCAACGTGCCATCGACATCCGACACCACCAGCCGGATCGCACTGGCGTCTGTCACTGCGGCATCTCGACATGGCCACCAAAGCCAAAGCGCATTGCCGACAGCAATTTGTCGCCGAACGTATGCTCGACCCGGCTGCGATAACGGGCGAACAAGGCAGCGGAGAGGACGTTGACCGGCACCGCCTCCTCCATCGCCGCTTCGATCGTCCAATGGCCCTCGCCCGAATCGGCGACCTTGCCCGAAAAAGCATCGAGCGCCTGATCCTTGGCCAGCGCCGACGCCGACAGATCCAGCAACCACGACGAGATGACCGATCCGCGCCGCCACACTTCAGCGATATCGGTCAAATTGAGATCGAAGCGCTCGTCCTCGGGGAGGTTTTCCGACGCCTTGCCCTTCAGGATGTCGAAGCCCTCGGCATAGGCCTGCATCAGGCCATATTCGATGCCGTTATGCACCATCTTGACGAAGTGCCCCGCCCCCGCAGGCCCGGCATGGATATAGCCCTGCTCGGCGCGCGGATCTTCCTTATCGGCATTGCGGTCGGGCGTGCGCGGGATCGTGCCAATGCCCGGAGCCAGCGCGGCTAGGATCGGATCGATCAGGTCGACCGATCCCTTGTCGCCGCCGACCATCATGCAGAAGCCGCGCTCCAGGCCCCATACGCCGCCCGACGTACCGACATCGATATAGTGGATGCCCTTTTCGGCGAGCATTTTCGCGCGGCGGATGTCGTCCTTGTAGAAGCTATTGCCGCCATCGATGACGATGTCGCCCGCTTTGGCAAAGCCACCGATCGTGGCGATGGTCTGCTCGGTCGGTTCCCCGGCCGGCAGCATCACCCAGTAGAGTGCGGGCGTGTCGAGCTTGTCGCGCATGTCCTCGAGCGACTCCGCCGCCACCGACCCATCGGCGGCGAGTGCAGCCACCGCCTTGGCATCACGGTCGAACACCACGGTTTCGTGCCCGGCGCGCATGATTCGGCGCGCGATGTTCCCGCCCATCCGGCCAAGGCCGATGATTCCGATCTTCATGAATATGGTCCTTCAGGCGTGCGCAGGATGCTTAGCGGCGATTGCTCCGAGCAGATCGTCAAACGCCTTGGAGAAGGACGCGACGCCCTCCTCGACCAGCGTATCGGTCACGCCGTCTAGATCCAGGCCAAGCCGCTCCGTCTCGGACAGAACATGCCGCGCACCCGCCACATCCTCGGTCAGCGTAAGCTTAGCGGTGCCGCGTTCGCGGAACGCATCGAGCGTCTTGGGCGGCACGGTGTTGACCGTGTCCTTGCCGATCAGCGTGTCGAGATATAGCGTGTCGGGATAATCGGGGTTCTTGGTGCCGGTCGATGCCCAGAGCAGCCGCTGCACCTGCGCGCCCTTGGCGGCGAGGGCCTGCCAGCGAGCGGACGCGATGAATTCTTCATACCAGGCATAAGCGAGCTTGGCATTGGCAATGGCGACCTTGCCCTTGAGCGCCTTGGCCGCATCGCCGCCGACCCCTGCATCAATCTTGTCGTCGATCTTCGAGTCGATCCGGCTGACGAAGAAGCTGGCGACACTCGCGATATGGTCGATCGGCTCACCGCGCGCGACGCGCTTTTCCAGGCCCTCGACATAGGCTTCCGCCACTGCCTGATATGCGCTTTGCGAAAACAGCAACGTCACGTTGACGTTGATCCCAGCGTCGATCGTCGCGGCGATCGCGGGGACACCGGCAGGGGTGCCGGGAATCTTGATCATCAGGTTCGCCCGATCGACCGCAGCCCACAATTTCTGTGCCTCGGCAATCGTGCCGTCGGTGTCGTTCGCGAGATAGGGCGACACTTCCAGGCTGACATAGCCATCCTTGGTGCCAAGCCGGTCATAGACCGGGCGCAGCGTGTCTGCCGCTGCCTGGATGTCGAGGATCGCCAGATGTTCGTAGCGCTCCATCGTCGACGCATCGGGGTTGGCCTTGTCGAACGCCGCAAGCTCGGCATCATAGGCATCGCCATGCCCCATCGCCTTTTCGAAGATCGACGGGTTCGACGTGACGCCGGTCAGCGAGTCCTCATCGACCAGTTTCTGCAGGCCGCCCTCGGCGAGGAACTTGCGGTCGACAAAGTCGAGCCACACGGCCTGACCGAGATTTGCGAGATCGTTCAAACGGCCCATCAGTGCTTCTCCGTATATCCTAGTGGCATCACCCGGCCTTGTTCCGAGTCCATCCCGCCAGCGTAGCAATGCATTTGGGCATGACGGTTACCGGAACAAGGCCAATCGGGGATCAGGCGGCCTCGCCGAGCATTTCGGTGGCAACCTTGACGACATTTTCGACAGTGAAACCGAACTTGTCCTGCAATTTCGCAATCGGTGCCGACGCGCCAAAGGTCGACATGGTGATCGTGCGCCCGTCGAGACCGACATAGCGATCCCAGCCGATTTCACCCGCCATCTCGATCGCGAGCCGCGCCTTCACGCCCTTGGGCAGCACCGATTCCTTATAAGCGGCGTCCTGCTTTTCATAGCGATACCAGCTCGGCATCGACACCACGCGCGATGCCACGCCCTGCGCGACCAATTTGTCGTGCGCCGCCAGCGCCAGCGACACTTCGGAACCCGTCGCGATCAGGATCACCTCCGGGTTTTCGCTGTCGGCGAGCACATAGGCACCCTTGGCCAAGCCGTCCGCGCTCGCATATTTTGTGCGATCGAGCGTCGGTAATGCCTGCCGCGACAGGATCAGCGCGGTCGGATGGCTGGCATCGGCCATGATCGCCCGCCACGCCGCCGCCACTTCATTGGCATCGGCCGGGCGGATCGTGTCGAGCCCTGGAATCGCGCGCAGCGTCGCCAGATGCTCGATCGGCTGGTGCGTCGGGCCGTCTTCGCCGACGCCGATCGAATCGTGGGTGAACACCCACACCGATCCGATTTCCATGATCGCCGACAGGCGCACCGGCGCGCGCATATAATCGACGAACACCAGGAAGGTGGAGCCATAACCGCGCAGATGCGACAGCGTCATGCCGTTGACGATCGCGCCCATGCCATGTTCGCGCACGCCGAAATGCACGTTGCTGCCGCCATAATTGCCGGGTTCGAACGAAGCCGCGCCCTTGATGTCGGTCTTGGTCGAGGGCGACAGATCGGCAGAGCCGCCGAGCAGCCACGGCACCTTGGCCGCGATCGCGTTGAGTACCTTGCCGCCCGCGTCGCGGCTGGCGACGCCCTTGGCGTCGGCATCGAACACCGGGATATCGGAATCCCAGCCGTCGGGCAGGCTATCGGTGAAGATCGCGTCGAGCTGCGCCGATTCCTCGGGATATTCGGTGGCATAACGCGCGCGCAGCGCGTCCCAGGCTTCGCGCAAGGGCGCGCCGCGACCGGCAATCGCCCCCTTAAAGTGCTCGGCAACGCCGTCGGGGACCAGGAACTTGGCATCTTCGGGCCAGCCATAGGCCTGCTTGGTCAGACGGATATTCTCCTCGCCCAGCGGCTCGCCATGCGCCTTTTCGCTGCCCGCCTTGGGGCTGCCATAGCCGATGATCGAATGCACGACGATGAAGGTCGGCTTGTCGGTCGTCGCCTTGAACGTATCGAGCGCGGCGGTGAGCGCAGCGACATCGTTGGCGTCGTTCACATGGATGACGTTCCAGCCATAGGATTCGAAGCGCTTGCCGACGTCTTCGTCGAAGGCAAGGCTGGTCGCGCCCTCGATCGAGATGTGATTGCTATCGTACAGCCAGCACAAATTGGACAGTTTGAGGTGCCCGGCGAGCGAGGCAGCTTCGGCCGAGACGCCCTCCATCATGTCGCCATCGCCGCACAGCGCATAGACATCATGGTCGAACAGGTCGAAACCGGGCTTGTTGTAGCGCGCCGCGAACCAGCGCTCCGCGATCGCCATGCCGACCGAATTGCCGCAGCCTGCACCGAGGGGACCGGTGGTGGTCTCTACACCGGTGGTGTGGCGATATTCAGGATGGCCCGGCGTCTTGGACGAGAGCTGGCGGAACTGCTTTAGGTCTTCGAGGCTGAGCGCGGGGTGCCCGGTCTTGTTGCCTTCGGCATCGATCTCTTCGATCCCGGCCAGATGGATCAGCGCGTAGAGCAGCATCGACGCATGGCCGACCGACAGCACGAAGCGGTCGCGATTGGGCCAATCCGGGGTGGCCGGATCGTAGCGCAGGAACTTGCTCCACAGCGTATAACCGACCGGAGCCAGCGCCATTGGCGTGCCCGGGTGCCCGGAATTTGCGGCCTGCACCGCGTCCATCGAGAGGGTGCGGATCGTGTCGATGGCGAGGCGCTCGGGCGAGCCGTCCTCATGAACGCTCGTTGCAGTCGCAGTCGTCGGGGTATCGGCCATGAACGGTATCGCCTCGCTAATGTGGGTCTGAACGCACCTGCGCCCGCCCGGTTGCGGTGTGCGAGGGCCTTATCGTGTCCTTTCGTCGCGTTC
Source organism: Sphingomonas sp. TF3 (assembly GCF_003985085.1). Taxonomy (NCBI): domain Bacteria; kingdom Pseudomonadati; phylum Pseudomonadota; class Alphaproteobacteria; order Sphingomonadales; family Sphingomonadaceae; genus Sphingomonas; species Sphingomonas sp. TF3. The sequence goes on along the minus strand of NZ_RWKS01000003.1, from coordinate 206,629 downwards.
CAGCCGCGTAACGACGCCATTGGTCGCGATATAGGCGGCAGATACCTCGCTCAGGAACAGGCCGTGCCCCAAAGCACCCGGAATTGCGGCGATTTCGGCGGCAAGGCGGCGATGGTCGATATCGGGCGCAAAGCGGCAATCGAGGACGGAATTTCCCTGATCCGTTATGAAATTTGCACGCAAGGCAACCTCGGCCCCCAGGCTTTCGAGTCGCGTGGCCACGAAATTGCGGGCGAAGGGCAAGGTTTCGACCGGGATCTTCGCCACCCCGATCGCGGCGACGCGTTTGGAGCCATCGGCGATCACCAGCATCCGCGCGCTGGCGGCGGCGACCACCTTCTCGCGCAACATCGCGCCGCCCGCCCCCTTGATCGCGCGCAGGGTGCCATCGATTTCGTCGGCCCCATCTATGGTCAGGTCGATCCGCGCGGGCAGGTCGATCAGCGTGATGCCGGCGGCGCGCGCATGCGCCTCGGTGGCAAGCGAGGTCGCAACCGCCTGAATCGCCAGCCCGCCCCGCACCCGCTCGCCCAGCGCCTCGATCGCAAACGCTGCGGTGGACCCGGTGCCAAGGCCGACAATCATGCCAGCGCGAACCTCTTCCACCGCAGCCAGCGCCGCGAGGCGTTTGTCGGACTCGTTCATAGGGACGCTCTACCACCCTTCACTGGGCGGGCCCATGGCGCTTTTGGAATTGGTGGCTAGCTGTCGTCCGGGTCGCTCATAGCCACGCGTTTTTGCCGGAACATATCCACAATTGTAATGCAGCCGTGCAGGACCAAGCCAAGTGATCCCGGCAAAATTACCCAGATGCGACTGTCCGGCTCGGGCGGGTGCATTAGGGCAAAGGTGACCAATATACCGCCTGCTAAAGCCGCGATACCGACCCACCGAAGATTAGAGGGCGGCCAATATTGATAATCGAAGCTGGAAAACTTCGCAGCGGATCCTGTTACCGAGATATAATCGTATATCGGAACGCCTATCGCTACGGCGAGCGCAGTTTCTAAGAGGCCCATCGGACGACCTTAGCAGGAGCAAGAATGACCGCAAATGGGAGGGAGGTGACTATCCGCCCGCTAAGGCACTAGCCAATGGCCAGCACTCACGAATAGCCGCCAAGGAACGCGGCCCCGTCCTTCGCCCGGGAGACGCAGGAGGCGAGGGGCAGCGAAGCAAAGCAGCCTAAAACGCAAAGCCCCTCCCAACGGCCGAGCACATTTCCGCTGGCCCCGCGCCACGTCCCACGGCAAAGCACCCGCTTATGATCGAAAAAATTCTCGGCATCCTCGCGACCTTCACCATCGGCGTCATTTCCACCGGCGGCTATCTCGGCATCGCGCTGCTGATGGCGATCGAATCGGCGTGCATCCCACTGCCGTCCGAGATCATCATGCCCTTTGCCGGCTATCTCGTCTCGACCGGGCATTTCAACCTGTACCTCGCCGCGACAGCGGGCGCGATCGGGTGCAATCTCGGCTCGATCGTCGGCTATGAGATCGGCAAGCGCGGCGGGCGGCCGGTGGCCGAGCGCTGGGGCCGTTACGTGCTGGTCGGCCCAGGCGAACTCGATGCCGCCGACCGCTTCTTCGCGCGCTTCGGTAATATCGCGGTGCTGATCGGTCGCCTGCTGCCGGTGATCCGCTCGTTCATCGCGTTTCCGGCGGGCGTAGCGCGGATGCCGCTGATCCCCTTCCATATCTATACCTTCATCGGATCGTGGCCGTGGTGCTTCGGCCTTGCCTATCTCGGCATGGTGCTGGGCGACAAATGGAACAGCGATCCGCGCGTCAAGGCGGCGTTCCACAGCGCCGATGCGGTGATCGCAGTCGTGCTGGTGGCGGCGGTTGGCTTCTATATCTGGCACCGCGTGCGCGGCTTGAAGCGGCATTGATCCGACACGACATCTCTTTGGCTGCCCGGCCGTAACTAAGTGCGGCCAAGACACGAACTACGTCGTGTCCCATCAAGAGGTGTCCCGATGTTAAAGCCCCTTCTCTTTGCCACAGGTCTTGCCGGTGTCGCGCTGTTCGCGCTCGGCGGCACCGCGCAGGCCGAGCGCGCCGTGCCGCTGCCCGTCGCCAAAACCGATGTCACCGCCACCGGTCGGCAAACCGCCGTGTTCGCGGGCGGCTGTTTCTGGGGCATGGAAGCGGTGTTCGAGCATGTGAAGGGCGTGACCAACGTCACTGCCGGCTATGCCGGGGGCACGCGCGACACCGCGACCTATGATCAGGTTTCAAGCGAAACGACCAAACATGCCGAGGCGGTGCGCATCGTCTATGATCCGGCCAAGGTCAGCTATGCGACGCTGTTGCGCGTCTATTTCTCGATCGCGCACGATCCGACCCAGCTCAATCGGCAAGGCCCCGACACCGGCTATAGCTATCGCTCGGCAATCTTCCCGCAAAGCGCGGCGCAGCGCGGCGTGGCCACGGCCTATATCGCGCAATTGAGCCAAGCGCATGTCTTCGCCAAGCCGATCGTGACCAAAATCGAGTCGGGCGCGTTCTTTCCGGCGGAGGACTATCATCAGAATTTTTACGACCGGAACCCCAACCACCCCTATATCGTGACCTTCGACAAACCGAAGGTTGCGGCGTTCCGCGCAGGCTTTCCGCAATTGGCGAGCTGAGACGTCGCGCCGGGCTTCAGGCCGCCAGCGGGAAGCGCAACAGACGATCCTCGACCGGGATCAGCGCTTCCGCGCCCGGCCCGACTGCGCGGACGATTTCCGGATGCGCGGCATCCAGCCCGCCGGTCAACGCACCGAACGCGGGCAGGATCAGCTTATGGGCGGTGGCGATGAAACAGCGGCGGGAGACCGAACGCCCGCGAACGCGCAAGCGCAATTTGGGATGGAAATGGCCCGAAAGCTCGGGACGGACTTCGTCCGGCACGGCCTCATGGCGCAGGATCAACCCGTCGACCTCGGCCTCGTCAACCACGACCCCGCCGCAACGATCGACCATCCCCGCATCATGGTTGCCGGTGATCCACGTCCATGCAACCTCACCGGTCAGCGCACGCAGCCGCGCCTGCGCCGCATCCGGCAAGCGATCGCACCCCTCATCGTCATGGAAACTGTCGCCCAGGCACCAGATCTCGCGCGGGCGCAGTGTCTCGACCAGGGCGGTCAGATCCGCCAGCGTCGCCAGCGAGTCATATGGCGGCAGCATCTGGCCGCCGCGCGCATACCAGCTCGCTTTTTCGAAATGCAGGTCGGCCACCAGCACCGCACCGCGCGCGGGCCAGAACAGCGCGCCGCTGCCCAGGGCCAGCAAATCACGGCCTGCGAACGAAAAGGGAACCATCGTTCGCCTATGTCGCAATGGTGGCCGTGGCGCAACGGTAACCAGGCCGCATGGCCAGCGCGGGTATCAAAGGCCTTGCGCAAAGCCCCCACGAGCGTAAAGCGCGCCGTCCTTCCTGACGAGCCATTTTACCCCTTATGACCGCAGCGACCGCGACCAAGCCTGACAGTCCTGCCCCGCACGCGCCGCATCCGGCGTTGCTGGCCCTGACGATCGGCGCGATCGGCGTGGTGTTCGGCGATATCGGCACCAGCCCGCTTTATGCCTTTCGCGAAGCGTTGAGCCAGACGGCAGGCGACGGCATCGACGCCGGCGAGATTCTGGGCGTGCTGAGCCTCGCAATCTGGTCGCTGATCCTGGTCGTCACGGTCAAATATGTCATCTTCCTGATGCGCGCCGACAATCAGGGCGAAGGCGGCGTGCTGGCGCTCACCGCACTCGCCCGGCGCGCGCTGGGGCGGCGCTCGCTCATCGCGCTGGTGCTGGGGGCGGCGGGGGCCTCGCTCTTCTACGGCGATGCGATCATCACGCCCGCTTTGTCGGTGCTGTCGGCGGTGGAGGGGCTGAAGACCATTCCTGCGCTTGCCACTATTTTCGATGACTCGGCGATCCTCGGCGTGACGATCGTGATCCTCGTCGCGCTGTTTTTCATCCAGAGCCGCGGAACGGCGAGTGTTTCCGCGCTGTTCGGGCCAGTGTGCATCGTGTGGTTTCTGGCGATCGGCGGGCTCGGCCTGTGGCATATCACCGACGAACCTTCGATCCTGCGCGTGCTCTCGCCGCATTATGGCGCGATCCTGCTTGCCACGCACGGCGTTACGGGCCTGTTCGTGCTGGGGGCGGTGTTCCTGACGGTAACCGGAGCGGAGGCGCTGACCGCCGACATGGGCCATTTTGGGATCAAGCCGATCCGCATCGGCTGGTTCTTCCTCGCTTTCCCCTGCCTCGTCCTCAATTATCTGGGCCAGGGGGCTTATGCCCTGAACGCGCTCGAAGCGGCAGCGGCGTCGGGCAAACCGTTCGTGAACCAGGACTGGTTCTTCGTCATGGCACCCGAGAGCGTGCGCCCCTGGCTGATCGTTCTCGCGATGCTGGCAACCGTGATTGCCAGCCAGGCGGTGATCACCGGTGCCTATTCGCTGACGCAACAGGCGATCCAGCTCGGCCTGTTGCCACGCCTGCGCATCTTGCAGACCTCGGCGACGCAAGCCGGGCAAATCTACCTCCCGTCGATCAACTGGCTGCTGTTGGCCGGGGTGTTGGTATTGGTCATCCAGTTCCGCACCTCCTCGGCGATGGCCGCCGCTTATGGCATCGCGGTAACCGGTACGATGGTGGTGACGACGCTGCTCGCCTACATCGTTGTGCGGCATCGCTGGAACTGGGGACGGCCGCTGGCGTTGGCGGTGATCCTGCCGTTCCTCACGCTGGATTTGATCTTCTTCGGCGCAAACATCCTGCGCGTCATCGAAGGTGGCTGGGTGCCGCTGGTAGTAGCAGGCGCGATCGGGCTGATCATCTACACCTGGAATCGCGGTCGCGGCATCGTCCGCGCGTTCGAAGCACGGCAGAGCGTGCCGCTCGCCGATCTCGCCGCCGCGCTCGCCAAGCGCCCGCCCGAGCGTGTCGAAGGCACTGCCGTGTTCCTTACCGCCAACCCCGACAGCGCGCCGGGGGCGCTGCTGCACAATCTCAAGCACAATAAGGTGCTGCACGAAAAGAACCTGATCGTCAGCGTGCGCACCGCCGACCGCCCCTCGGTCGAGGCCAGCGAACGCTCTGAAATCCGCCCGGTAGACGACAATTTCGTGATCGTGGTGCTGACCTATGGCTTCATGGAATCGCCCGACGTGCCGCGCGACCTGGGGCTGGAGGCGGTGAGCCACAAGAAGGTGCTCAACCCCGCCAAGACCAGCTATTTCATCGGCCGCAACACGATCAAGCCCGCCGCCAATCAGGGCATGCCGCTATGGCAGGACCGCATCTTCATGTTCCTGCAACGCAATGCCAGCGACCCGACCGACTTCCTGAAGATTCCGCCCGGCAAGGTGCTGGAATTGGGCGAGCAGGTCACCGTCTAGTCTGGACGCCGCCCGTCACAAATCGGGCAGCACCTGATCGGCAATGCCCCACCCCGCCAGTTCTCGCGACGCGGCGCGCGCGATCAACTCGTCGGCATTGTGGATGCTCCAGCGCGCGGCGGTGTCGATGCCGCCGAGTTCACTCCACGAGACCGGTGCCGCCACCGGTGCCCCGGCACGCGCGCGCGCGACATAGGGCAGCACAGCGGTCGCGCCGCGCTGGTTGCGCAGCCAGTCGATGAAGATCCGCCCTTTGCGCTTGGCCTTGGACATGGTCGCGACGAAGCGGTCGGGCGCAGCCTCCCCCAGCGCGCGGGCGAAGCGATCGGCAAAATCCTTGACCGCGGGCCATTCGGCCTGTGGGGTCAGCGGCACGACGACATGCACACCCTTGCCGCCCGACAGCATCGCGAAGCTGACCAGCCCCAGCTCGGCAAGATGCTCCTTCAACTCGACCGCGGCCTTCTTGACCAGATCGAAGCCCAGCCCCTCATCGGGGTCGAGATCGAACACCATGCGATCGGGCTGTTCCAGCGTGGCGACCGAGGATCCCCAGCCGTGGAATTCGATCGTGCCCATCTGCACGCACGCGACCAGCCCGTCGGCATCGTCGATGTACAGATACTCTTCGGATGACCCGTCCTTCTCGGTGATCGGCACCGTGTGGACATGCTCGCCCTTGAAGCTGCCCGCGTCATGCTTCTGGAAGAAACATTGCTTGGCGCGCCCCTGCGGACAGCGCACCAGGCTGATCGGCCGGTTGGCGGCCCAGGGCAGCATGATGCCCGCGACCTTGGCGTAATAATCGGCGAGGTCGCCCTTGGTGATGTTCGATTCGGGGAAGATCACCCGGTCGCGGCTGCTGACCTTGATGTGGATTTCGGGCGTTTCCGCCGCTTCCGGCTGCACCGGCGTTTCCGCCACCACCTCGCGCGCTGGCTTGTCCTCGCGCAGGCCGATGAAGCTCGAATGCCGCAATACGCCATCAGGCGTGGTCTCGGCAAAGGCCACCTCGGCGACCAGCTTTGGCGACACCCAATGCGCACCCCGCACCGCCGCGCGCGGCGCGTCCACGGTCGGCGTCTTGCGCTCGATCTTTTCCAGCCGCGCGCGCAGATCGAGCATTGTCGCGGTGTCGAAGCCGGTGCCGACCTTGCCGGCATAGACCAGCCCATCCGGCCCGTTCAGCCCGAGCAACAACGACGCGAACCCGCGCGACTTGGCGCTCGGCGTCCAGCCGACAATGACGAACTCCTGCCGCCGCGTGCATTTGGTCTTGAGCCACGCCTGCGTGCGCTTGCCGCGATAGGGTGCGTCGGCGCGTTTGGAGACGACGCCCTCATAGCCTTCCTTGCACATCGTTTCGAACAATGGCTCGCCCTGCCCGGCGATATGGTCGGAATATTGGACGCGCGGGTCCTTGCCGTCGATCAAAGGCTGGAGCCGCTGCTTGCGCGCGAGATTGGAAAGGCCGGACAAATCCTCGCCGTTTAGGTTCAGCAGATCGAAAGCGAAAAAGGTCATGTCGCCGCCGGACGCGATCGCGTCCTTCAGCGTCGAGAAATCGGGGCGGCCATCCTTGAACGCGACGATCTCGCCATCGAACAGTGCGGTCTCGACCGGGAGCCTGGCGACGGCATCGGCAATCGCCTGGAACTTGTCGGTCCAGTCGAGCCCGCTACGCGTGAACACCGTGGCCTTGCCCTTGTCGACCGCGATCAGCGCGCGATAGCCGTCATACTTCACCTCATGCAGCCATTGGCTACCGGTCGGAACGGAATCGACGAGGGTGCAAAGCTGCGGCTCCTGGAACACCGGCCTGGCGGCCGTTTTCCGGCGAACGCCGGGCTCCCCAGCAACGGGCGCAGCTTTTGCAACCCTGGCCCCTGGCTTTCGCCGGGGAGCCGTCGGCTTCTTCCCTTCCGCAATCTCCGCCATTGTGCGCCCGGTCGTCACGCTGGTCAGCGCGGTTTCGACCAGCGTATCGGCCCCGCCTGCCTCCGCATCGTCGATCTTGCGCAGCAGCCAGTTCTCAGCCTTCTCCTTGCCGCGCGGTTTCAGCCGGATCAGCAGCCACTCGCCCTTCATGCGCTGGCCGTCGAGCACGAAGTGGAGGTGGCCTTGGTCGAGGTCCTCGGCGCTCTTGCCCTTGATCGGGGACCAGGTGCCGCTGTCCCACAGCATCACAGTGCCGCCGCCATATTCGCCCGCCGGGATCGTCCCCTCGAAATCGGCATAGGACAAGGGATGGTCCTCGGTCCGCACCGCCAGCCGCTTCTGCGCGGGGTCGGGGCTAGGCCCGCGCGTCACCGCCCAACTTTTCAGCACGCCATCGACTTCCAGCCGGAAATCCCAGTGCAGTCGCGAGGCGTCGTGCTTCTGCACGATGAAGCGATTGCCGTGCCAGGGTTCGAGCGTGCCCGCAGGCTCTGCGGTCTTCGCGACGTCGCGCTTGGCGTTGTATTTGGCGAGCGGGTCGAGCGTCATATGGCCTCCCCTCCCTGAAAGGGAGGGGTTGGGGGTGGGTTGCTCTGAAACGGGCAATCGGCTCCGCCATAAGCCGACCCACCCCCTACCCCCTCCCTTCCGGGGAGGGGAGAAGAAACGGCGCTATGCACGTTTTTTCGCCGGGGCGCGCTTGGCGGGGGCTTTCTTGGCGGCGGGTTTCGCCGCTGGCTTGGCCGGAGCCGCGCCACCCATCGACTTCTTCAGCGCCGCCATCAGGTCGACCACGTTCGATCCGCCCTTTTTGGGCGCATCGTCGCCCGCATCCTCGATGATCTTGCCGCCCTTCGCCTTGCGCTTGCGCTCGACCAGGTCGCGCAGCGCATCGACATAGCGATCGTGGAAATCCTGCGGGTGGAAGGCCCCGCTCTTCTTCTCGATCAGCGCCTCGGCCAGTTCCATCAGATCGGCATCGGGCGTGTCATCGGGAATGTCGCGGAAATAGCCCTGCGCCTTGTTGACCTCATCGGCATAGCGCAGCGTTTCCAGCACCATGCCGCGACCACACGGTTTCAGGCTGACGACATATTCGCGCCCGCGCATCGCCAATTGGCCGAGCCCGACCTTCTTGGTCCGCCGCAGCGCCTCGCGCAGCACGATGAACGCCTCCTCGGCCAGATCGTCGGCCGGCACCACGAAATAGGGCTTTTCGTAATAGAGCACGTCGATCTCGCTCGCGTCGACGAACTGCGTGAGCTCCAGCGTCTTCTTCGACTCGAGCTTCACCGCATCGATCTCGTCCTGCCCGAGCAGCACGTAAGAGCCCTTTTCATATTCGAAGCCCTTCATGATCTCATCGGTGTCGACGGGACCAACGCCGGTGACCACCTTGTCGTAATGGATCGGCTTGCCGCTCGGCTCATGGATTTGTTTGAAGCTGATCTGCGCGCCCGATTTGGTCGCGCTGTAGATTTCGACGGGAATCGAGACGAGCGCGAGCCGGATCTGTCCTTGCCAATAGGCCCGTGCCGCCATCGTCCTGCCCCTCATCGTTGCGAAGACGATTCAATCCCTGGCGGGCAGAGTCGTTCCCTTTACCCTGCTTCGGGGTGACGCAACGGCGCGAGCACGCTACAGCAGCCCCATGACTGACGACCCCTTTGCCCTGTTCGAACTCTGGTACGCCGCCGCACGCGCCAGCGAACCCAATGACACCAACGCCATGGCGCTGGCGACTGCCGACGCCGACGGACGCCCGTCGGTGCGGATGGTGCTGCTGAAGGGCCGCAGCCCCGAGGGGTTCGTGTTCTACACCAACCGAGAGAGCCGCAAGGCTGGCGATCTCGACGCCAATCCGCACGCCGCCTTGCTGTTCCACTGGAAGTCGCAGCGCCAGCAGATCCGCATCGAAGGCGCGATCAGCCGCGTCACCGATGCCGAATCCGATGCCTATTTCGCCTCCCGCGGGCGCGACTCGCAGCTTGGTGCCTGGGCCTCGGACCAGTCGCGCCCGCTGGCCGACCGCGCGATCTTCGAAGCGCGCTTCGCCGAGTTTCAGGCCAAGTTCGAAGGCCAGGACGTGCCGCGCCCACCGTATTGGGGCGGCTATCGCGTGACGCCTGACCGCATCGAATTCTGGCAGGACCGCGCACACCGCCTGCACGAACGTCGCCTGTTCACGCGCACCGCCGATGGCTGGACCGAGGGGCTGCTTTACCCATGACCGAGGAACAGCGCCGCGCGATCCCCTTTGCCGTGCGCGCGGCGATCGCCAGCGTTGCCATGGCGATCTTCCTGATTGCGCTAAAATCCTATGCCGCCTGGTCCACGGGCTCGATCGCTATGCTCGGTAGCCTGGCGGATTCGGGGCTCGACTTGCTGGCCAGCGCAGTAACGCTGTACGGCGTGCGCCTGGCCGCGCAGCCAGCCGACCACGACCACCGCTTCGGCCATGGCAAAGCGGAATCGCTCGCGGCCTTGTTCCAGGTCATGCTGATCACCGCCTCCGCCGCCGGGATAGCATGGCGTGCGATCGCTGCGCTCGGCAGCAGCGAGCCGACGCAGGGTGCGGAATTCGGCATTGGCGTGTCGCTGATCGCGATTTTCGCGACCATGGTGCTGCTCGCCTATCAGCGCGCCGTCATCCGCCGCACCGGCTCGGTCGCGATCGTTGCCGATAACGTCCATTATCAATCGGACGTGCTGCTCAACGGCTCGGTGATCGTGGCCTTGGTGCTCGACCAATATCTCGGTTGGCGCAGCGCCGATCCGATCTTCGGCATCGTGATCGCGGTGTGGCTCGCTTATGGTGCCTTCCGCGCCTCGTCCAACGCGATCGACCATTTGATGGACAAGGAATGGCCCGAGGCGATGCGCGCCGAGTTTATCGAGGTCGCCGCGCGCCAGCCCGGCATCAAGGGCATTCACGATTTCCGCACGCGCCACGCCGGCACGCACGATTTCGCGCAATTTCATATGGAAGTGCCGGGCGACATCACCGTCGCGCAGGCGCACAAGGTGGTCGAGGGCGTCGAACGCGCGCTGCACAAGGCCTTCCCCAAGGTTGAGGTGCTGATCCATCTCGACCCCGAAGGGCATGTCGATACCGACAACCCGCTGGTCGAGGCCGACGTCACCCCCCATTGGTTCGGGAAACGCGCATGAGACTGCCCATCGTCCAGATCGACGCCTTTGCCAGCGCAGCCTTCAAAGGCAATCCGGCGGCGGTGATGCCGCTTGCAGCGTGGCTCGATGACGATGTGCTCCAGGCGATCGCCGCCGAGAACAATCTCAGCGAAACCGCGTTCATCCTGCCTGATGAAAGCGGCGAGAGCGATTTCGAATTGCGCTGGTTCACCCCCACCAACGAGGTGGTGTTGTGCGGCCACGCCACGCTGGCCAGCGGGCATTTCGTGCTGTCGAGCGATCCCGAGCGCGACCGCGTCACCTTCCGCACGCGCAAGGCGGGGATCCTGTCGGTTGCGCGCGCGGGAAGCGGGTATGAGCTGGCTTTGCCCGCCTGGGGCCCCTCGCCCAAGCCGCTGCCGCATATCGTCGCGGCTCTCGGAGTCGAGGCGGCGGTCGAAACGCTGTGGCATCCGCATCGTTATGCGCTGATCGTGCTCGAAAATGCCGCGCAGATTCGCGCGCTCGACCCCGATTTCCGCGCGCTCGGGCGGCCCTCGCCCGCCGACCCGGCGGCGGGGGGCGGTGCCGAGGTCGATGTCCTCACCATCGTCACCGCGCCTGGCGATGAAACCGACGTGATCAGCCGGGTGTTCGCGCCCGGTGCCGGGATCGACGAGGACCCCGTCACGGGCTCGGCGCACGCGGTAATGACGCCCTATTGGGCCGCGCGCCTCGGCCGCGATCGCTTCACAGCGTATCAGGCAAGCGCCCGCGGCGGGCATTTGACGTGCCAGCTCGCTGGCGACCGCGTCGTGCTTGGCGGGCAGTGCGTGACGGTGATGGAAGGGACGTTCTTCCTACCCTGACCCGCGTCAGGCCGCGACGAGCGCGCCTTCGGTCTCCTCGATCCAGCCGCCGCCCAGCACGCGGTCGCCGGCATAGAGCACCGTCGCTTGCCCCGGTGCCACGCCATATTCGGGCGCATCGAAGCTCACGCGCGCGCCATCGAAGCGTGCCGCAACCGGCTTGGCGAGCGAACGGACCTTGGCCGTCATCGGCCCGGCATAATCCCCGCCCAGCCAATTGACCCCGCTCAACCGCGCCGCGCCCACCGCTAGCGCCGCCTTGGGGCCGACGATCACGCGCTTGGTCGCGGCCTCCAGTCGGATGACATACAGCGGCTCCGGCGTGCCGCCGATTTCCAGGCCACGCCGCTGTCCGACAGTGAAGTGAATCAGGCCACGGTGCCGCCCGAGCACGCGGCCCGCCTCGTCGACAATTTCGCCGCTGGTGTCGGCCTCGGGCCGCAACTTCTTGACCAGCGACGCATAATCGCCGTCGGGCACGAAGCAGATATCCTGACTGTCCGGCTTGCCCGCCACCCCCAGCCCCAATTCGGCTGCGATTTCGCGCACGCGCGGCTTGGGCAAGCCGCCCAGCGGAAAACGCAGATAATCGAGTTGCTCCTGCGTGGTTGCGAACAGGAAATAGCTCTGGTCGCGCGCGGGGTCGAAGGCGCGGTGCAGTTCAGCACCCCCCGGCCCTTCCACGCGCCGCACATAATGTCCGGTCGCCAGGCAATCCGCCCCCAGATCGCGCGCGGCGGCGAGCAGATCGGTGAATTTCGGCCCCATATTGCACTGAACGCACGGGATCGGGGTCCGCCCGGCGAGATAATCGTCGGCAAAGCGATCGATCACCTGGTCGCGAAAGCGCGATTCATGGTCGAACACATAATGCGCGATGCCGAGCCGGTCGCACACGCTGCGCGCATCGCGAATGTCGCGCCCGGCGCAGCACGACCCCGCGCGCCCGACCGCCTCGCCATGATCGTAGAGTTGCAGCGTGATCCCGATCGTCTCCGCCCCCGTCCGCGCGGCGAGCGCCGCCACGACCGAGCTATCGACGCCGCCCGACATGGCGACGACGATACGCTTGCCTGCAAGATCGGCACCCAGTTGAAAATCGGCTTCGTTCATGGCGGCGGAGATAGGCGCTCCTACGCGCACATGCAAAAAACCCAAAAAAAGATCGGCGGCTTTACCCGCCCGAAAGAACCTCGCCGCTACAGATAGAGTTCGATCCTTAGCGGAAGTGCATGCGTGGACCTGAGTTTTTCCAGATTCGAAGCCGATGCGACGGTGGTGGCGCTGCCGCCCGACCTCGCCGTGCTGATGGTCGGTATCGCCGCGCGGCAGGCCGCCAGCCCGACCGCGCTGGTTCAGGGACGCCTGCCCTCCATCACGCTGCAGCGCGCGTGGTTCGCACCCGCCCACGGCACGTTCAACCTCGCCGTGGCTGAGATGCTCGCCGCCTCGCCGATGCGGGAGCCCGAAAAATGAAGGCGCTGTTTACCGAGCCGCTTTAGCCGACGTTCAAGTCCTTAGAGTAATGACCGTTATTAAGATGCAGGGGTCCCCCCGCCCCGCCACGAGGTTACAGAATGATCGAAAACCAGAAGATTCGCCCAGCCAAGGTGATCGGCCCCCTCGGAGAGCCACTGACGCTCGAATCGCTTCCGCCGCCGGAGACGACCCGCTGGGTCGTTCGCCGCAAGGCCGAGGTGGTCGCCGCGGTCAATGGCGGACTGCTGTCGGTGGACGAGGTGTGCGATCGCTACGGCCTGACGGTCGAGGAATTTGCGGGCTGGCAGCGGGCGATTGACCGCTCGGGGATGCCGGGCCTGCGCGTCACGCGGATCCAGCATTACAAATCGCTCTACGAGCGTCAGCAGAAATACTGACCGTCGCACGCCACTCTTCAAACCGTAGCCGGAACAAAAATCGCAATTCGTGAGTCTTGTCCCCGTATCCCGGATGCAGCCGGGAAAATGGAGGGTAAGATGATCGGTCTCATTGTTTGGCTCGTGGTCGGTGGTGTTTGCGGCTGGCTCGCCAGCATGGTGATGCGCACCGATGGACAGCAGGGCATTGTTCTCAACGTCGTCGTCGGCATTATCGGATCGGTGATTGCATCGTTCCTGTTCGGAGCGGGCATCAACCAGGTCATTACTGTCATGACCTTCGTATATTCTTTGATTGGCGCGATCATTCTACTGGCGATCGTCAATCTCATCCGCCGCGGCTCGGTCCGCTAAGCGCAACCAAGCTACAAAAAAGGCCGCCGGGAGCGATCCCGGCGGCCTTTTTTCGTTCACCGCATCGCGAAGGTGCCGCAGGTCATTTCAGCAGGAAGCGTACCGACAGCGTCACCGACACTTCGGTTTCGCCCGCCGCAACGGGGGTCGCGTCGCTCGCCTTCATCTGGCGGGCAAAGAGCATCGGCGGCTGTGGCGTCGCGCCGTCATTGGCACCGCGTTCCGCGATCGACACGATCCGTGCCACCGACAGCCCGGAAGCCTTGGCGTAAAGCTCGGCACGCGCCTGCGCGATCTTCACGGCCGAACTCCGCGCTTCATCAAGCGCCGCGTCGGGCTGGTCGATCGAGAGGCTTGGCCCATCGATCTGGTTCGCGCCTTCCGCGACCAACGCATCCAGAATTGCCCCTGATTTGGCAAGATCGTGAAAGCGAACGGAGACGCTGTTGCTGGCTTGATAGCCTGTGACCACCGGGGCCTGCCCGTCTGCGTAGCGATATTGCGGACTGAGCGAGACATTGGCGGTGCGCACGTCGCGAGCCGAGACTCCCGCCTTTTTCAGCGCAGAGAGAACCCGGACCATGCGCGCGGCATTGTCCGACAGCGCCGCCGCTGCGGTCTGTCCTTGCGTAACCACCCCTGCCCGGATCGTCGCAACGTCGGGCACCCGCGCGACGTGCCCCTCCGCCGTGATATCGAGCAGGGTGCCATCGGGCAGCAAGGCCGGCGCGGTTTGCGCGACAGCGGGGCTGACCGCCGCCAGCATCAAAGCAGGGGCAAGCAGAAAGAAGGTCGAACGCATGAAAACACTCCCGGTAGAACGAACCGCTCTTCGGCTCGCATTGTGCGGGCGACGATGGCAGCCTTCTCACCAACCGGAGATGAACAGATTATCGATTACGCCGCACAACAACGATACGGTACAGAGCCAGGACAATAACCGCGCCGCCAGTCGCGGCCGCATAGTTCTCCCAGCCACCCACCAACGCGATGTGCATCGATTTGGCAATGAACCCCGCAAGAAACGCGCCCGCAATGCCGATAAGAATCGTGACAATAAAGCCACCCGGGTCTCTACCCGGCATGATAAGCTTGCCGAGCACGCCGGCAACCAGTCCGATCAGCAGCCAACCGAGAATAGAACGTTCCATCGCCTTTTCTCCCATAGCGTCCGCATTGTGGCAATCCGGGCGAGCCTCGCGTCCGCCCTGCATCGATGCAAGCAGTTTGTTTCGACACCGTGACAAAATGGGGCCATAAGCGGACATAAAGCTGCGCGGTTGCGACCGATTCGCGCCGATCGTATTGCGAGCGGGCCAGAAACACGCCATGCCATATTCTGACAGATCAGCCTCTTGAGGTTGGTGATCTATTTCTATAACACAGCAAGAATGAACGTCGGCAGCCGCACACTGTCGCGATAGGATGAGAGCCCAGGGGGCGGGGATTGACGCACATGAACTATGAGACGCGGGCGATCGGCAATGAGGAGGTGCTCAGCCTACCGGGCGGCCCCGGGCGGTCGCGCTGGCGGCTGTTTGCCATTGTCGGCGCGGTGATTGTGCTGCTTTTGGTGGGCGGTTATCTGATCTTCGGTCGGAGCAGCCCACCCGCGGCCAAGCCGACAGAACAATTGCCGCTGGTATCGGTGGTGATCCCCGGCCGCTCCAGCGTCGCGCGCACGATTTCGGCAACGGGGTCGCTTGCCGCACGGCGCGATATGCCCGTCGGCGTCTCCGGCGAAGGCGGCATCGTGACGCGCGTGCTGGTAGAGCCCGGCCAATGGGTCGAGAAGGGCCAAGTGCTGGCGCGAGTCGACCGCTCGGTGCAGACGCAGACGGCGGCCTCGCTGGCCGCGCAGATCAAGGTCGCGCAGGCCGACGCGACGCTCGCCCAGTCCCAACTCGACCGCGCCAAGCAGTTGGTGTCGCGGGGCTTTATCTCCCGCTCCGACATCGACACCAAGACCGCGACTCGCGACGCCGCCGCCGCGCGCGTGAAAGTGGCCGAAGCGCAGCTGTCGCAGCAACAGGCGAGCAATGGTCGCCTGGACATTCGCGCACCCGCCGCCGGGCTGGTGCTGACGCGCAACGTCGAGGCCGGTCAGGTCGTCTCGGCGGGCTCGGGCGTGCTGTTCCGCATGGCAGAAAACGGCCAGTTGGAGCTGCGCGCGCAAGTCAGCGAGGCCGACCTGCGCGGTCTGCACGTCGGATCGCAGGCGAAGGTGACGCCGGTCGGCGGCAGTGACGTGTTTACCGGCGAGGTGTGGCAGGTGTCGCCCGTGATCGATCCGCAGTCGCGCCAGGGTATTGCGCGCATCGCGCTGCCCTACAGCCCCCTGCTGCGTCCCGGTGGCTTTGCAGCGGCAACGATCGTGGCTGGCACGACCGACGTCCCGCAATTGCCCAACGCTTCGATCCAGAGCGATGAAAAGGGCAATTACGTCTATGTCGTCGGGCCTGACGACAAGGCAACGCGCCGCGCGATCACGGTTGGCGAAGTGTCCGACAAGGGCGTGGCGATCGCCTCCGGACTTAACGGCACCGAGCGGGTCGTGCTGACGGCGGGGGCGTTCCTTACGCCGGGCCAAAAGGTCAATCCGGCGCTGGTGACGGCCGACGCGGCAAATAAGAGGTAGGTCGATGAACTTCCGGAACATCTCGGCTTGGTCGATCCGCAACCCGGTCCCGTCGATCGTGCTGTTCGTCATGCTGACGATCGCTGGCATTGTCAGCTTTCGCAGCCTGGACGTGAACAACCAGCCGGACATCGATTTTCCGGTCGTCATCATCGATATCTCGCAACCCGGTGCCGCGCCAAGCGAGCTGGAAACGCAGGTTACCCAGCGCGTCGAAGCCGCTGTGCGATCGCTGCAGGGCATCGACGAGATCAATTCGACCGTGACCGAGGGCGATTCGCAAACGATCGTCCAGCTCGCGATCGGCACGCCGATCGACCGCGCGGTCGAGGACGTGCGCTCGTCCATCGCGCAGATCCGCAGCAATCTGCCCGAGGGCATTCTCGAACCGCAGATCATGCGCGCCGACACCACCGGTAACGATCTCGCCAGCTATGCCGCGATCAGCACCGATCTCACCGTCGAGCAATTGAGCTGGTACATCGACAATACCGTGTCGAAGGAATTGCTGTCGGTCTCGGGGCTCGCCGGGGTGCAGCGCAATGGCGGCGTCAACCGCGAAATCCGCGTCATCCTCGATCCGGTAAAGCTGTCGGCGCAGGGGCTGACGGCGGCGCAGGTCAACCAGCAACTGCGCCAGGTCAATTTGAACGCGGCGGGCGGTCGCGCGCAGATTGCGGGCTCCGAACAATCGGTGCGCGTGCTCGGCAACGCGCAGACCGCCTATGAGCTCGGCCAGGTGCAAATCGCCACGGGTAATGGGCGTACGATCAAGGTTGCCGATCTCGGCCGCGTGGAAGATCTCTACGCCGAACAGCGTTCAGCCTCGCAGCTCGACGGCAAACAGGTGCTGAGCTTCGATTTCCAGCGCGCCAAGAACGCGTCGGACGTTGCCGTCTTCGCCGAAGCCGAAAAGAAACTGGCCGCGCTCGAGAAGCGGTACCCCAAGGTCCATTTCAAGCGCATCGCCGACAGTGTGAAATACACCAAGGCGCAATATGACGCCGCGATGGAAGCGATGGTCGAGGGTGCCGCGCTGGCGGTGGTGATCGTGCTGATCTTCCTGCGCGATTGGCGCTCGACCGTCATCTCGGCGCTCGCCATCCCCTTGTCCGCGATCCCGACTTTCTGGGTCATGAAGCTGATGGGCTTCACGCTCAACAACATGACGCTGATGGCGCTCAGCCTGGTCGCGGGCGTGCTGGTGGACGATGCGATCGTGGAGATCGAAAACATCGTGCGCCACATGCGCATGGGCAAATCCGCCTATCAGGCCGCGATCGACGCCGCCGACGAAATCGGCCTGGCCGTGCTCGCCACGACGATGGCGATCGTCGCGGTGTTCCTGCCGGTCGGCCTGATGCCCGGCATTTCCGGGCAGTTCTTCAAGAATTTCGGCCTGACGGTGGTCGCCTCGGTGCTGATGAGCCTTGCCGTCGCGCGCCTCATCACGCCGATGCTCGCCGCTTATTTCCTGAAGTCGCATGGCGAAGCCTCGCACGGTGAAGGCTTCATCATGGATGCGTATATCCGCATTCTGAAATGGACCTTGCTCCACCGCTGGTCTGCGGTTGTCGCCGGTGCGGCCGCGTTCGGCGCAACCATCTTCCTGTTCTCGGTGCTCCCGTCGACCTTCCAGCCGCTGCGCGACAGCGACAGCAGCACCGCGCTGATCGAGATGGTGCCCGGCACCACCCTCGCCGAAACGCAGGCGGTGGTGACTCGCGTCGCGACCTTCCTTCAGAAACAACCGGGGGTCGATTCGGTCTATGCTCGTGCGTTTGTCGGCAACGGTCGCGTCCGCGCGATCTTCAAGCCGAAAAAAGAACGCACGATGAAGAGCTATGAGTTTGAACGCTCGCTCGCGCCCGAACTGCAGAAAATTCCCGATGCGCGCGTTTCCTTCCGCTCGGACAGCGGCTGGGGCGGCAGCGGGCGCGCGCTCACCATCACGCTGGGTGGTGACGATCCCAAATTGCTGGCGGAAACCGGGGCCAAATTGGTCGAGCAGATGTCGCGCTTGCCGGGTCTGGTCGCGCCGCGCATCGGCGGCGATTTGAAACGCCCTGAGATCGTCATCACCCCGCATATGGACTTGGCGGCGAGCCTGGGCGTGACCACGGCGGCCATGTCCAACGCGATCCGGCTGGCGACGCTGGGCGATATCGATCAGAACAGCGCCAAATTCTCTCTGTCCGATCGCCAGATCCCGATCCGCGTTGCGCTCGACCAGGATTCGCGGCAGCGCCTGTCGACGATCCAGAACATCCCGGTGCAAACCGCCACCGGCGGCTCGGTCCCGCTCAACGTCGTCGCCGACATCGGCTTCGGCGCGGGACCGACCAAGATCGAACGCGTCGCGCAGCAACGCCAATTGACCGTCGGTGCCGATCTTTCGCCCGGTGTCGTCAGCGGAACAGCGCAGAAGGAGATTCACGCGCTTCCGATCATGAAGGCCCTGCCAATGGGCGTGCGCGAGTTGGTGCTGGGCGAATCGAAGTGGCAGAACGAACTAATCAACAATTTCATCGTCGCGCTGTTTGCAGGCGTGGTGTTGCTGTTTGCGGTGCTGGTGCTGCTCTACCGGCGCTTGCTGCCGCCGTTCATCAACGTGATGTCGCTGGCGGTGGCACCGCTGGGCGGGCTGATCGGCCTGTGGCTGACCAACACGCCGATCTCGATGCCGGTCTATATCGGCTTGATCATGCTGCTCGGCATCGTCGCCAAGAACTCGATCCTGCTGATCGATTTCGCGCTGGAGGAGATGAACAAGGGCATCGACAAAGTCACCGCGATCATCGACGCCGGGCACAAGCGCGCCCAGCCAATCGTGATGACCACGGTCGCGATGGTCGCGGGCATGGTGCCGACCGCGCTGGCGCTCAACGGCGACGGATCGTTCCGCGTGCCGATGGGCATCACCGTGATCGGCGGCCTGTTGATGTCGACGGTGCTGACCTTGCTGATCGTGCCGGCCAGCTTCAGCCTGGCGGTCGGGCTGGAAGGGCGAATCGGGCCGTTCCTGCGCCGTAACCTGCTGACGTATCGCGCAGGCGACGACCATGGTCCGCTGATCGAGAACCGCCCGCCGCGTCGGCCCGAGCTTGGCGCTGCCGCAGCGCGGCTTGGCCATGGCCCGGACGATCTGGCACAACCGGCGGAGTAACACCGCACGCGACACGACGCGCAATTGTACAAACGCCGCTTTGCACTTGAACTATCGCGGCGTTCGGGGATTGGTCGGGGCATGAGCCGCACCCGACCACCCCGCACCTTCGAGGCCCCGCCCGCTGGCCTGGTGCGGATGCGCTGGATCGCGGGCGGGCTGCTCGTGCTCATGGCGGCGACCTTCCTGATCGCGCGCGCCTTCGATGATCGCTATCCCGCACTCGGCTTCGTACGGGCCTTTGCCGAGGCGGCGATGGTCGGCGGGCTGGCCGACTGGTTCGCGGTGACGGCCTTGTTCCGCCATCCGCTTGGCTTGCCCATCCCGCACACCGCGATCATCCCGCGCAACAAGGATCGCATCGGCACCACGCTCGCCGCTTTCCTGCGCGACAATTTCCTGATTCCGGGCGTCGTCGCGCGGCGCATGCGCGGGGTCGACATAGCCGGAGCGGCGGGCCGCTGGCTCGCCAATCCGCCCGGCGGCGATGGCCGGTTGCGACGCGGTGCCGCCGCCCTGGCCGCGCATATATTGGAAGCGTTCGACCAGCAGCGGCTCGGCGGAATGGTCAAGGCCGGGATCGGGCAACGGCTGCGCGCGCTCGACGTATCGCCTTTGCTCGGGCAGGCGTTGAGCGCGGCGATCGCCGAAGACAGGCATTTGCCGCTGCTCGATGGTATTGTTCGCTGGGGCGCACGGTTGCTGGCCTCCAACGAACAGCTTATCCGCCAGATGGTGCATGACCGGGCAGGCAGCGTGATGCGCTGGACCGGGCTGGACGAGACGCTGGCGACCAAGATCATCGATGGCCTCAATGGCTTGCTGACCGGCATCGCCGAGGATCCCGACCACCCGTTGCGCGAAAAGGCCGAGGCGGGGCTCGCCGCGCTTGCCCATGATCTGATCAACGATCCCCGCATGCGCGAGCGCGTGGCGGCGGTGAAAAGCGAGATCATCGACAATCCCGCGATGCAGCGCTGGCTCGACGGGCTGTGGGAGCAGGCGCGCGGCGGTATGCTGCGGATCGCGCGCAACCCTGATGCGATGCTGGCAGGCCCGGTCGGCGATGCGCTACGCCAGCTCGGCGAAACACTGCAGACCGATGCGAAGCTCCGCGCGACGATCAACCGGTTCGTGCGCCGCGCCGTGGTCGGCATGGCGGCGGATTATGGCGACGGCATCGTGCGGCTGGTGTCGGAAACGATCCAGGGCTGGGATGCGGGCACGATCACGCGCCGCCTGGAAAACGCGGTCGGCCGCGATCTGCAATATATCCGCGTCAACGGAACGTTGGTCGGCGGCCTGGTCGGGCTGGCAATTCATGCAGTGGATGTCGCGTTGTAACGGTCGCCGAATACCCGGCTCACGCCCTAACGCTCCCAATCCTCCACCGCCCAGCCGCGCGCGTGCGCCAGCGTGCGCAGCCGCCGGTGCGGGTTTGTGGCGATGCCGACGTCGGCCCATTCCAGCGACGGCGCGTCCGACACATGGTCCGAATAGAAGCGCGCCACGGCGTCGGCGCGCGCGATCCCCTGCGCTGCCAGCCACGCCTCGATCATCCGAAGCTTGGCCGCGCCATAGCAATTCTCCCCCGCGATGCGCGCGCGCAGGACGCCACCTTCCTGCACCACCCCGGTCGCGATCACGGCGTCGAAGCCGAGCCGTTCGGCGATCGCGCGCGCATAAAAGCCGTAGGACGCAGTCGCCAGGACCAGCCGATAGCCTGCGGCACGGTCCGCCGCGATCTGCGCGAGCGCACCGGCATAGACGCCGGTGCCCACGATCCGATCGGCGAATCGTGCCGCAGCGCGCGCTGCCACCGCCTCGGGCAAGGCGTTACCGAGCAGGAGCGCGTGCGTCCTTTCCTTCAACCCGGCCCGCCCGATCGCTCCGACAGCATAGCCCAACGTCGCCAGACCGGCGAGCGGGAGCAAGGCCAGCCGCCAGGGAGCCTCCGCCCATGCCGTGCGGACAAGGAACGAAGTCCAGGTCGGCGCGTATGTAATAGTCTTGTCCATATCGTAGACGCTAAGATGGTGCATTGCAGCGCCATAGGATGTTCGAGCCTTGCCGATCTACCCCGATTGCAGCACAGAAGGCAGCAGATGACCGATATGGCCGCCTTCTCGTTCGACCGCGACACCGTGCGCTTCACGGGAAGCCTTTCGTTGGCGGCGATCGGGACGTTGCCCGAGCAATTGCGCGCTTTTCAGGGCGAGGTCGCGCATGTCGACCTGAGCGCGATCACGCGAATCGATACGGTGGGGGCATGGCTGATCCACCGCTTCGCCGCCGAGCATGATGCAGATGTGATCGGGCTCGATGCCGATGGCGAACATCTGCTGTCGCAAGTCGCCCATGCAGACCAGCCGGTGGCGATGCGCCCCGCCCCCGTTGGGAGCTTAACCCGCGTCGTCGGCGAAATCGGCGATGCGGTCGTCCAGACTGGACGCACGCTCTACGGCCTGCTCGGCTTTCTTGGCGCGACGCTGATCGCCTTCTGGCATGTGACGACCCACCCCAAGCGCTTTCGCTTCAATGCGGTGATCCAGCGTTTCGAAGTGGTGGGGGTGAGCGCGCTTGGCATCATCGGCCTGATGAGCTTTCTGATCGGCATCGTTATTGCACAGCAGGGAGCTGTGCAGTTGCAGCAATTCGGGGCGGAGTTCCTCACCATCAATCTGGTCGGGCGAATCACACTGCGCGAACTTGGCGTCTTGATGACCGCGATCATGGTCGCCGGGCGATCGGGCTCGGCCTTTGCCGCACAGATCGGCACGATGAAGCTGACCGAAGAAGTCGACGCGATGCGCACGATCGGCGTGTCGCCAATGGAGGCGCTGGTGCTGCCGCGCGTGCTGGCGACGGTGATCATGATGCCGCTGCTCGGCATGTACGCGTCGATCGTCGCGATCATCGGCGGTCTGCTGCTATGCTGGGTCTCGCTCGGAATTCCGCCGGTGACCTTCGTCCAGCGGCTGCGCGAAGTCGTGCCGATCACCGATCTTTATGTCGGGTTGGTGAAGGCACCGGTGTTCGGCCTCATCATTGCCGTGGCCGGCTGCTTCCAGGGCATGCTGGTGGAGGGCGACGCCGAACAGGTCGGCACCCGCACCACATCGGCGGTGGTGCAGGCGATCTTTCTGGTGATCGTGCTGGATGCCTTCTTCGCGGTCTTCTTCACCTCGATCGGCTGGATATGACGCGCGATAGCAAGGCAGACGATCCCGTCATCGTCGTGCGCGGTTTGCGCAGCGCGTTTGGCGACCAAGTGGTGCATGACGGCATCGACCTGACGGTGCGTCGTGGCGAAATTCTGGGTGTGGTGGGCGGCTCCGGCACCGGCAAATCGGTGCTGATGCGCTCGATCATCGGCTTACAGGTGCCGGTCGCGGGCGACGTCGAGGTGTTTGGCGAATCGACCGTCAATCGCGAGGAAATCGACCTCACCGGGCTGACCAAGCGCTGGGGCGTGCTGTTCCAGGGAGGGGCGTTGTTTTCGACGCTGACCGTGGCCGAGAATGTGCAAGTGCCGCTGCGCGAATTCTATCCCGATCTGGAAGGCGCGCTGCTCGACGAAATCGCGGCGTACAAGGTGGTGATGACCGGTCTGCCAGCCGACGCAGGGCCGAAATTCCCCGCCGAACTGTCGGGCGGCATGAAGAAGCGTGCCGGGCTGGCGCGGGCGTTGGCGCTGGATCCGGAACTGCTGTTCCTGGACGAGCCGACCGCAGGGCTCGATCCGATCGGTGCGGCTGCGTTCGACGAACTCACCGCCTCGCTGCAAAAGACGCTGGGGCTGACGGTGTTCCTCATCACACACGATCTCGATACGCTCTACGCGATTTGCGACCGCGTCGCCGTGCTGGCCGACAAGAAGGTGATTGCGGTGGGCACGATCGACGAATTGCTGGCGCTCGACCACCCTTGGATCCAGGAATATTTCAAGGGGCCGCGCGGGCGCGCCGCGATCGCCACAGTCCACAACAATGAAGAACGCGCGCAAGCGAAAGGCAGTAGCTGATGGAAACCCGCTCGAACCATGTTCTGGTCGGCACCGTCGTGCTGATCCTGATCGCGGTGATGTTGTTGTTCCTGGTGTGGATCGCACGCTGGGGCACCGCCACCGACAAGGAATATGATATCTTCTTCAAGCAATCGGTCGATGGTCTGGCCGTGGGATCGGCGGTCGCCTTTTCGGGCGTGCCGTCGGGCCAGGTCAAGGAAATCAAGCTGTGGAAGCCCGATCCGCAGTTGGTGCGCGTGCGGATCAGCGTGAATGCCGACACGCCAATCCTGGTCGGCACCACCGCCACGCTGCAGGGCAGCTTTACCGGCACCAGCACCGTGCAGCTCGATGGCGCGATCAAGGGCGCACCGCCGATCACATGTCCGGCGGTCAACCCGCTCAACGATTGCCCCAATGGCGTGCCGACGATCCCGACCAAGGCGGGAGGCCTCGGTGCATTGCTGAGTTCGGCTCCGCAATTGCTCGAACGTATTTCGACGCTGACCGAGAAACTGTCCGACGTGCTGTCGGAGAAGAACCAGCAGTCGATCACCGGCATCCTCGCCAATACCAATCGCCTGACCAAGGCATTGGCCGATCGCGGTCCCGACATCGCCGCCACGCTCGCCGAAACCAAAACGACCTTGCAAAAGGCGGGAATTGCCGCCGAACAGATCGGCAATCTCGCCGACACCACCAATGGCATGTTGAAGGATGATATCCATCCGGTGATGGGCAACCTCAACAAGGCGATCGCCAGCGCGCAGCACAGCATGGAAACGCTCGACGCCGCCGTCAGCGATGCGCGGCCCGGCTTGCAGGCGTTCTCCAAGCAGACCATCCCCGAGGTCGGCCAACTCGTCCACGATCTGCGCCAGATGTCGCAGGCGCTCACCTCGGTCGCCGAAAAGCTCGATCGCGGCGGCGCAAGCTCGTTGATCGGCCAGTCGAAATTGCCCGATTACAAGCCCGGAAAGGGACAGTGACTATGGTTCGTTCGTCCACCAAACTGCTGCTCGCACTGGCTGCGATGGTGCCACTGGCGGGTTGCATCAGCTTTGCGCCGAAGCCGCCCCCTTCGCTGCTGACGCTGACCTCGACCACCACCTTGCCCGTCGGGAACACGCAGAATTCGGGGACCGCGCCCACCATCACCATCCAGGTGCCGGTGGTCGGCCAGTCGCTCGCCGGGACACGCATTCCGGTGCAAGCGAGCGAGACCTCGATCGCCTATGTCGCCAAGGCGCAATGGGTTGAGCCGCCCAACCGCATGTTCGCGCGGCTTTTATCGGACACGATCCCCGCAAAGACCGGTCGTATCGTGCTGAGCAGCTCGCAGGCGTTTTCCGATCCCGGCGCGGTGCTGTCGGGTGAATTGCGGGCGTTTGGCATCGATGCGGCCACGCAGGACGCGGTGGTCATCTTCGACGGATCGCTGATCCGCACCACCGGCAAGATCGTCGAGAAACGCCGCTTCGAGGCGCGCGTTCACGCCAGCGCGATTGCAGCAGGACCCGTCAGCGTCGCCCTCAATCAGGCCGCCAACACCGTTGCGGGCGAAGTGGCCGATTGGGTCGGCAAATAAGCCTCAGCGCGGTGCCGGGGCCGCGCGCACCGGCACCGGCAGGTTGCAGAGGTCTGCGGCACCCGCAGGCACGGTAAAGAACGGCCCGCCGCGATTGGCGCGCGCCGCCAACGTTGCGGCAAATACTGGCGCGTCGGGCCGTAGGTACTGAAATGCGGGCCGCTCGCCCGGCGGCAAATCGGCGGCAAGAACGATGCGCTTGATCGGCACGCGCATTTTCACATCTTCATACAGGCCAAGTCCCCCGCCGGTGCCGCGCGGCAGGGCCGACAGCGCCGCCATTCCGTCAATCACCCGCCCGACCACTGCGATGTTGCGATCGAGATGCCGCGGCGCGTGGCCGATCACGGTATAAAGATCACCTCCGGTGCCGGTATCGGGTGCGAGATCGCGCGCTACGCCGACCATGCCGTAGCAATGCGGCAGCCATTGCGCCTTGCCGTCGCCCGCCACGGCCCAGCCGCTCGGGGTGAAGCCGGTGTGCGTCGCATAGGCATCGCGATACGGATTGGCGACGGCACGGCCATGCGCGCCCCAGGCCCATTCATATTCGGCCGGCGGATGACGATCGATGCCGACGGCGGGCGGCTTCTTCTCGCTCGCATCGCCCCATTGGGTGACGTAATTGTCCTGCACGCGGTACACCGTCGCGTCGCTCCACCACCCGCTGCGCGCAATCGTTCGGATATTGGCGATATGCACGGGCGCGAACTCGGCGGCGAGCCAGATGACGGAGCGTTGGCCATCGGCAAAGTCGAGCAGAAGCAGATCATTTGGGTCGATCCCTGCCCACGCCTCCGCCGGGGCGGCGGCGGCGAGTTGTGCAGCGGTCGGCTTGGGCGTCGGCGCGGGCGGTGCGCTCGCGGCGATCTGGGCGGCGGCTAGCAGGGCGAAGATTGGCGGGACCATCGGCATTGTGCCATCGTGCCACGCTCATATGCACGGGCGCAATCCCCGCCCGCAGCAGATCGCTTGCACAGTCGCCACGGACGCTCTAGGGCGACCGTTCTGTCCAGGACATGCGGAGCGGTGGCCGAGTGGTCGAAGGCGCTCGCCTGGAAAGTGAGTATACGTCAAAAGCGTATCGAGGGTTCGAATCCCTCCCGCTCCGCCATTCCGCCTTTCGCGGACGTTCGCCAAAGACCGAAAAATCCATATAAATCACTGAAAATGCGAGGCTTTTGATCGCGTAAGTTCGTGGTCGTTCGCGGTCGTTCGGAAATCGATGTGGGGCTGAGTGTGGGGCTGTGAGGGGTTGGCGGGCTTCAAATCAGGGGTCCGCAATGGTATTCTGCTGCCATGGGAAAGCTCACCCCCGCCCTGATCAAAGAGCTCACCGAACCCGGACGTTACTCCGATGGTGAGGGGCTCCTGCTGCAAATCTCCCCGTCGGGCGGGAAAAGCTGGCTCATGCGTGTTCAGGTCAACGGTCGCCGACGGGACATCGGCCTGGGAGAGCTTCGACATGTCAGCCTTCGCGACGCCAGGCTGGAGGCGGCCGCCATCAAGAAGCTCGCCAAATCCGGTGTCGATCCGCTCGAAGAGCGGCGGAAGGTCGAGATCGTTATTCCTACGTTCGAGCAGGCGGCGAAGCTCGCGCACGCCGAAATGATCAAGGGCTGGAAGAACGGCAAGCACACCAAGCAATGGATCAAGACGCTGGAACTCTATGCCTACCCCAAGCTGGGCAAGCTGAAGGTCGACCAGATCGAGGGACCGATCATCCGCGATGTACTGGCGGAAATCTGGCTAGACATTCCGGAGACCGCCCGGCGGGTTCGCCAACGCATCGGCACGGTGCTCGACTGGTCTTATGCCAACGGCTTTCGGGCCAGCGAGGCGCCGATGCGCTCCATTTCCAAGGGGCTGCCACGCCAGCCCAGGAAGTCCGGCCATTTCGCCGCGCTGCCCCATGCCGAGGTGCCCGCGTTCATGAAGCGCCTTCGCGCGCGCGGGATCAGCAGCAGCCGGTTGGCGCTAGAGGCACTGATATTGACGGCGGTTCGGTCCGGCGAGGTTCGCGGCGCCCAATGGTCCGAACTCGATGACGATCTGACCCTCTGGACCATTCCCGCCGAACGCATGAAGGCCGGTACCGAACATACCGTGCCCCTGTCGCGGCAGGCCGCAGACGTTTTCCGTCAGGCACAGGCGCTGCGAATCAAGGGTTGCGACCTGATCTTTCCGGGCGCCACGTCGGGCTCGACCCTTTCGGACATGGCGCTGCTGGAGCTGGTGCGTGGGATGGAGTTGCCGGCGACCGTGCACGGCTTCCGGTCGAGCTTCAGGGACTGGGTAGCCGAGGAAACGGACGTGCCGCGCGAGATCGCCGAGGCCGCGCTGGCGCATACCCTCGAGAATAGGGTCGAAGCAGCCTACCGGCGCACGGATTTCCTGGCCAAGCGGCGCGAGTTGATGAAGGCTTGGGGCGATTTCTGCATTCCGCCCGCTAGGAGTCGATCCCGGCGGCCGATCGAGCGAACGAATGTCGGGGCCGACCGCGCCCGCGACGTTGCGGCAACGCCGCGCCAGCCGCGGCGGACTGCCGCTCGATAAAGCGCTCAAGGCTCCTGACGACGATGAGCGTCGCCCGTCCGACTTTTATGACGTCGATCTCGCGCGCCGTAATCAACTCATAGAGCTTGGTCTTGCCAATTCCCAGCATCTGTGCGGCCGCGGGCACGCGGATGGTCAGCGCGTCGCCGGGGTCAACGTTGGTGCCGGGGCCAGTCACGTGCTGCGAGTCCCACTGCGCTCGCGGGCCTTCGCAAAGGCGCGATCGCTATCGAGGAACGCGGACAGGATGGCCGGCACCAGTTCGCTGACCGGCTCTTCGCGACCATAGGCTTCTGCATAGATCCGGGCATAGTCCTGGAGTGCCTGGTGGAGGTCGGGCAGCACCGTGATGGTGAGCTTGACTGGGGTCCGGTCAGGAATTCGAGCAAGCTTGAGATCTACCATGGTGTTCTCCTAACCGCGCCACTGCGCGAGGATGAGATCGCGGTGAACGACCAGCCGGACCGGCGCGCCGGGTCGGATCGTGATGGTCGGCTGGATCTGCAGGTTGCGGGACGTGATCTGGTCGCCGGCGCGCGAAACGTTCTGCTGCGTGGATTGGCGGATCGCCTGGACGAGATCGCTCTCGCCGGAGAAGGTAATGTTTGCGCCAACGCCAAGCAGGGTCGAAATCGCGACGCCTTTGAGCAGCGTCCATGTGTGGAAATCCACTTGAGACATGCGCCGACGCCTTTGGCCGCAAGCGGCTTGGACATGCGCGTCGGCCACCCGGCCGCGTCGATGGCGGGTCTGGACTTGCCCCGCAAAAGTGGAGAGGCATTTGCTCAACGTGACGCGGTTCGTTCGAACTGCGCGGGGCTGATATAGTCGAGCGCGGAATGGCGCCTGACGGGGTTGTAGAAGCCGTCGATATAGCGGGCAATGGCCTGCGCGGCTTGGTCGCGGGTATAGAAGACGGTGCGCCAGACGAGCTCGGATTTGATCGTCTTGAAGAAGGTCTCCACCATCGCATTATCGTAGCAATTTCCCTTTCCTGACATGGAGATACGGATGCCGTGGCGGTGCAGCTCGGCCTGGTAGTCCACAGAGCAGTATTGGCTGCCGCGGTCCGAATGATGAATGAGCCCTTCGGGCGGAGGTGCCGGGATACGGCGGGCCGACCCACCCCCGCCCCCTCCCTTCCAGGGAGGGGAGCCCCCCTATTCCTCCTCCACTCCCTGGAAAGGCGGGAGCCTACTTCTTCCTCCCCTCCCTGGAAGGGAGGGGCTGGGGGTGGGTCGGCCTGCAAGAGCGCACAACCTCGCCCAAAATCGCCTCCGCCACCCCGTCAGGATTGGCGACGACCTCCGAATTCCAGAACCGCATCACCCGCCAGCCAACGCTTTCCAGAAACGCGGTCCGCTCGGCATCGTAAGACGAGTCGAGATGCTGGCTGCCATCAAACTCCACCGCCAGCCGCGCCTGACGACACGCAAGGTCGAGGATATAGCGCCCGACCACCAACTGCCGCGTAAAACGCGGTCGGTATGTCCGCAGCCGCAACCACACCAACCGCTCCGCCTCGGTCGCGTTGCCGCGCAACGCGCGGGCGCGGCGAGTCATTTCGGGCGGGACGCGCGGCATTGTTGAAAAGTGCCGTGCCACGATACGGAGAGCAACCCACCCCCAGCCCCTCCCTTCCAGGGAGGGGAGAAAAAAGTAGCGCAACATTCTCCTCCCCTCCCTGGAAGGGAGGGGTTGGGGGTGGGTCGGCCTACAGCGAAGCGCAAAGCCCACTAAACGCGCGCGCGCCTCTAAACCACCTGCCCAGCCGCCCAGCCGCTCGCCCAGGCCCATTGGAAATTATACCCGCCAAGCCACCCGGTCACATCGACCGCCTCGCCGATCGCATAGAGCCCCGGCACCTTGCGCGCTTCCATCGTCTGCGACGAAAGCTCCGCGGTCGAAATCCCGCCTGCAGTTACTTCGGCCTTGGCAAAGCCCTCGGTGCCATTGGGGGTGAACGCCCAGTCCGCCAAGTGCCGCGCCGCCGCCTCGACCGCTTTGTCGGTCGCCGCGCCCAGTTCGCCCTCGATGCCGAGCCGGTCGGCCAGCGTCTCGGCGAGCCGTCCCGGCAAATGGTTGGACAGAGCCGAGGCCAGCGACACGCGCGGCCGTGCATGCTTCGCCGCCACCAGCCAGCCCGGTTTCAGCGCGGGCAGAAAATCGATCGCGACCGGCTCGCCATGCCGCCAGTAAGACGAGACTTGCAGGATCGCCGGGCCGCTCAGCCCCTTATGCGTGAACAACGCCGCCTCGCGAAAGCGCGTCTTGCCAACGCGCGCGACCACCTCCGCCGCCACCCCCGAAAGCGCGCGGAACAGAGTCTCCTCGCCCCCCAGCGTCAGCGGCACCAAGGCGGGGCGCGGTTCGACCACTTTCAGCCCGAAGCGCCGCGCCAGATCATAGGCAAAGCCGGTCGCGCCCATTTGCGGGATCGACGGGCCACCCGTCGCGATCACCAGTGCCGGTGCGCTCGCAATGCGCGCACCGAAGGTCACCCGATAGTGCCCGTCGGCATGGGCGACGTCGCTGATCGCAGCGCCCAGCGCCATCTCCACCCCACCCCGATCGCATTCGTCCTGCAGCATCGCCACGATCTGTTTGGCCGAGCCATCGCAGAACAATTGCCCCAGCGTCTTTTCGTGCCAGGCGATGCCGTGCTTATCGACCAAAGCGATGAAATCGGCAGCGGTGTAGCGTCCCAGCGCCGATTTGGCGAAATGCGGGTTCGCCGAGAGATAGCGATCGGCGGCGGTATGCACGTTGGTGAAATTGCACCGCCCGCCGCCCGAGATCAGGATCTTTTTGCCGATCGCCTCGGCATGATCGATCAGCAGCACGCGGCGTCCGCGTTGCCCGGCAGTGGCGGCGCACATCAGGCCCGCCGCGCCCGCGCCTAGGATGATGGTGTCATAAGAAGAAAGTACGGTCATGCCGCCGCCAAGAGCGCAATTCGGAAGCGAGCGCCAGCGGCAACGCGTTCGGCGACGATCGTACCCCCGCTCGCCGCCAGCAGCGACCGCGCGATAGCGAGCCCCAGGCCCGCCCCGCCCGCTTCCCGTCGCCCGGTGAAGAACGGCTCGAAAATCCGCTCCAGGTCCGCCGCCGCGACACCCGGCCCATCGTCGACGATCGAAATCTCCACCCCCGCCCCCGCAGCCACCGCAATCGTCACCCGCGCAGCGCCCGCTTGCCGCGCATTTTCGACCACGGTTTCCAGGATCGTCTCGATCGCGGCACTGGTCACCCGTGCGGGCGGTACATCGCCCGCCTCGATCGCCACCGTAAAATGCTCAGACCTCAGCGAATCCGCCACCCGTCGCGCCGCCGCGACGACATCGGCCTGCGCCCCCGCCTCGATCGTCGTCATGTCGGCACGCGCCAGATCGAGCAGCCGCTGCACCAGCCGCGCCAGCCGGTCGGCATCGGCGGCGGCATTGCCGAGGAAACGCTGCCGCTCCTCCGCACGCATCGTCCCGCCATGCTCGTCGAGCAATTCCAGCGCCCCGCGAATCCCGGCGATCGGCGTCTTGAACTCATGCGCCACCGCCGCCGCGACATCGCGCAGATAGCGCTGGCGGCGCTCGATCCGCTCGGCCATTGCGCGGAAATTGTCATAGAGCTGCGCGATCTCGATCGCGGCGGTCACCGGCGTTTCGGGCACCACCGGCACACCGCGCGCGACCTCGTCGCTGGCGCGCGCCAGCGCCGTGATCGGCCGCGCAATACCGCGCGACAACAGCCCCGCCAGCACCAGCAGCGTTACGAAAATCAGCCCGGCACCCAGCAGAATCGCGAAACGGTCCTGCCAGATGCCGATGAACAGCCCACGCGGCGAGCGCGTCACCATCACCACGCCGATCACCTTGCCATCGGCAATCACCGGGCGCGCATGATGCACGCGGATCGCATAAGCGCGGCTGAGCGCGGCACGCCAATCGGCCATTTCGGCGGCGCTGCGTTCGCGCAACACGGTCGCGCTATGCCCGGCCAGCGCCGCGCGGACTTCGGCCAGCCCGGCAAGACTGCGTCCGGCATCGCCGCGCCCCAGCACGACGACGCCCTGCGCATCCAGCAGCCGCGTTCCGGTCAGCGTCACCGCCACCGCATCGCCGACCATCGGTCGC
This sequence comes from Sphingomonas sp. TF3, assembly GCF_003985085.1. Classification (NCBI taxonomy): domain Bacteria; kingdom Pseudomonadati; phylum Pseudomonadota; class Alphaproteobacteria; order Sphingomonadales; family Sphingomonadaceae; genus Sphingomonas; species Sphingomonas sp. TF3. The sequence goes on along the minus strand of NZ_RWKS01000003.1, from coordinate 174,980 downwards.
AACCGCGCCGCGACCTGCAGCGCACGTGGATCGGCCGCGCCTTCCCGCACCCCGCCCGGCGCGCGCGGCAGCACCGGCATGGTGCGCAAATCGATCGCGGGCGCTTCGGGCGCGAGCGGACGGGCCGAGGGATCGGGCTGCGCGGCGTGCGCCGCGTCATACCACGCTGCCTTATACGCCGCCGCCAGCACCACGCTTTGCGCGATCAGCTCGGACTCGGTCTGCTGGACGAGCGTATTTTCATACACGCGCAGCGACAGCGCGGCGACACCGGGCAGCGACGCCACGAACAGCAAGGTGCCAAACAGGATCGCGCTCAAATGCAGGCGCGGCCAATGCGCCTTGGCCAGCGCCTTCAGCCAGCCGATCACCCACAACGACCGATGCGATAGCCGATTCCGGCGCGCGTCTCGACCAGATCGACGCCCGGAAACTTGCCGCGCAAATTGCGCACATGGCTGTCGATCGTGCGATCGGTGATGGCAAAGCCCGGCCCGTGCAGCCGGTCGATGATCGCATCGCGCGAGAACACCTTGGCCGGGCTGGTCGCGAACAATAGCAGCAACTGGAATTCGGTCGCGGTGAGCGGCACCGGCGTCGTGTCCCAGCGCGCTTCCCAGCCATCGGTGTCGAGCGTCAGCCGATTGTGCGTGACCGTCGCCGCCCCCACCGCCGCGCGCGTACCGCGTTTCAAAATCGCGCCGACCCGCGCGACCACTTCGCGCGGTGAGAACGGCTTCACCACATAATCGTCGCCGCCAATCTCGATCCCGACGATACGGTCGATCTCGTCATCGCGCGAGGACAGGAACAGGATCGGCAGCGCCGCCGCCGCCCCGCCCTCGGCGCGGAGCGCACGGCACAGATCGAGCCCATTCAGCCGCGGCATGTTGATGTCGAGCACCATCAGATCGGGCATACGCCGCGCGATCGCGGCCTGCGCGTCCTCGCCATCGCTCGCCTCGGCCACGCTCATCCCGGCCTTGCCCAGCGCGAAGGCGAGCAAGTCGCGGATATGCGGGTCGTCATCGACGATCAGGATGTGGCTCATGCGGGTCATTGTGGCTTCCGGGCGGGACGGGTCAACCGTGTACTCCACGCCGCGTCCACGCATGATCCGGCGCTTGTGGAGAAAGCGTGCAGGCTCTACACCCGGATTCCATACCCAAAGCTCGAAAGTGTCTGCCATGCGTGAAGCCGCGATCGTCTCCACCGCCCGTACCCCGATCGGCAAGGCGTATCGCGGCGCGTTCAACGCGACCGAGGCTCCGGTGCTCGCCGCGCATGTGATGAGCGCGGCGGTCGAGCGCGCCGGGATCGATCCGGTGCGCATCGACGAGATCTTCTGGGGCGTCGGCAATCAATGGGGCAGCCAGGGCGGCAATGCCGGGCGCATGGCAACCTTCGCGGCGGGCTTGCCCGAGACCGTCCCCGCTTTCACGCTCGACCGCAAATGCGGCTCGGGGCTGACCGCAATCGCACTCGCTGCCCGCAGCATTATTTGCAACGAGATCGACGTCGCTTTGGCGGGTGGCATGGAGTCGATCAGCCTCACCGTCACCAAGGATGCGCCGCGCTATATCAACCAGTCGGTCATCGCGCGCGAGCCCGCCGCCTATGTGCCGATGATCGAAACCGCCGAGATCGTCGCCGAGCGTTATGGCATCAGTCGCGCTGCACAGGATGCCTATGCCGCGCAAAGCCAGCAGCGCGCGGCGCGCGGGCTCGAAACCGGGGCGTTTCGCGAGGAAATCGCGCCCATCACCGTCGAAAAGGCGCTGTTCGACAAGGAGGGCAACCGCACCGGCAGCGAAACCGTGACGCTCGCACAGGACGAGGGCATTCGCGCGGGCACGACGGCGGAGGCGCTGGCAGGGTTGAAGACGGTGTGGCCCGGCGGCGATTTTTCCGGCCCCGGCCAGCATGTGACGGCGGGCAATGCCAGCCAATTGTCCGACGGTGCCTCCGCGCAGATCGTGATGGACCATGCGACCGCCCTCGCCGAAGGGCGCGAGGTGCTTGGCCTGTATCGCGGTTTCCAGGCGGCCGGCTGCGCGCCCGATGAAATGGGCATCGGCCCGGTCTTCGCCATTCCCAAATTGCTCGCCCGTGCCGGGCTGTCGGTCGACGACATCGGCCTTTGGGAACTCAACGAAGCCTTCGCCTCACAATGCCTCTATTGCCGCGACATGCTCGGCATCGATCCCGATCGCTACAACGTCAATGGCGGCGCCATCGCGATCGGCCATCCCTTCGGCATGACCGGATCGCGCCTTGTCGGCCACGCGCTGATCGAAGGCCGCAAGCGCGGCGTGCGCTGGGTGGTGGTGTCGATGTGCACCGCAGGCGGCATGGGCGCGGCGGGCCTGTTCGAGATCGTGTAAGCGCCCGGCTTACCCCACCGGCGCTTCGCGCCACGTCCCCGGTGCCAAGCCGTCGAGCGTCCACGCGCCAATGCCCCAGCGCACCAGCCGCAAGGTGGGGAAGCCCACCGCCGCCGTCATCCGCCGCACCTGGCGGTTGCGCCCCTCGCGGATCGTCAGCCGGATCCAGCAATCGGGCACGCTCTTGCGGAACCGCACCGGCGGATCGCGCGGCCACAGTTCGGGCGGGTCGATCCGCTCGACCTCGGCCGGGCGGGTGATGCCATCCTTCAACTCCACCCCCTGCCGCAGGCGATCAAGGCTGGCGGCATCGGGTTCCCCTTCGACCTGGACGAGATAGGTCTTGGGCAGTTTGAAGCGCGGATCGGCGATGCGCGCTTGCAAGCGCCCGTCATCGGTCAGCAGCAACAGCCCCTCGCTATCGCGGTCGAGCCGCCCGGCCGGATAAACCCCCGGCACCGCGATGAAGTCCGACAGCGTCGCGCGCGCCGCGCCGATGCTGCTATCGGTGAATTGCGACAGCACGTCATACGGCTTGTTGAACAGGATCAGCCGCGCCATCGCCTCGTGTCTTTCCACCCCGGAGCCCAGATGCCCGCCCCCCCCCGGCTTTGCGCAGCAGCACGCGCGCTGTCCAGCGGCGGTATGCGTCAGACCAGCCGCGTCTCGATCACCGGTGCGCTCTCCAGCGTGCGGTGCACCGGGCATTTGTCGGCGATGACCAGCATCCGCATCCGCTGTGCCTCGGTCAGATCGCCCTGCAAGGTGATGCGCCGCTCGATCACCTCGATCTGCGGCCGCCCACCGGCGGCGGCGGCGCAATCGTCGGCATGGCGGCGGCTGTGATGGAGCACGACCGAGACGCCCGTCAGCGGGATTCCCTCTTTTTCGGCGATCAGCTTGATCGTCATCGCGGTACAGGTGCCGAGCGCCGACAACAGCAGATCATAGGGCGTTGGCCCGTAATCGCTGCCGCCCATCGCCAATGGCTCGTCGGCGATAAAACTGTGGCCCGAGGATTCGACGATCTGGACGAACTTGGCATCGGTCGAACTCACCCGCACATGCCCCTCGGGCACCGCGTCGATCGCCATTGCCGGCCCCAGGAAAGGCTGCACCCAGGCCGCGATGATCTGTGCGACATATTGTGCCTGTTCGGCATCGGTCAGCAAATGGTCCGCCCCGTCGAGCGCGACGAAGCTCTTGGGGTGTTTCGCCGCCTCAAAAATCGCGCGGGCATTTTCGACACCGACGGTCGCGTCGGTGGCCGAATGCAGCACCAGCAGCGCGCGCTTCAATCGCGCCAGCCGCGCCGCCTGATCCTGCCCTTCAACCGAGGTGAGGAACTCGCGCCCGATGCGAAACGGTCGCCCGCCGATCGACACATCGCGCGGCGTGTCGGCAATGTCGTGCGCGCCCTGGATCAAATGCAGCACATGGCGTGGATCGAACGGCGCGGCGATCGTCACCACCGCTTTGGCCGAGGGGATGCGTTCGGCGGCGGCGATCACCGCTGCCCCGCCCAGCGAATGGCCGATCAGGATCGCCGGCGCGCCCACATCCCCTTCCAGAAACGCCGCCGCCGCCACCAGATCATCGACATTCGCGCCGAAATGGCTGTCGGCGAACGCGCCATCGCTTTGGCCAAGACCCGTGAAATCGAAGCGCAGCGTGGCGATGCCCTGTTCGGCAAGCGCTAGACTGACACGCCGCGCCGCATGGCTTTGCGCGGTGCAGGTGAAGCAATGCGCGAACAGCGCCACTGCGCGAATCCGCCCGGGCGGGACTTCCAGCGACCCGGCCAGCTGAACCCCGGCCGCATTGAGAAACCGTACGTCGCGCTTCATCACCCTCTCCTGCCCGGTCCGGCCGACCGGCCAAACCCGCGACGCGCTATAGCATCGCGCGATCGGGGACTGGCAAGCCGAACCTCGGCTGCCATGGCGGGAGCGGGGTTGGCAGGGTCATTGCTCAGGCGGGGCCTGCTCGACCGGCTCAGGGCCGCCGCCTGCGGTACGGCGCTTGCCGCCATACCAGCCCTGACGGCCGCCACGGCCGGGCGGTGGCGACAATTTGGGCAGCTCCTCACGCGTCAGCCGCCCGTCGCCCTTCTTGTCCAGCATCGCGAAGCGCTCTGCCGCCGCCTTGCGGAACTCGGTGATGTCGACCCCGCGGTTGAGGTTGGCGTCGGCCGCCGTAATCGGCTCGGGATAGGCAAAGAAACCAAAGCGTGCCGCGCCGCGCGCAACGTCGTCATACGCCGGACCGGATTTGCCCGACTCGCCGCCACCCTCCGGCGCGCCGCCGCCACGACGACCACCATGGCCCCCGCCGCCGCCCGGGGGTGGCCCGCCCTCGCTGTCGGGCCCGCCGCCACCTCCGCCGCCACGGCCGCCGCCGCGACGCCCGCCGCCACCACCGGGCCCGCCCGGCTCGCCCGGCTCGCCACCGCCATACCGGATTTCGGGGACAAGGACGGTTTCATAATAATCGATGTCCTGAGGATCGATTTCGCCATCATGCTCGCGATCGAGCAGCAGAAACACACGGTCGGCATCGGCAATGAATTCGGCCTCGGTCACCACGCCGTCGTGATTGGCATCGGCACCGGCGAACCAGGCCCCAATCGGATCTTCCCCACGGAACGGTTCGCCCATCGGGCTGATGAACAAGCGACCGTGCGGGGGGCGGGGTCCGCCCGGCGGCGGGGGCGGCGGTGGTCCGTCAGGCCCGGGTCCCCCTTGCTGCACACCGGCCATCAGTGCCAGCCCAAGCCAAAAACCCACCATCTTGCCCTCCGGATGCGTCGAACCGGCGTGCTACGCGGGAAATGTCTCTCAAATGTGTCTGGCGACCGGGATCAGGCGGCGATCCGCAGCCACACGGCGGTGGCATCGTCCGACCCCTTGAAGCGCGGGAAGCGGCCGAAATCGCCATCCTCCTGCTCGATTGCGCGCAATTGCAGCGCGAGCCCGGTCAAGCCGCTGGTGGCGAGTTCCCCGAACAGACCCGCCTCGTCGTGCTGGCCATAAACGTCGATCAGCGCCGCAAAGCCGTCGCTCATCAGCAGCAGTTCGTCCCCCACGCTGCACGGCAGTTCCGCGCCGCCGAGATGTGCCGCTGCCGCCGGATCGACCCCGAGGATATAACGATCGGGACGTTCACGCGCAGCGCGCAGCACTTCGAGGATCGGCTGCGGTCGCTGCTTCAGGCCAAGCCCATGCTCGGCCAGCGCGGCCGCACTGGCATTTTCGTCGTCCTTGCTGGCGGGCGGCCCGATCCGCTCGACACTATCGCCGCGCTTGAGCAAGCCCGCACAATCGCCCAGCCAGCGGCAGGCAAGACCGTCCTTGCCGACGCGTGCCGCCAGGAAGGACGCGCTGGGCAATTCCCAGGCGGAGATGGGCGCGCGCGTCCGCTGCGCCGCAAACCGCCGCGCAAGCCGGGCGAACACACCTTTGCAGATCGCATCGATCGAGGCGTCGCCCGCTGCGGCAAAGGCAGCATCCGCCTCCAGCGCCAGCCATGCCGCTCCACCGCGTGGCCCGACCAGCCCCGGCTCGCCCAGATCGGTCGCGCCGTCGATCACCCAGGCGAGCGCGTCGCTCGACCCCGCGCGATCGTCATTGGCGACCGCGATATCTCCGGCAAGACTGATCGACTGGAGCAAATCAAAGCGCATACAGGTGCCCTATCAGCCGATCATGACGGATTTCAGTCGGCGAACAACAATACCGGCGTTTCGAGATAGCGCTTGAGCGCCTGCACGAAGCTTGCCGCATCCCAGCCATCGACCACGCGGTGATCGCAACTGATCGACAGGTTCATCAGCTTGGCACGCACGATCTCATCGCCGACAAACACCGGGCGCTCGACGATCTTGTTGGGGCCGATGATCGCCACTTCGGGCCGGTTGATCACCGGCGTCGTCGCGATCCCGCCAAGCGGCCCGAGCGAGGTGACCGTCAGCGTGCCGCCGCCCATTTCATCGGGCTTCAGCTTATTGGCGCGCGCCGCCTCGGCCAGGCGCAGGATCTCGGCGGCCAATTGCCAGACATTGCGGTCCTGCGCATCGCGGATCACGGGGACGGTCAGCCCGGCATCGGTCTGCGTCGCCATGCCGAGATGCACCGCGCCATGCCGCGTGACCACACCGGCTTCATCGTCATAGCGCGCGTTGATCATCGGGAAGGCGGGCACGGTCTTGCAGATCGCCGCGATCAGCAGCGGGAGCATCGTGAGCTTGGGCCGCTGCCCACGCGCGCCATTCAGATCGGCGCGCATCGCCTCCAGCGCGGTGACGTCGATTTCCTCGACATAGGTGAAATGCGGGATCGCGCGCTTCGACGCCGCCATATTCTCGGCGATGCGGCGGCGCATGCCGATCACCTTGATCGCCTCATCGGCGCGGGCGTGGCTGACGTGCGGCGCGTGATAGCCCTGCCCCTGGCCATAGCGCAGGAACGCATCGAGATCGGCATGGCGCACGCGGTCGCCCTCGGTCTTCACTTGGGCGAGATCGATGCCAAGATCCGCTGCGCGTGCGCGCACGGCGGGAGAGGCGAGGACCCCCTTCTCCCTCTCCCCTTCAGGGGAGAGGGTCGGGGAGAGGGGCTGTGCTGGAACGCTGGGGGCACCGCCCGTTGCGGACGTCCCCTCTCCCCGGCCCTCTCCCCGGAGGGGAGAGGGAGAAGCTGCCTCCACCCCCGGATTTTCGGCCTCATATTGCTCGGCCACCTCAACCTGCTCGGCGCTGGTCGGCGCGACCTTCACCGTATCGGTCACCGGCTCCAGCGCGGGTGCTTCCGCTGCCGAGAAATCGCCCTCGGTCTCGATCACCACCAGCGCCGCGCCGATCGACACCTGGTCGCCGACCTCGCCCGCCAGTTCGATCACCGTCCCAGACACGGGCGATTCCATCTCGACCGTGGCCTTGTCGGTCATCATGTCGGCGATCTGCTGGTCTTCCTCGATCCGGTCGCCGACCTTCACATGCCAGGCGACGATTTCGGCCTCTGAAATGCCTTCGCCGATATCGGGGAGTTTGAACGTAAAACGCGCCATTATGCGTCCTTCATGATTTTCTTGAGCGCCTCACCGATACGGACGGGGCCCGGGAAATACGCCCATTCCAGGCTGTGCGGATATGGCGTGTCGAAGCCGGTCACGCGCTCGATCGGCGCCTCGAGATGGTAGAAGCAGCGCTCCTGCACCAAGGCGGAAAGTTCCGCGCCAAAGCCGCTGGTGCGCGTCGCTTCATGCACGATCATGCAGCGCCCGGTTTTCTGGACCGACGCCTCGATCGTCTCAATGTCGAGCGGCACCAGCGTGCGCAGATCGATCACCTCGGCATCGACCCCCGCTTCGGCGATCACCGACAGCGCGACGTGGACCATCGTGCCATAAGCGAGAATGGTCAGCGCTTCGCCCGGCCGCACCACCTTGGCCTTGCCCAGTTCGATCTTGTAATAGCCGGTCGGCACGTCGCCCGCCGGATGCTGCGACCAATTCTGCGTCGGCCGGTCCCAATGGCCGTCGAACGGGCCGTTATAGATGCGCTTTGGCTCGAAGAAGAGCGTCGGATCATTATCCTCGATCGCCGCGATCAGCAGGCCCTTGGCATCGTAGGGGGTCGAGGGGATCACCGTCTTGATGCCCGAGACATGAGTGAAGATGCCCTCGGGGCTTTGGCTGTGCGTCTGCCCGCCGAAGATGCCGCCGCCGAACGGCGAGCGCACCGTGATCGGCGCGGTGAATTCCCCGGCCGAGCGATAGCGCAACCGCGCCGCCTCGCTCACCAACTGGTCGAGCGCAGGATAGATATAATCGGCGAACTGGATTTCGGGCACGGGGCGCAAGCCATAGGCCCCCATGCCGACCGCGACGCCGATTATGCCGCATTCGGTGATCGGCGTATCGAACACGCGGGTCTTGCCATATTTGGACTGCAAGCCCGCGGTCGCGCGGAACACGCCGCCGAAATAGCCGACATCCTCGCCCATCACGACGATATCGGGGTCACGGTCCATCATCACGTCCATGGCGGAATTGATCGCCTGGATCATGTTCATGCGGGTGGAGGTCGGGGTTTCGGAAGCGGTTTCGGTTTCTGGCATGATGTCGCTCATAATCCCTCTCCCATCGGGAGAGGGAGGGAGGCGCGAAGCGCCGGAAGGGTGAGGGTGACCGGGCGCGGGGCATCGCCCTCACCCTTCCCATCGCTGACGCGATGGGCCCCTTCCCTCTCCCAATGGGAGAGGGAGATTTTGCGCGCACCCATCACTTGCGCGCCCATGGGCGGCCGCTGGCGGTTTCTTCGGCGATCATTTGCGCTTGCTGCTCGCGCAAATGCCACGGCATTTCCTCGAACACGCCATCGAACAGACTGTCGAGCGGCTGGTGCAGACCGTGGCCGAGCACGCCGTTGGCCTCGGCTTCCTTTTGCGCGGCCTTCACTTGCTCCGCCAACTCCTTGTCCTGCGCTGCATGGCGTTCCTCGTCCCATTCGCCGATCGCGATGAGATGATCCTTCAACCGCGCGATCGGATCGCCCAGCGGCCATGCCGTCGGCTCGCCCGCCGAGCGATATTGCCCCGGATCGTCCGAAGTCGAATGGCCTTCCGCGCGATAAGTGAAATGCTCGATCAGCGTCGGCCCCTGATTGGTGCGTGCCCGCTCCGCCGCCCAGGCGGTGGCGGCATAGACCGCCAGCGCATCGTTCCCATCGACGCGCAAGCCCGCAATCCCATAGCCCACCGCACGTGCGGCGAAAGTGGTCGATTCCGCCCCGGCAAAGCCCGAGAAGCTCGAAATCGCCCATTGATTGTTGACGACGTTGAAGATCACCGGCGCGCGGTAGACGCTGGCAAAGGTGCAGGCCGAATGGAAATCGCCCTCGGCGGTCGATCCCTCGCCGCACCAGGTCGCCGCGATGCGCGTATCGCCCTTGGCCGCGCTCGCCATCGCCCAGCCGACGGCTTGGGGATATTGCGTCGCCAGATTGCCCGAGATCGAGAAAAACCCGGCTTCCTTGACCGAATACATGATCGGCAATTGCTTGCCGTGCAGCCGGTCGGCGGTGTTCGAATAGATCTGGTTCATCATGTCGACCATCGACCAGCCGCGCGCGATCAGCAGGCCTTGCTGGCGATAAGACGGGAAGCACATGTCTTCATAATCGAGCGCAAAGGCGGCGGCGACCGCGACCGCCTCCTCGCCGGTGCACTTCATGTAGAAGCTGGTCTTGCCCTGGCGCTGCGCGCGGAACATGCGCTCGTCAAACGCGCGCACCAGCGCCATGCTGCGCAACATGCCCCGCAGCATATCGGGCGACAGCCGCGGGTTCCACGGGCCGACCGCCTGGCCGTTCTCATCGAGCACGCGCACCAGTTGATAGGCGAGATCGGTGAAGCTCTCGGCATGGTCGGCAGTGTCGGGCCGCCGCGTTTCGCCTGCGGGTGGAATCGCCACCTGCGTAAAATCGACCGTGTCGCCGGGCCGGAATTTGGGTTCGGGCACATAGAGCGACAAAGGCGGCAAATTGGGCTTCAAATGCGCAGGAACGCGGTCGCTTGCCATGATCTCTCCAAACGGGGCGTGCGCTGTACCAACGCTCGGGCACGCAAAAACGCTCTTTCGAATCGTTGTTATAAAATTTCGTGGGCTTTGGCGAGAGGGGCGAACGCGGGGAAACGCCGGACCGTCCCAATTGCGATAAGAGGCCGCTTGACTCAGGAACAACAAGCGGAACAAAATAGGAACGAACCAATTGTGCGAGTCGTGGCCGTGTCCTGTCCTGCCATCCCCTCCTCGGCGATCATAGCCGAGCTTCGCGAAAGCCTGAAGAAGGTGGAACGCGACGGGCTGCGCCGTCGCCCCGTGCTGCCCTTCGGGATCGGCGCGATCGACGAGAAACTGGCACCCGGCGGCCTCCGGCTCGATTCGCTGCATGAGATCGCCGCCGCCAGCGCCGCCCCGTCGGACGATGCCGCCGCGACGCTGTTCATGGCCGGAATCGCGGCGCGCGCCTGGGGCCCCGTGCTGTGGGTGGTGCGGCGGCGCGACCTGTTCGCGCCGGGGCTGTACCAGGCCGGGCTCGCGCCCGAACGGCTGATCTATGCCGAGGCGGCCGACGATGCCGAATTGCTCGCGCTAATGGAGGAGGGCCTCCGCCACCGTGGCCTCGGCGCGGTGGTCGGCGAAGTGAAGCGCGCGGCGATGCCCAATACGCGGCGGCTGCAACTGGCGGCGGAGGGTGGCAAGACGATCGCCTTACTGCTCAAGCGCCATGCCCGCGCGGCCACGGATAAAGGCGGCGGCAACCCGCTCGCTGTGCCCTCGGCGGCGGTGACGCGGTGGCGCATCGCCGCAGCCCCATCCGCCCCGCTGCCGGTCGGCGCTAACGGAGTCGGGCGCGCGCGCTGGCGGGTGGAGCTGGTCCGCCAACGCGGCGGCGAACCCGCCGACTGGACGATGGAGGCATGCGATGAAACGGGTCGCCTCGCTCTACCTGCCCGACTGGCCGATCGAACGGCTGGCGCAGGCCGAGCGTATCGCCACGCCGCCTGAGCGCGCGCCGGTCGACACCGCCCCGCTGAACGCCATCGCCGCGCAGGAACAGGCCGTCGCCTGTTCGGTGCCGCGCGGGGGTGGCTGGCGTCCCGGCGCGCGCTGGGCGCGGAGCGAAACGCCACCCCGCGACCGTCGCGCCGGGCGCGCGAGCGAGGCCGCGGCGCATCCGTTCAAAGCGATGCCGCCAGATGAGGGCGGCGCGGTGGTGCGGGATCATCGTGTCGGCGGCGACCGTCACCCCGGCCTTGTGCCGGGGTCCACTCCTCTCCTCGAACGACGCAATGTGGTGATGGGTGGACCCCGGCACGGGGCCGGGGTGACGAACAAGGCTGTCATCACCAGCCTCCAATCGGGCAACGCGCTCCTCATCGCCGCCGCTTGCCCGGCTGCACGCGCGCTCGGGCTCGCGCCCGGCATGGCGGTGACGCAAGCGCGGGCGCTGGTGCCCGGGCTCGACATCCGCCCCGCCGACCCGGAGGGCGACCGCGCCGCCTTGCTGCGCCTCGCCCTGCTCGCGGCCAGGCGTTGGTGCCCGGTGGTGATGCCGTCGGGCGAGGACGGGCTGTTCCTCGATATCACCGGCACCGCGCATCTGTTCGGCGGGGAGGCGCGGATGGCGCGGCGGATCGTGGCGTTGCTAAAGCGGCACGGCTTCACCGCGCGCGTCGCCGTGGCGGATACGCCGGGCGCGGCGTGGGCGCTGGCGCGCTACGCCCCGCAAATCTGCCCGCCCGGCGCACACCTCGACGCCCTCGCCCCGCTGCCGACCGCTGCGCTGCGGCTCGAACCGCGCGCGCGCGACTTGCTCAAACGGCTGGGGATCGAGACGATCGGCCAGCTCGCCGCCTTGCCCCGCGCCCCGCTCGCGCGCCGGTTCGGCGGCACGCTCATCGCGCGGCTGGATCAAGCATCGGGGCGGCTGGCGGAACCGCTCGCCCCCGTCATCCCGCCCGAAGCGATCGCCGTCGTGCAACGCTTCGCCGAGCCGATCGCCACCGCCGAAGCGATCGCGCATTGGCTCGGGGTGTTGATGCCGCGCCTCGTCACCGCACTGGCCGAAGCGGGGCTCGGCGCGCGCCTGATCGATCTGGTCGCCGATCGCATCGACGGCGTGCCGCAGCGCCTGCGCATCGGCCTCGCCCGCCCGACTCGCGACGGCGCGCATCTGCTGCGGCTGATCGTGCGCCGGATCGAGGAAATCGCGCCGGGCTATGGCATCGATGCGCTCGCGCTCCACGTCCGCCGCGCCGATCCGCTCGGCGCCGAGCCCTTTGCCGAAACGCTCGAAGACCGCGCGCCCGATCTTGCGCCGCTGATCGACACGCTCGCCAACCGTATCGGCATGGGCGCGCTGTGGCGCAGCGTGCCGGTCGAAAGCGACGTGCCCGAACGCTCGGTCGCCGCCGCCCCGCCGCTCGATCCACCGGCGCGCACCGCGCCAAAAATCAAGCCCGACGATGTCCGCCAGCTCGATCGCTCGCGCCCGCTGCATCCGTGGGATCCGCGCTGGCCGCGCCCAGTGCGGCTGTTGCGGCGGCCCGAACTGCTCGACCATGTCCTCGCCGAATTGCCCGACCAGCCGCCCAAGCGCTTCACCTGGCGCGGCATGGCGCACCGCGTGGTCCGCGCCGACGGCCCCGAACGCATTCTCGGCGAGTGGTGGAAGCGCGGCACCGAGCGGCACAGCGTGCGCGACTATTTCCAGGTCGAGGATGAGGCCGGACAGCGTTTCTGGCTGTTCCGCCGCGGCGATGGCGAACGCGGCGAGACGGGTGATCTCGCCTGGTTCATGCACGGATCGTTCGGGTGACGTGGTGCGAGCTCCAGGTGACGACGCATTACAGCTTCCTGCGCGGCGCGTCCTCGCCCGAGGATCTGTTCCAGGCTGCCGTGATCACGGGGATGCCCGCGCTCGGCATTACCGATCGCAATTCGGTCGGTGGCGTGGTGCGCGGCCTCGTCGCGGCCGAGCAGATGTCGGCGATCCGCCCGATCCGGCTGGTGGCGGGCTGCCGACTCGATCTGGTCGATGGCACATCGGTGCTGGTCTGGCCCGAGGATCGCGCCGGCTGGAGCCGCCTCACCCGGCTGCTGACGCTCGGCAAAGGCCGCGCCGATCCGCAAAAGGGGGAGAAAGGCCAGTGCTTCCTGCATTGGGAGGATGTCGCGGCGCATGCCGAGGGGCTGGTCGCAGCGCTCGTCCCCGGCCTGACCGAAACCTTCGCCGAAGACGACCAGGCGTTGCGCTGGATGGCGGACGTGTTCGGCGTGCGCGGTCATCTCTGCCTCACCCAGCACCGCCGCCCCGGCGATGCGCAGCGCCTCCACACGCTCGATTCGCACGCCCGGCATTTCGGCCTGACCCCGATTGCCACGGGCGACGTGCTGTATGACGTGCCCGAGCGGCGGATGCTGCAGGACGTCGTCACCGCGATCCGCCACCGCTCGACGATCGACGCGCTCGGCCATGCGCGCGAACGCAGCGCCGACCGCCATCTCAAAGGCCCCGTGGAAATGGCGCGCCGCTTCAAGTTGCACCCGCGCGCGCTCACCGCCGCCGCCGCGATCGTCGAGCGCTGCACCTTCAGCTTGCGCGAGTTGAAAGACCAGTATCGCTATCCCGACGAGATCGTGATCAGCCAGCGCACCCCGCAGGAGGCGCTGGCGGCGATGGCGCGCACCGCGCTGGCCGAGCGCTTCAATGGCACGCCCCCACCTGCCTACACCAGCTTGCTCGAACACGAACTCGGCCTGGTCGCGCATATGGGCTATGCGCCCTATTTCCTGACGGTGAATTCGATCGTGCGCTATGCGCGCAGCCAGGGCATTTTGTGCCAGGGGCGCGGATCGGCGGCGAATTCGGTGATTTGCTTCGTGCTTGGCATCACCTCGATCGATCCGGTCAAGCACAAGCTGCTGTTCGAGCGCTTCATCTCCACCGAACGCCACGAGCCGCCCGATATCGATGTCGATTTCGAACATGAACGGCGCGAGGAAGTGATCCAGTGGATTTACGAAACCTATGGGCGGAACCATGCCGCGCTCACCGCCGTCGTCAGCCGCTATCGCTCGCGCGGCGCGGTGCGCGAGGTCGGCAAGGCGCTCGGCCTGCCCGAGGACATGACCGCCGCGCTCGCCTCGCAAATCTGGGGCTGGTCGAATGACGGCGTGCCCGAGGAGCATGTCGCCGCGCTCAACCTCGATGCCAGTGAGCCGCGCCTTGCGCTGACGCTCGACCTCGCCACGCAATTGATCGGCACGCCGCGCCATTTGTCGCAGCATCCCGGCGGCTTCGTGCTCGCGCATGACCGGCTCGACGATCTGGTGCCGGTCGAACCCGCCGCGATGATCGATCGCCGCGTGGTCGAATGGGAAAAGCTCGATGTCGAGGAAATCGGGCTGATGAAGGTCGATATCCTCGGCCTCGGGATGCTCGGCTGCCTGCGCCGCTGTTTCGATCTGCTGCGCGACCATAAGGGCATCGACCTGCGGCTCGACAGTGCCGAAATGCAGGAGGACGACCCCACCACTTATGCGATGATCCAACAGGCCGACACGCTCGGCACCTTCCAGATCGAAAGCCGCGCGCAAATGTCGATGCTGCCGCGGATGCGCCCCGAAAATTTCTACGACATCGCGATCCAGGTGGCGATCGTCCGCCCCGGCCCGATCCAGGGCGACATGGTCCACCCCTATCTCAAACGGCGCGAGCAACGCCGCATCGGCAAGGTCGAGATCGACTATCCCAGCCCCAAATTGCGCGAGGTGCTGGAAAAGACGCTGGGCGTGCCGCTGTTCCAGGAACAGGCGATGCAAGTCGCCATCGTCGGTGCCGGGTTCAGCGCGGGCGAGGCCGACCGGCTGCGCCGCGCGATGGCGACCTTCAAGATGACCGGCGGCGTCGGCAAATTCCGCGATCCGCTGATCGAAGGGATGCGCGCCAACGGCATCAGCCAGGATTTCGCCGAGCGGCTGGTCAAGCAGATTGAGGGCTTTGGCAGCTATGGCTTCCCCGAAAGCCACGCGGCCAGCTTCGCCAAGATCGCTTACGCCTCGGCCTGGCTGAAATGCCACCACCCCGACATCTTCTGCGCGGCGCTGCTCAACGCCCAGCCCATGGGTTTCTACGCCCCCGCGCAAATCGTCCGCGACGCGCGCGAACACGGCGTGCGGGTGGTGCCGGTGTGCGTCAACCGGAGTGATTGGGACACAACCCTACTCCCTCTCCCCTCCGGGGAGAGGGTGGCCGAGCGAAGCGAGGTCGGGAGAGGGGCAGTGTCCCCACACTCCCCCTCTCCCCGGCCCTCTCCCCGCAAGCGGGGAGAGGGAGATCCCCTCCGCCTGGGGCTGCGCATCGTGCTCGGCCTGTCCGGCGAGGATGCCGGGCGCATCCTCATCGCCCGCGCAACACGCCCGTTCGCGTCGATCGAGGATGTCTGGCGGCGGGCGGGCGTCTCGCTGCTGACGCTCGAAAAGCTCGCCCAGGCCGATGCGTTCCACAGCTTCGGCCTCGACCGCCGCCAGGCCTTATGGGCGGTAAAGGCGTTGGGCCAAAAACCGCTGCCGCTCTTCGCCGCGATCGAATCCCCCAGCGAACCGAGCGTCACGCTCGCCGCGCTCACCGCAGGGCGCGAAGTGGTCGAGGATTACCGCGCGACGCAATTGTCGCTGCGCGCGCATCCGGTCAGCTTCCTGCGCGGTGACCTCGACCGCCGCCGCATCACCCGCTGCGGCGCTCTCAAAGGGGTGAAGGACGGCACCCGCGTCGAAGTGGCCGGGCTGATCCTGGTGCGGCAACGCCCCGGCAGCGCCAAGGGCGTGGTGTTCGTGACGCTGGAGGACGAGACCGGCATCGCCAACGCGATCCTGTGGCCCGATCGCTTCGAAGCGCAGCGCCGCACGGTGATGGCCGCGTCGATGCTCAGCGTGCGCGGTCGCGTGCAAAGCGAAAGCGGGACGATCCACATCATCGCCGATCACATCACCGATCTCACCGGGCTGCTGCGGCAGATTGGCGACATCGACTTGCCGCGCCTGACCATGCCCGGCGACGGTGCCACCCACGGCGGCACGATCGACCCGCGCGAACGGCGGATGGTGGGAAACGACCTCGAACCGGTCATCCCGATCCGCAGCCACGATTTCCACTGAGCCTCTGCGCTCACCCAACCGTCTGTTCGATCACCCCGAAGATCGGGTGATGCTTGTCATCCTCCGCCCAGATCCGCACCGTGTCACCGCTTTTGAGGAACGGCGTCACCGCCGCGCCGCGCAGGATCGTCTCGACCGTGCGCAGCTCGGCCAGGCACGCATAGCCCACCCCACCATCGGCGATCGGCTTGCCAGGGCCCCCGTCGGCGTCGCGGTTGGAGACGGTGCCCGAGCCGATAATCGTCCCCGCGCCCAGCGCGCGCGTCTTGGCGGCATGGGCGATCAGCGTGCCGAAATCGAAGGTCATGTCGACCGCCGCCGCCACCCGGCCAAACGGCTTGCCGTTGAGGTCGACCATCAGCGTGCGGTGCAATTTGCCGTCCTGCCACCAGTTGCCCAGCGCCTCGGGCGTGACGAACACCGGCGAGAACGCGCTGGCCGGTTTCGACTGGAAGAACCCGAAGCCCTTGGCGAGTTCGCCCGGGATCAGGTTGCGCAAGCTCACATCGTTGGTCAGCCCGACCAGCCGCACCGCCGCCAGCGCCGCTTCGCGACTCGCGCCCTGCGGCACGTCGCCGGTCACCACCACCACTTCGCCCTCGAAATCGCAGCCCCAGCTTTCGTCCGCCAGCGGGATCGGCGCGCGTGGGCCGAGGAACCCGTCCGAACCACCCTGGTACATCAGCGGATCGTGCCAGAAGCTGTCGGGCAGCTCCGCCGCGCGCGCCTGCCGCACCAAAGCGACATGGTTCACATAAGCCGATCCGTCCGCCCATTGATACGCGCGCGGCAAGGGGGCCGCCGCCTGATGCTCATGGAAGCGCCGCATCGGGATCATCTCATGTTCCAGATCGGTGCTGAGGTTCTGCAGGTCGGGCAGCAACCGCTCCCAATCGTCGAGCGCTGCCTGCAGCGTCGGCGCGATGTGCGCGGCATCGGCATACCAGGCGAGATCGTTGGAAACCACGACGAGCTTACCGTCGCGACCCGATGTGAGGCTGGCCAGTTTCATACACTCTCCTGTTTCGCCCAATCATAGCCCTCCCATAGGGCGTGTCGAGCGCAACCCGCTTGACGAAAGCGTCACCTCACCGCACACCCAGCAAAAGAGTTGCAGACGACAACTGTTATTGGAGAGACCTGACATGACGCTCGATTCCGTCGCCGGCCGCTTTGCCTATACCGAGGATCATGAGGCCTTCCGCCAGACCGTGCGCAGTTTCCTGCAAAAGGAAGGCGTGCCGCACGTCGCTGAGTGGGAGGAGAACAAGCTCGTCCCCAAGGATTTCTGGATCAAGGCGGGTGCGATCGGCATGCTCTGCCCGACCGCGCCCGAGGCCTATGGCGGGCTCGGCCTCGATTTCGGTTATAACGCGATCGTCGATGAGGAGATGGCCTATAACGGCGTCCCCGCCGGCTTCTCGCTCCAGTCGGATATCGTCGCGGGCTATATCGAAACCTATGGCTCGGAAGAGCAGAAGAAACAGTGGCTGCCCAAGATGGTCTCGGGCGAAGTGATCACCGCCATCGCCATGACCGAACCCGGCACCGGCAGCGACCTGCAGGCGATCCGCACCACGGCCAAGAAGGATGGCAATCACTATGTCATCAACGGCTCCAAAACCTATATCACCAACGGCCAGAATACCGATCTGACGCTGGTCGTCGCCAAGACCGATCCCGATGCCAAGCCCGCCTGGAAGGGCATGTCGATCATCCTGGTCGAAAGCGACCGCGAAGGTTTCCAGAAGGGCCGCAAACTGGACAAAATCGGTCAGGACGCCGCCGATACGTCGGAATTGTTCTTCAACGACGTGCGCGTGCCGATGACCAATTGCCTGGGCGAGGAGGGCAAGGGCTTCATCTACCTCATGAGCCAATTGCCGCAGGAACGCCTGTCGATCGCCGTCTCGGTCCAGGCCTCGGCGCAAAAGGCGTTCGACGAGACGGTCGAGTTCACCAAGACGCGCAAGGCCTTTGCCGGCATGGTGTTCGATTTCCAGAACACCCGCTTCGTCCTCGCCGACCTCAAGGCCAAATTGCAAGTCGGCTGGGCACATCTCGACTGGGCGATCGCGCGCCATTTGAAGGGCGAGCTGACCAACGAAGAAGGCGCCGCCGCCAAATTGTGGCACACCGATCTGCAATGGGAAGTGATGGACGCCTGCCTGCAACTGCATGGCGGGGCTGGCTATATGAACGAATACCCCATCGCCCGCGCCTGGCGCGCCGCCCGCGTAACGCGCATTTTCGGGGGGACGAACGAGATTATGAAGGAGTTGATTGGGCGGTCGCTGTAGGGGCCCACCCCACAACCGTCATAGCGGAACCAACCCCAAACCGTCACCCCGGCCTTGTGCCGGGGTCCACCGCGATGCCGGGGCCGACCTTGCCACGCATAGGAAGGGGGGAGAAGAAATGAGCATTTTCGACACCTTCGCTCGCCCGCCCTGTGCCGAAACACTGGGCTGGCGGCTGATCGAAGCGGACCCCGACACCGGAACGGTGCTGGTCGCGATGGAGGGGAAGCCAGCCTTCTGCAATCCAGGCGGCGCCATCCAAGGCGGCTTTGTCGCCGCGATGCTGGACGACACACTCGGACCAACGATTCTCGTAAAATCAAACGGCACGCAGTATTGCGCGACGATCGATCTCCACGTCAGCTACCTCGCACCCGCTCGCCCTGGCGCGTTTACGGGGGTTGGCCGCATTGTTCAGATGGGAAAAACGATTGCCTTCCTCGAAGGCGAATTGTTCGACGCTGACAATCGCTGTGTCGCCCGCGCAACCGCTTCCGCGCGCGTTATACCCACCACCAACGTGCCCCGCGCATAGCGCTGGCGAGACGCCCAACCACCCGCCCCCTTCCCCGGCGAAGGCCGGGGCCCAGTCGCACTGACCAAGCCGATCTGGCGCGCGCCAGCGCTTTCTATTCTTATCACCTGGTGCGAGGAAAGAGGGCTCAGAAACGAAAGGAATGCACTGATCAATCGCGACCCGGACCGTACCTCCGACCAATGCGCTTCGGTCGTTGCGGAATAGGCTTATCGGGGTTCAGCTGAATAAGTTTCGCTCCGGTCCGCCGCATAGCCTCTCCGGCGGCCGCCCAATTTTCGTCGGATAGCGCTATAAACACAGTTACCTTTGAAAGAGACCGAGCGGGCAATTTCGCGGCAACCTTCTGCAGAACAGAGACAAGGTTCGGCTCCGACAGCGAAGCGATCGCAACCTTGTCGGCATAGCTTTCCGTCAAGGCATCGTGAACCCAGGTTTCCGACACGGCATAGTCCGATGCACCGGGAAGGCGAAGAACAGTCGTGGAAGGCGTGTCATCGTCGCCGATCAAACGCGCGACCGCTTCACGAAGATAGTCATGCCACTCGCGCTCGGCATTGATTTTCGGCCGAAGAAGTGGCGCAAGAAAGGCAGCTTTTGCCGCCGCCTCATAAGCGATCTGTCCGGCGAGAACCTTTCGTCCCGTTTCTAGCGCCGCCTCCCAAGCGTTCGCATCGATCGCGGAAACCTTGCCGCTGGCGAGTTCGACGGCGACGTCGATCATAGCAGGATTGGACGCGAACGACTCCGACGGAATTACGACAGGAATTACAATACTTTGGCCATCTGCGGAAAAACGTGGATCTCCCCTCCAGTGGATAGAACTGACCGAATGAGGGAGCGCTTTGATGTAATCGGCGGGAACGATATCGGACAATCCGAGTGCGCGAACCAGTTTTCCGCCTGCGCCGTAAATCACTACGACGTTCGGGCCGTATCCCAGGCCATGCCAGTCATCGAAAGTAACAGCATAGTTGCCATCATCGCGAATGAGTGCCGACACTGGGGCCACGTCATTTACGATCGGTCGCTCCCAGACCATTTGCCAACGGTTGGCTACAAGCCGCTCCAGTCGCGCGCTAGCAACGCGTGCACCGCCCTTTTTCTGACCGGCCGGGGCAACCTTTCTAACTTTATCCTCGAAATAGCCAAGCTGGCTATCCAGGTCCCGTGGGGTGATCGTGACACGAGCGTGCGCACCGCAGGATGTGTAGGTCGTGGCTGTCGGCAAAATCCAACTGTCCGCGCAGGATGGAGCGGTCATCACCGAAATTAGAACTGCCGCCAAGGCGGGCACCCCGAAAGCGCGAGCTATCCTCATTGGCCTCCCCCTTTAAGACATAGCGTATAGCCGAAGCCGCAGTGCACAACCCCTGCCGAAGCTCAATGGAAGTTGCCAGCAGCAGGGATCGAACCCGCACCCGTTGCCGGGATCGCTTTAGCGATACGTCTACCAATTCCGTCACGCTGGCTCGCGAATTGTGGCGTATGAGCGGAGCAGTCGCAATTGCACAGGCTTCAGATTTCCGGCCTCGCTTTTCTGAGCGAGCAAGCGCTCCTATTCCCGCCTGACAAACCGTCAAGGACGGCTGTTTTCCTGTCCTGTGTCCTACAAACCCGTCCCCTGATACAACGGCAGCCACGCTCTTTGACAGCAATGGCCCTTCACGTACCAGGACGGACGACGCTGCTCATCGTGAGCCGCATTACCCCTAACTTTCCCCTAACCTTCCACGCCCCACCCCGCCCAAAAACAAAAAGCCCGGCGGTGGTGCCGCCGGGCCTGAGGTTGCGCCTAGGGAGCAAACCTGGCGTGTCTGAATCCACTATAGGACGAAAATCAGGTCAGAGCGCGTTGCCCGTCGCGGCAGCTGCATTGGTATCGGCTGCGTTGGTGTCGATCACCGTGTCATTGCCGATCGTGTCGTTGCCGAACGCGTCATTGCCGAGCGTGTCGTTGAGCGAGAGATCCTCGTTCGCCACCGCGCTGGTGTTGCTGCCACCGCCGCCGCACGCCGCCAGCGAAAGCGCCATCGCGGCCGTCAGCGTCAGGGCCAAAACCTTCTTCATCGTCGAATCTCCTTGAAATCTTGGCCCAGCCAGCGGCATCCGCACCACTGCCCCCCAGGCACCGCATCAATCTCTACTAAAACGATGTGCATTCAATTGCGTTGATCTTTAGGGGGCAAAAGTTTTTCTTTCAGCGTGCTCGCGTTTCTCGCCGAGCGGCACCCCGCGCCGCGCGCGGTTGACAGCCCCTGCCAATCCCGGAATGTTGCGCAAAACCAAGCCGATCACGGCATAAGGGGGAATTTCATGGCGGATCGAATCCTGCCCGCACGCCTGCGCGCGCTGCTGGGTGCCGCGGCCATCACGGCGCTGCTGGCGGGCTGCGCGAGCGACGGCGGCGCAAAGCCCGCCACCGCCTCAACCAAGGCCGGGCCCGGCGCGGGAAAGGGCTTTGCGCATGATCCCTACCCCTCGACCTACAAGCCCTATCCTGGCGTGCCGACGCTCGTCACCCATGTCACCATCTTCGACGGCGAAGGCGGGCGGATCGACAATGGCGCGGTGCTGTTCGCCGATGGCAAGATCGTGGCGCTCGGCCAGAGCCTCGACGCCCCGGCGGGCGCGACCGTCATCGATGGCACCGGCAAGACGCTCACCCCCGGCATCATCGATATTCACAGCCATTTGGGCGATTACCCCTCGCCCGGCGTGCAGGCCAATTCGGACGGCAACGAAGCGACCGGCCCCGTCACCGCCGATGTCTGGGCCGAACATAGCGTGTGGCCGCAGGACCCGGGGTTCAGCCGCGCGCTCGTCAATGGCGGGGTCACCACGCTGCAGATCCTGCCCGGCTCCGCCAATTTGATGGGCGGGCGATCGGTGGTGATCAAGAACGTCTATGCCCGCACCGAACAGGGCATGAAGTTCCCCGGCGCGCCCTACGGCCTCAAAATGGCGTGCGGCGAGAACCCCAAGCGCGTTTATGGCTCCAAGGGGCGCGAACCCTCGACCCGCATGGGCAATATCGCGGTCGACCGCCAGACCTGGGCGCGCGCAGCCGAATATAAGCGCAAATGGGATAAGTATGAGAAGGACGGCGGCGAAATCCCAGGCCGCGACATCGCCATGGACACGCTGGCGGGCGTGCTGTCGGGCGAAATCCTCGTCCAGAACCATTGCTACCGCGCCGATGAAATGGCCATCGTCATGGATATGGCCAAGGAGTTCGGCTATCACGTCGCCGCCTTCCATCATGCTGTAGAAGCTTATAAAATTGCCGATCTGCTCAAGCAGAACGGCACCTGCGCCGCGGTCTGGGCCGATTGGTGGGGCTTCAAGATGGAGTCCTATGACGCGATCGGCGAGAACCTCGCCTTGCTGCAAAAGAACGGCGCCTGCGCGATGATCCACTCGGACGACGCCAACGGCATCCAGCGCCTCAACCAGGAAGTCGCCAAGGCGCTCGCCTCGGGCCGCCATGCCGGCATCGACATTTCGGACGCGGTCGCCTGGGAATGGCTGACCTACAACCCGGCCAAGGCGCTCGGCATCGCCGACAAGACCGGCAGCCTAAAACCCGGCAAGATGGCCGATGTCGTGCTGTGGAACGGCAACCCGTTCAGCGTCTATACCCGGCCCGAAAAGGTGTGGATCGACGGGGCGCTGCTGTACGATGCCAACGATCCGAAGCGACGGCCCGTCTCCGATTTCGAACTCGGCCAGCCCGGTGCGGGAGATACCAAGTGAAGCGCCTCCTGCTGCTCAGCGCCGCCTTCCTCGCCGCGCCCGCCGCCGCCCAATCGGTCGCGATCACCAATGCCAAGCTCGTCATTGGGGACGGCTCCGCGCCGATCGAGGGCGGCACCGTCATCGTCCGCGACGGCCGCGTCGTTGCCGCGGGCAAGACGGTCGCGGTCCCCGCCGGAATCGCCACGATCGATGCCGGTGGCCGCTGGGTCACCCCCGGCATCGTCGCGGGCTTCACCCGCATGGGCATCGTCGAGGTCGATGGTGTCGATGAAACCAACGATGCCGGTGCCCGCACCAGCCCGTTCCACGCCGCGATCGACATTGCGCCCGCCGTAAACCCGGCCAGTTCCTCGATCCCGCTCAACCGCGCGGAGGGCGTGACGCGCGCGATCGTCGCGCCCGACAATGCCGGGTCGATCTTCGCCGGACAGGGCGCGGTGATCGATCTTGGTGCCGACCGCAGTCCCATCACCAAGGCGCGCGCCTTCCAGTTCATGGAATATGGCGAGGGCGGTGCCCGCGCCGCCGGAGGCAGCCGCCCGGCCGCGCTCACTGCCTTCCGCAACGCCATCGCCCAGGCGCGCGATTACGCCCGCGACCCCGCCCATTATGCCGACCAGGGGAAGGATGCCCTGCTCACCCGCGCCGATGCCGAAGCGCTGGTACCGGTGGTGAATGGCCGCATGCCGCTGCTCGTCCATGTCGAGCGCGCGGCGGACATGCTGGCGCTGATCGAGCTCAAGCGCGATTTCCCTGCGCTGAAGCTGGTGTTCATCGGCGCAGGCGAAGGCTGGATGGTCGCCCGCGAACTCGCCGCCGCGCATATTCCGGTGATCGCTTCCGCGCTCGCCGATCTGCCCGAATCCTTCGACCAACTCGGCGCGACCCAGTCCAATGTCGGGCGGATGAAGGCGGCGGGGGTGCTGGTCGGCATCGGCACGATCAACGACGACGAAGCCCGCCAGGCGCGGCGCGAGAAGCAATATGCCGGCAATCTGGTCGCGCTGACCAAGCTCCCCGGCGCAACCGGCCTCGACTGGAACGCCGCCTTTGCCGCTATCACCTCGGCCCCTGCCGAAGCGATCGGCCTGGGCGACGAGATCGGCTCGCTCAAAGCCGGGCGGCGCGGCGACGTGGTGATCTGGGACGGCGACCCGCTCGAACTCGGCACCGCCGTGGCGGCGGTCTATATCGACGGCATCAAACAACCGCTGCGCACCCGCCAGGATGCATTGCGCGAGCGCTACATGGTGCCGCAGGAAGGCGCGTTGCCCAAGGCGTATGAGCGGTGAGGCGCGGCTGACGCAGGAGTTGGACGCGCGCTGCGCGGCTGACGCTCTGCTTTGACGCAGCACCACACCTCCCGCCACCACCCCGGCCTTGTGCCGGGGTCCACTTCGCGGCGACCGCGCCCTACATTGCTGGCGGTATCAGACGCGGCTGGGTGGACCCCGGCACAAGGCCGGGGTGACGGTGGGAGGGCGATTGTCAGGCCCGCACCTCCGCCTTGCGCCTCGGCCTCCACCATCTTGACTTTCCGCACTGCAGCAGGCATATGCACCCTATCGAGGCGTCATGCAGCGTGATTAGGTATACCGTTAACCGGTAGCCCAAGCTCCGCCTCGGTCGTTATCCAACGGACTTCCCTTTTCACGCGGGGTGTCATTTTCCCCCGCCATCCGTGCGTCCAAAACGCGCGTCCATGGCACATGCAATGGACTGAACCAGTATGACTTTCGCACAACTCGGCCTCGCCGAGCCGCTCGTCCGCGCGCTCGAAGCCAAGGGCTATACCACCCCCACCCCGATCCAGAAGCAGTCGATCCCGATCCTGCTCGAAGGCGGCGATTTGCTCGGCATCGCACAGACCGGCACCGGCAAGACCGCAGCTTTCGTGCTCCCGTCGATCCAGCAGCTCGTCAACAACGAAAAGCGCGTGCTGCCGACGCATTGCCGGATGCTGGTGCTTGCACCGACGCGCGAACTGGCCAGCCAGATCGCTGAAAGCGCGCGCGAATATGGCAAATTCTCGAAGATGTCGGTCGCGACCGTGTTCGGCGGCACCAGCATCAACAAGAACCGCCAGGACATGGCGCGCGGCGTCGACATCCTCGTCGCGACGCCGGGCCGCTTGCTCGACCTGATCGAGCAGCGTTTCGTCAGCCTCGCAATGCTCGAAATCCTCGTGCTCGACGAAGCCGACCAGATGCTCGACCTCGGCTTCATCCACGCGCTGCGCAAGATCGTGCGGATGCTGCCCAAGCAGCGCCAGACGCTGTTCTTCTCGGCGACAATGCCCAATGCGATCCGCGAACTGGCCAACCAGTTCCTCAACGATCCCAAGACCGTCAAGGTCGCGCCGACGTCGAGCACCGCCGAGCGCGTCGACCAGTTCGTCACCTTCCTCAACCAGGGCGAGAAGCAGGCGCTGCTGACGATCCTGCTGCGCGACGAGAAGGTCGAGCGCGCGCTCGTCTTCACCCGCACCAAGCACGGTGCCGACCGCGTCGTGAAGCTGCTCGGTGCCAATGGCATCGTCTCCAACGCGATCCACGGCAATAAGAGCCAGCCGCAACGCGAGCGCGCGCTCGCCGAGTTCAAGTCGGGCAAGGCCAAGGTGCTCGTCGCGACCGATATCGCCGCGCGCGGCATCGACGTGTCGGGCGTCAGCCACGTCTTCAACTTCGAGCTGCCCAACGTGCCCGAGCAGTACGTCCACCGCATCGGCCGCACCGCGCGCGCCGGCGCATCGGGCACCGCGATCAGCTTCGTGGCGGATGATGAGCGGACGTACCTGCGCGACATCGAGAAGCTGACGCGCGTCAAGCCCGAGATGATGCAGCTTCCCGAAGGCTTCACCGCCGAAGCAGCGCGGATCAAGGCGGCACGCCCGGCGGGTTCCGACACGTTCGAACGTCGCGATGACTCGGGCCGTCACCGCGCCCCGCCCAAGGCGACGCATGCGGCACGCCCGACCGGTGATCGCTCCGCCGGTGCCGGTCGCCCGGCTGGCGCACGCCCCGAAGGCGCAGGCCGTCCGGCTGGCGGCGGTCGTCCCGGTGGCCAGGGTCGCCCTGGCGGCGGCTATGGCCGTCCGGCTGGCGGTCGCCCCGGCGGCCAAGGCCGTCCCGCAGGTGGCGGTGGCCGCCGCTCGCCAGCAGCAGGCTGATTTCCCTTTCCCTCTCCCTGCGGGAGAGGGAGGGAGGAGCGAAGCGACGGAAGGGTGAGGGTGAGCAGCCAGGAAAGCGCCCTCACCCTTCCCACCCAGCTACGCTGGGCGGGCCCCTTCCCTCTCCCAAGGGGAGAGGGAATTAATCCCAGATCCGCAACCACTCCTCTTCCGGAGCCCGTGCACTGCGCAAGCGGTTCGCGGGCTCTTCTGTATCCTCGAACCCGATCGCCATGCCGCAGAACAGCATCCGCTCAGGCGGGATGCCGATCGCCTCGCCTACCGTCTCCGGGTACATCGCCCAGCATTCCTGCGCGCAGGTCGCCAGCCCGGCCTCGACAGCGAGCAGCATCACATTCTGCAGATACATGCCAAGATCGGCCCATTGCGGCGGCCCCATCCGCCGGTCGACGGTGCAGAACAACGCGGCAGGCGCGCCGAAGAACTGGAAGTTGCGCGCGAACCATAAGCGCCGCGCCGCCTTGTCCTCACGTGGGATGCCGATCTCGGCATACATCGCCTCCCCCACGGCAAATCGCCGGTCGCGGTACGGCGCGACCAGCTCCCTGGGGTAAATGTCATAAGCCGGGGTCTCGGGCTGGCCCCATTGGATCTTGTGCAGCACCTCCGCCTTGAGCCGGGCGAGCGGATCGCCGGTCAGCAGGTCGATATGCCAAGGCTGCAAATTGCCTCCCGTGGCCGCCCGCGCAGCCTTGGTGACGATGCCGTGCAGCACCGCCGGATCGACCGGATCGGCGAGAAACCCGCGCACCGATCGCCGCGCCGCAATCGCTTCGCTGACCTCCACCACCCTATCCTTTCGATCATTCGGTATGCGAACCACCTTGCCGAGCGCGGAGGATCACGGCAAGAGAGGTTGCAAATAACAACGGATATGGAGAGTCGAGCATGGCCGAGGCATATATCGTGGATGCGGTGCGCACCGCTGGCGGCAAACGCGGCGGTAAACTCGCCGGTTGGCACCCGGTCGACATGGCAGCGGCAGTGCTGGATGCGATCGTCGCGCGCACCGGCATCGATGGCGCTGCGGTCGATGATGTGATCATGGGCTGCGTGATGCAGGGCGGGCAGCAGGCCGGGCAAGTCGGCCGCAACGCCGTGCTCGCCGCCAAGAACCTGCCCGACAGCGTCCCCGCCGTATCGATCGACCGGCAATGCGGCTCATCGCAACAGGCAATGCAGTTCGCCGCGCAGGCGGTAATGTCGGGCACGCAGGATATCGTCATCGCGGCAGGCGTGGAGAGCATGACGCGCGTGCCGATGGGATCGACCGCGACGCTGTTCATGAAAGAGGGGCTCGGCAATTACAAATCGCCCCGGCTGGAGGAGAAATATCCCGGCATCCTGTTCAGCCAGTTCATGGGTGCAGAAATGATCGTCAAGAAGCACGGTTTCGACCGGGCCCAGCTCGACGCTTTCGCGCTCGAAAGCCACCGCCGCGCCGCCGCTGCGACCGAGCGCGGGGCCTTCGCCGATGAGATCATCGCGCTCGACATCGAGACGCCCGAAGGCGTCGTCGCCCATGCCACCGATGAAGGCATCCGCTTCGACGCAACGTTGGAGAGCATCGGGTCTGTCAAGCTGCTGCAGGAAGGCGGCAGCATCTCCGCCGCCAATGCCAGCCAGATTTGCGACGGCGCCAGCGCGGTGCTGATCGTCAGCGAAGCCGCGCTGAAGGCGTATGGGCTCACCCCGATCGCGCGGATCGTGAACTTGACGGTGACGGGCGGCGACCCGGTGATCATGCTGGAAGAACCGCTCTTCGCGACCGACCGCGCGTTGCAGCGGGCCGGCATGAAGATCGACGACATCGACTTGTACGAAGTCAACGAAGCCTTCGCGCCGGTGCCGCTCGCTTGGCTGAAGCATGTCGGCGCAGACCATGCCAAGTTGAACGTCAATGGCGGCGCAATCGCGCTCGGGCATCCGCTGGGGGCCTCGGGCACCAAGTTGATGGCGACCATGGTGCATGCGCTGAAGAAATCGGGCGGGCGGTACGGCCTGCAGACGATGTGCGAGGGCGGCGGCATCGCCAATGTGACGATCATCGAGCGGGTTTGACCACGGCGTCGCCCCGGCGAAGGCCGGGGCCGCCACGTTGCGAAGCGCAACACCGGCACTGCACACACCAAAGCGGCCCCGGCCTCCGCCGGGGCGACGAAGTAGGGGAGACCTCATGAATCTCGATTCCACCAAAGCCGCCGTCGTCACCGGCGGGGCCTCCGGCCTGGGTGCCGCCACTGCCCGCGCGCTTGCCGCCAAGGGGGTGAAGGTCGCGATCTTCGATCTGCAGACCGAAAAAGGCGAAGCTGTCGCCGCCGAAATCGGCGGGGTGTTCTGCGAAGTGAACGTGACCTCGGAGGACTCGGTCGACGCCGGTTTCGCCAAAGCGCGCGCGGCGCATGGGCAGGAAGCGGTGCTGGTCTGCTGCGCGGGCACCGGCAATGCGATGAAGACCGCCAGCCGATCGAAGGAAGACGGCAGCATCAAGCATTTCAGCCTGGCCGCGTTCGACTGGCTCATCCAGATCAACCTGGTCGGCACCTTCCGCTGCGTCGCCAAATCGGCCGCGGGGATGCTGACGCTGGAGCCGGGCGAAGATGGCGAGCGCGGTGCGATCGTGATGACCGCCAGCGTCGCCGCCGAGGACGGCCAGATCGGGCAAGCCGCCTATTCCGCGTCCAAGGGCGGTGTCGTCGGCATGACACTGCCGATCGCGCGCGACCTGATGGGCGAGGGCATTCGCGTCAACACGATCCTGCCGGGCATTTTCGAGACGCCGCTGATGCAGGGCGCGCCGCAGCAAGTGAAGGACAATCTCGCCGCCTCGGTCCCCTTCCCCAAGCGGCTCGGCAAGCCCGAGGAATATGCCAAGCTCGCGCTCGCCATGGTCGAGAACAGCTATTTCAACGGCGAGGATGTCCGCCTCGACGGCGCGATCCGCATGGCGCCGCGGTAACATCTCCCCTCCCGCGTGCGGGAGGGGCTGGGGGAGGGAAAATGATTCCCTCGCACCTGCCCCACGCCCCTCCCCTAACCCCTCCCGCAAGCGGGAGGGGAATAAGGAACCTTCATGCCCCGCCCTGCCCCCCATCGCCTCGACCCCGCCAGCTATCCGCACCGCGAGACGATCCAGACGCGCTTCCAGGATCTCGACGTGCTGGGCCATATCAACAATGTCGCGATGGCCGGTCTGTTCGAAAGCGGCCGCGTGCGCTTCAACCGTGCGATGAACTTGACCGGATGGTCGGGCCATCGCTGGCTCGTCGCCAAGCTCGAGATCAATTATCTGGGCGAGGGTTTCTTCCCCGACGATGTCGAGATCGCCAGCGGCATTGGCGAGATCGGCAACCGCAGCTGGAGCATCCTCGCCGCCGCCTTCCAGAAAGGCGAATGCATCGCCACCGCCGACGTGGTGCTGGTGATGAGCGCCAGCGGCGGCCTGACCGAACTGCCCCCGGAATTCCGCGCCGGGCTAGAGGCGCACCGCATTCGGGCGTAACCCCGCCACTCAATCCGCGTCGTGGAACACTGCCGGGCGCTTCTGGATGTTGGCGGCGACTTGCTCCATCATCGGCGGCTGACCGATTACCGCGATCTGCTCGGCGGTTTCGGCCTCCAGCATCGCCAGCGGATCGGCATCGAACGCCATGTTGCACAAGCGCTTTGCCCCGCGGATCGCATTGGGGCTCTTGGCGGCAATGTCGTGTGCCAGCGCCATTGCGGCCACGTGCGGATCCTCGGCGATGCGGGTGATGAAGCCGTGGTGCAGCGCTTCCTCGGCATCGAATTCGCGCGCGGTGTAGATCAGTTCGCGCAGCACGTCGTCACGCACCAGCCCGCGCCAGATCGGGAAACCTGCCATGTCGGGCACCAGCCCCCAATAGAGTTCGCGGATCGAAAAGCGCGTGCCCGGTGCCGCGATGCGGATGTCCGCGCCCGACATGATCTGGAAGCCCCCGCCAAAGGCGACACCATGCACCGCCGCAATCACCGGCACCGGCAGGTTACGCCAGCCCCAGGTCACATGCTGCGGCAAAATTGCGCCCTGCGCGTTGCGGTCGACGCGCGACAGGCCCGAGCCGCCACCCGCCATGCTGGTCATGTCGAGCCCGGCGCAGAACGCCTTGCCCTCGCCCGACAGCACCACCGCGCGCACATCCTTGCGGGGGGCGAGCGCGTCGATCGCCGCGCCAATCCCCTCGAACATCGCCGGGTCGATCGCGTTCATCTTGTCGGCGCGGGTCAGCCGCACGTCGGCAACGTGGTGCTCGATGGTGGTGGATACGCGGTCGTTCATACGATCTTACTCCCGGTTTCGCCCCAATAACGGTCGCGAAGCAGCCTTTTGTACAATTTTCCGGTGGCATGGCGCGGCAATTCCACCGCGAAATCGATCTGGCGCGGGGTTTTTACGCCAGACAGTTCGGCGCGGCACCACGCGGTCAACTCCGCCGCCAGCGCTTCGCCTGCCTCGGCCATGTCGACTGGCTGCACCACCGCCACGACGCGCTCGCCCATTTCGGGGCAGGGCCCCCCGATCACCGCGGCATCGGCAACGCGCGGATGCGTGATCAGCCGGTTCTCGATTTCCTGCGGGTAGATGTTCACTCCGCCAGAGATGATCATGAAGCTCTTGCGGTCGGTGAGGTAGAGATACCCTTCCGCATCCATCCGCCCGATATCGCCGAGCGTCGACCAGCCGCGCGCATTGCGCGCCTCGGCGGTCTTGGCGGGGTCATTATGATATTCGAACGCGCCGCCGCCTTCGAAATAGACCAGCCCCTCGGAACCCGGCGGCAAATCCTCGCCCTGTTCATCGCAAATGTGCAGCACGCCATAGGCTGCCTTGCCGACCGAACCCTTGTGCGTCAGCCATTCGGGCGAGGCGATCGTGGTCAGGCCATTGCCTTCCGACCCGGCATAATATTCGTACAGCACGGGGCCCCACCAGGCGATCATCGCCTCCTTCACCGGCACCGGGCACGGCGCGGCCGCATGGATCGCGACCTTGAGACTCGACAGGTCATAACGGGCACGAGTCGCGTCATCGAGCTTCAGCATCCGCACGAAATGCGTCGGCACCCACTGGCTGGCGTTGACGTGATAGCGTTCGATCGCGGCAAGCGCGCGCTCGGGATCGAAATGCTCCATCATCACCACCGTACCGCCCAGCCGCTGCACCGTCATCGACCAGCGCAAGGGTGCGGCATGATAGAGCGGCGCGGGGCTGAGATAGATGCTGTCGGGGCCAAGGCCGTAAAGCCCGCGCGCGAGCATTTCGAGCACGGTCGCACCCGCGATATCGGGGTCTTCGGGCAAGGCGACGCGCACACCCTTGGGGCGTCCGGTGGTGCCCGAGGAATAGAGCATGTCGATCCCGGCACGCTCATCGGCGATCGGCGTGTCGGGCATGGCGGCTACAGCACTCTCCCACGCTTCCCAGCCCTCAATGGAACCCCCGACCGAAAAACGTTCGACGTCGCCGGGCAGCCCCGCCGCCACGTTCGCCAGACTGGCAGACAGCACGATCAGCGCCGCCCCCGAATCGCGCAGGATATAGTCAACTTCCGGAGCGGTGAGCTTGGTCGAGATGCACACGAAAAACAGTCCGGCGCGCTGCGCACCCCAGGCGATGTCGTAAAATTCGGGCGCGTTCTCCAGGCACAGGGCGATCGTGTCGCCAACCTTCAACCCGCGCGCACGGAACACATGCGCCGCGCGATTGGACCGTGCGTCGAGCGCGCCGAAGCTGATCGTCTCGCCCGTCTCAGCGACGATCAGCGCGGGTTTCGCGGGATCGGTCCGCGCGTGAACGCTCGGGTGCGACATATCAGGGCCCTCTCACCGGCTATTTCGTTTTCGTTTTGAAACGCGAAGCTATACCGCGTTTTCCGGCACGGCAAGGCGGTAGCCCACGCCCTTTTCGGTGTGCAGCAACGGTGCCGCGAATCCCCGATCCAGCTTGGCCCGCAACCGTGACACATGCACCGCAACGACATTGGTGCCGGGATGAAAATCCAGCCCCCACACCGCCCGCCGCAATTCGTCGTGAAGCACCACTTGCCCAGCATGTTCGGCCAGATGCAGCAGCAGGCGATATTCGCGCGGCAATAAATCGAGCGTATGTCCCGAGCGCAAAACGCGACGCTCGACTAGATCGATTTCCAACGCGCCAAGCCGAAGCCGCCCCGGCGCACGCCGCACCAGCGCCGCCAACCGCGCGGCGATCAGCGCATCGCTGGCCGACGATGCAACCGCATCATCGGCACCTGCGTCGATCGCGGCCGCCACCGCTGCGTCGTCCCCTGCAACCACCACGAGCATGGGGATATCGGCTACCCAGCCCGTCCCGCGGAGGAACTGCACCCCGGCGCGCGCGGACGATCCATCCGCCACGAGATGAAGGCCGCGCTTCGCTGCCTCCACACCAAGTCCGGGACGGTGCGGGCCCAAGGCCAGAACGGGTTCCACCGCTCCTGTTTAACAGCCGCCAAATGCGCAAATGCTGTGCTTTAAATCCGTTTTGGACCCAAAAGGGCTTGCCGAGCATAGCCCGCGACATAGCCATCGGGATCGCCCAGACCGCGTGCGAGCACTGCGCGCCGCTCCGCCTCCCCGGCGTGGCGCGAAGCCAGCGCCCGCAGCGCCGTCACGCGCATGCGGGGAGCCGGGTGACGCGTCGCCAATTCATCAGCGAGCGCCACCCCATGCTCGCCCGCAAAATGCACCGCGAGCGCGACCAACGCCTCGGAAGGGGCCGTGGTCAGCCCCTCGGCAATCGTGCCTCCCGTCACGTCGAAGCGGAATTGGTCGCACCATGGTTGAGCGCGGTCGTAAGCAAGGATATTGAGCGACACCGACAAGCTGTCGGGCGGCAATTGCCGGTGTACGTCGCGCCGCGCGCGATACAGCAACACCTTGCCCGGTTCGAGCCGCGATCGCTCGACAAATCGCAGGCCCGCGACTTCGCCGGGCAAGCCGGTCACGGCATCGACGTCATAATCGTAATAATCGCTCCAATAGCCCGGCCCCTGATAGCCGACGGTCAGGAACGAGAAATTATGGTCGTGCGGCAGATCGTAGAAGAACGGCGCGGTGCCGCTCGCGCGCACAACCGCATCGTTGCGGGCCGGCCAGAAATTGGCACGCAACACATAACGGCCATTGGCCGGCCGCAACAGGAACACCTGCGCGCCATAGGAATTGCCGTTCGACTGCCCCGAACAGCGGTCCTCCAGTTCCGCAATCACGAGATCGGCCAGGAAGTCGCGGTTGCGCCCGAGCCGCGCCAAAAGCGGCCCCAGAGCTGCAAGCGAATCCTCGTCGCGGGCATCGAACGGTGTCTCATCGAGCGTCGCGACCAGATCGTCGAGGCCGATCGCGTCGCCGTCACCGGGATCGAGCAAGCGCGGCATCAGGCAGCGATTCGCTCTTCAACCAGCGCCAATGTCGCGGTCGCCGCCGCGCGCACCTCGGCATTGGGGTCCGCCTCCGCCATTTCCCGCAGGCGTGGCAACGCCGCGCGCGTGTCGATCGCCAGCCACTCGCGCATCGCGCCCCACCGCAGGAAGAAGGCGGGGTCGCGTGTCGCGGCGGCGAAGCGCTCTTGCGCTCCAGGGCGTTGCGCCAGGCGGAGATAGGCGAGCAACATCTGCGTGCGCGCGGCCCGATCGTCATTGGTCGCTACGCGCACCAAGGCACCCGTCTCGATCGCATATTCGCGTGCGTAAGGGGCCGTTTCAGTCCGGATCGTTGCGTTGAGCGTCACCACATCGCTCCGCGCGCCGTCGATCAAATGGCCGCGCGTGCGTCCGTCCAGACGCACCACCGCGCCATCGCGCAGCACAAGATCTGGGGCGGCGCTGCACGGTCGCGCCGTCGCCGCCGAGAAATCCGGGCCCATCGGCTCGGCATCCCACAACCGCAACCGTGCCTCTCCGGCACGGACATACCGCATCAAGGTCAGGCGTCCCGGCACCACCACCGTTTGCGGCGGAGGCAAAACCGCCAACGCGTCCGCCGACAGCACCGTCGCTGCAATGGAGACGACCGGGTTTTCGTACACCACGGTCCCGATCCGCAGGCCATCGCGCGCGACGCGAAAGGGAGGCTCGAACCATGGATCGTCGCTCAAAGCAGCGACAAGCGGCGCGATCAGCGCACCGACCCAGCCCGTATCGGCCAGCACCGCGACCACCGCATCCTCCACCGCCGGGACAGAGAATGCTGCCTCCAGCGCACGATACGGCTCGCTCGCCCGAAAACGGGCGGCGGCGGCAAAAGACCGTGCCGCCGCCGCATCGAGCGCGCTGCGCTCAACCATTCGGGTAAATTTCATAGATCAGGATCGCGACACCTATGATGTAGTCAAACACATCATCGCCAACCAATTCGAGGGTGCGGATCGCTCCGCTGGTGCCGATCTGCGTTCCAAGATCTACGATCTGGTTGATGTCGAGGTTAAAGATATCCATCGCGCGCCTCCCTTTTGTCCATCAACAATGCGCCGGATCGACCGGCCATCCGATGCTAAGCGCGCAGAGGCACAGTCGAGGAGTTAATTCGGTGTAATATCGCGGGGTGACCGCCCCCACACTCTTTCGGCGCGTCCACCAACGCGCTTGCGCCGGTGCTGCATTGCAGTACATCGCGAGCACAATGACGCCCGAGACCTTGCCGCCTTTCGATCCTCAGCGCTTCATCCGCCATGGCGTGGGCGGGCATGGCGGCTTGCTGAAGCTCAGCTATCACGCGCACGGCCCCGATTGGGTAGAGTTGAAGCTCCCCTATCAAGCTGCGCTGATCGGCGACCCCGACCGCGGCGTGCTCGCCTCCGGCCCGATCCTGACGATGATGGACATGGCGACCAGCCTGGCGGTGTGGACCCGGCTCGGGCGCTTCCGGCCGCATGCGACGCTCGATCTGCGGATCGATTATCTGCGCCCCGCGACACCGGGCAAAGCGGTGGTCGGGCATGGCGAATGCTACCGCATCACCCGCTCGATCTCATTCGTGCGCGGGCAGGCGCATGATGGCGATCCGACCGATCCGCTGGCCCATGTCGCTGGCACCTTCATGTTCACCGACGCCCCGGCGGAGCGCGCGTGATGTTGCCGCCCTATGCCGAACTGCTCGGTATCACGCTTGCCGATGCAGCGGATCCGACCCTGTTGCTGATGCCCAGCGCCGACACGCTGCTTGGGCGGCCGGGCTATTTGCACGGCGGTGCAATTGGCGGATTGCTCGAGATGGCAGCGATCGTCGCCTTGCGGTGTGCGTTGGCGGAGGATGGCGGCGGCCAGATCAAGCCGATCAACGTGACCGTCGATTATATGCGCGGTGGCCGCGAAAAGCCGACCTTCGCCCGGGGATCCGTCACCCGACTCGGCGGCCGCGTCGCCAATGTCGAGGCGACCGCCTGGCAGGACGACGCGGACAAACCGATCGCCGCCGCGCGCATGAACTATCTGATCGTACGCGCCTAAACGACCTCGACGCGGGGTTACCCCTTCGGCGTCAGCCGCACCAAGGCGCCGTCATCCTCCAGCAGCCAGATCGCGCCATCGGGGGCCTGGGCGACGTCACGGATGCGCGCGCCCATCGCCCATTGCTCCTCGGCCTTGGCGGTGTCGCCAGACACCGAGACGCGGATCAGCGCCTCACCCGACAACGCCCCGATCAGCAGATTGCCGCGATAGTGCGGAAACATCGTGCCCGAATAGACGATCATCCCGCCCGGCGAGATTGACGGATTCCACCACAATTTGGGTGCCTCGAGATCGGGTCGGCTGGGATGATCCGGGATCATCTTGCCGCTATAATTGTCGCCGTTCGAAACGATCGGCCAACCATAATTGCGCCCCGGCAGGATCAAATTGAGCTCGTCTCCGCCCTTCGGCCCCATCTCCTCTTCCCACAAATGCCCGTCGGCGGTGAACACCATGCCGTAAGGGTTGCGGTGGCCGGTGCTCCACGTTTCGGCGCGCGCGCCGCCCGCTTTGTAATCCGGATTGCCCGGCCACGCCTTGCCATCGAGCGTCAGGCGGAGAATTTTGCCAAGCCGCTGCTCGGGGTCCTGAGCGGGGGTAAAGCGCTGACGCTCGCCCGACGACAAATAGAGCGACTGGCCGTCGGGCGCGAACAGGATATTGGCACCGAACTGCCCACCAACCCCGTCCGAACCCGCGCGCCACAGCACCTGCACATTGACCAAGGCGGTCCCGCTGAACTGTCCGCGTGCCAGCGCCAGGCTGCTCCCGCCGGTGCGCGGTTCGGAATAGCTGATATAGACCAGCTTGCTCGTCGCGAAATCGGGCGCGAGCGCGATATCGAGCAGCCCGCCCTGCCCCTCGTTCAGCACCTTCGGCACGCCGCCGATGTCGGCGACCGTGCCGTCCGGGTGCCGCCATTTGATCTTGCCGGCCTTCTCGGTCACCAGCGCCGATCCGTCGGGCAGGATCGCAATCGCGAACGGGTCGGCGAACTGGCCGATCTTCTGTATCGCGAAGGGCGGCGTAGTCGCGGCGAGATTGGCGCGGCCGGTGGTCGCCGGAACGTTGGGAACCGTCGCATCGGGCGCATTGTCAGGAAGCGTGGTCACCGGCGGCGCGCTGGGCGAGGGCGTTGGGGTTGCCGGATCGCCCGGTGACGCCACCGGCGGCGTGGTGCTGCTCTGCTGCGGCTGGGCCGAACAGGCAGTCGTGGCGACGAAGGCGATAACGAGCGGCAGACGCGACGACAGCATGAACACTCTCCGGTTTTTCAAAAGCACTACCGTCGTCCCCCCTGAGTTGTTCCGCCACGCAACGGCGTGACATGCAGGATGGCTTGCCAGCGCCGCTCTACGCGCTTATACGACGCATATTCTCTACATCGCCAGGTGAAGAGGCTGGAGCCACCCGGTTCCGGCAGCGAAGACCTTTGCATGGGACATATCTTGGCCGACACGCCCGACCTGACTGCGTT
This sequence comes from Sphingomonas sp. TF3, assembly GCF_003985085.1. Classification (NCBI taxonomy): domain Bacteria; kingdom Pseudomonadati; phylum Pseudomonadota; class Alphaproteobacteria; order Sphingomonadales; family Sphingomonadaceae; genus Sphingomonas; species Sphingomonas sp. TF3. The sequence goes on along the minus strand of NZ_RWKS01000003.1, from coordinate 138,122 downwards.
GATCGCCCCCGAAGCCGCAGCACTCGGCTTCGATCTCGTGCGCGTGAAGCTGTTCGGCGGCAAGGGCGACCTGACCCTGCAAGTGATGGCCGAACGCCCCGATACGCGCCAGCTCACGATCGAGGATTGTGCCGATTTGTCGCGCCGTATCTCGGACGTGCTCGACGCGCTGGAGGCCGAGGGTCGCGATCCGATCACCGAGGAATATCGCCTCGAAGTGTCGTCGCCCGGCATCGACCGCCCGCTCACCCGGCTGAAGGATTTCGCCGACTGGACCGGGCATGAGGCGCGGATCGTGCTGGCTGCTCCTATTGAAGGGCGCAAGGTGCTGACCGGGCTGCTCAAGGGCGTCACCGACGACCGCATCACCATTTACGTGCAGAAGCATGGCGAGATGGAGATTACCTTCGCGCAGGTCGGCACCGCCAAATTGTTGCTGACCGACGCGCTGATCGCCGCCACCCGGCCGCTGTCGCTCGACGGCGCAGACGAGATTGAAGACGAACTGGTGCCCGAAGGCACTGAAGACGAAGGACTGAACTGATGGCCACCGCCGTTACCGCCAACCGCGCCGAGCTGATCGCCATTGCGAATGCCGTCGCGACCGAGAAGATGATCGACAAGGGCATCGTCATCGAGGCGATGGAAGACGCGATCCAGCGCGCCGCCCGCGCGCGCTACGGTGCCGAGAACGACATTCGTGCAAAGCTCGACCCCGTCACCGGCGACCTGCGCTTGTGGCGCGTCGTCGAAGTGGTCGAGGCGGTCGACGATTACTTCAAGCAGGTGAACCTGAAGGAAGCGCAGAAGCTCCAGAAGGGCGCAGTCGTCGGCGATTATATCGTCGACCCGCTGCCTCCGATCGAATTCGGCCGCATCGCCGCGCAGGCCGCCAAGCAGGTGATCTTCCAAAAGGTCCGCGACGCGGAGCGCGAGCGCCAGTTCGAAGAATTCAAGGACCGCATGGGTGAGATCATCACCGGCGTGGTCAAGCGCGTCGAGTTCGGCCATGTCGTCGTCGATCTGGGCCGCGCGGAAGGCGTCATCCGCCGCGATCAGCAAATTCCGCGCGAAGTGGTGCGCGTCAACGACCGCATCCGCTCGCTGATCCTCAACGTCCGTCGGGAAAACCGGGGCCCGCAGATTTTCCTCAGCCGCGCCCATCCCGACTTCATGAAGAAGCTGTTCGCGCAGGAAGTGCCCGAAATTTACGACGGCATCATCGAGATCAAGGCTGCGGCCCGCGATCCGGGTTCGCGCGCGAAGATCGGCGTGATCAGCCATGATTCGTCGATCGATCCGGTCGGCGCGTGCGTCGGCATGAAGGGTAGCCGCGTGCAGGCGGTGGTGCAGGAAATGCAAGGCGAGAAGATCGACATCATCCCGTGGTCGCCCGACACCGCGACCTTCGTCGTCAATGCGCTGCAGCCGGCATCGGTCAGCCGCGTGGTGATCGACGAGGAAGAGGATCGTATCGAAGTCGTCGTCCCCGACGATCAGCTCAGCCTCGCCATCGGTCGTCGCGGCCAGAACGTGCGCCTCGCCAGCCAGCTGACCGGCAAGGCGATCGATATCCTGACCGAGGCCGATGCCAGCGAGAAGCGCCAGAAGGAATTCGCCGAGCGCACCGAGATGTTCCAGACCGAACTGGACGTTGACGAGACGCTGGCACAGCTGCTGGTAGCCGAGGGCTTTGGCGCGCTGGAAGAAGTCGCTTATGTCGAAGTCGACGAAATCGCCTCGATCGAAGGCTTTGACGACGATCTCGCCGCCGAATTGCAGAGCCGCGCGTCCGAAGCGCTCGAACGCCGCGAAGCCGCCAATCGCGAGGAGCGCCGCGCGCTCGGCGTCGAGGACGATCTCGCCGCACTGCCGCACCTCAACGAAGCGATGCTGGTCACGCTCGGCAAGGCCGGGATCAAGACGCTCGACGATCTCGCCGATCTGGCGACCGACGAGCTGATCCAGAAGAAGCGCCAGGAACAGCGCCGCCGCGCCGAGGATGCGCCCAAGCGCGCCGAGGACAAGGGCGGGGTGCTCGGCGAATATGGCCTGAGCGAAGCCCAGGGCAATGAGATCATCATGGCCGCGCGCGCGCACTGGTTCACCGATGAGGAAACCACCGACGCAAGCACGGAGGCGAGCGAAGCCTGATGCCGTTCGTCAGCATCCGCCTTGCCGGCACGGCGACCAAGGACCAGAAGTCCGCCATCGTCGCCGATGTCACCCAGTCGCTGGTACAGCGGCTGGGGAAGAACCCGGCTGCGGTGCAGATCGTGATCGAGGAAGTGAGCCCGGAAAATTACGGGGCGGGCGGGCAATTGATCGCCGACCGTGATGCGCCCAAACCGCAGGAGGACGCTCATGCGGAATCCTCGCAATGACACGCTAGCGGTCAGCCAGAACCGTCGTCACCCCGGCCCTGTGCCGGGGTCCACCGGGCCTCACAGTCTGCGGGCCGTGGGACGCGCTACGCTGTGGACCCCGGCACAAGGCCGGGGTGACGGACTAGCTTTATCCGAGCGGCGGCAAACCCAAAGCGACGGCCAAATCGTCCCAATGAGGGTTATCGCGTTCGATCAGGTTCTTCTTAAAGTCGCGCGGCCATTTCTTGATGCGCTTTTCTGTCACGATGGCGGACTCCATCGTGTCGGCCACGTCAAACCAGACGAGGCGCTTGATCTGGTAGCGCTTCGTGAACCCGTCAAAGGTGCCGGTGCGGTGCTGCAGGATGCGACCGATCAGATTGGACGTCACCCCGACATAGAGACGAGCGTTGAAACCGCTCGCCAGGATATAGACGCACGGTTCGCGCTCTCTGGGCATCCTTCCCTCCGTCACCCCGGGCTCGTCCCGGGGTCCACCGTGCCGTTTAGCTATCGGTCGCGGAATGTGCGCAACGGTGGACCCCGGCACAAGGCCGGGGTGACGGTTGTAAGGGGTGTCGCCGCATGACCTCCGAATCTGACGATCCCACCGGGGCCATCCGCCGCTGCATCCTGCTCGGTGAGCGTGCACCGCGCGAGGCGCTGGTGCGGCTCGCATTGTCGCCCGACGGGCATGTGTTGCCCGACGTGCGTGCCAAGGCACCCGGACGCGGCGCGTGGATAGGTGTGACGCGGGCCGAGTTGGAAACCGCGATCACCAAGGGCAAGCTGAAGGCCGCACTCGCGCGAGCATTCAAGACCGGCCCGGTGCTGATCCCCGACGATTTGCCCGCGATGATCGCCACCGCGCTCGAGCGCGCGACGCTCGACCGGCTTGGCCTCGAGGCGCGCACCGGAAATTTGGTGACGGGTGCGGAAAAGATCGAAACCGCAGCGCGTTCGGGCAAGTTGCATCTGCTGCTGCACGCCAGCGACGCCGGTGCCGATGGCAACCGCAAACTCGACCAGGCCTGGCGCATCGGCAACGATGAAGAGGGCAGTTCGCTCAGGGGCTTGGCACTACCGGTCAGCCGCACCATATTGGCCGTGGCCCTGGGGCGGCAGAATGTGGTACATATCGGCCTAACGGAGCGCGATGCGGCGCGGCGGGTGAGCGAAACGCTCGACCGCTGGCTGCATTTTATCGGACCCCACCCCGCCCTCGTGCCTTGCGAAACACCGTCGCAGGGCGCATCGGCGCTTATATCCAACCCAGCGGGAAGTGGCGCTCCCGTTGCGGCTGACGAAGACACATGCGAGGAATTTGAGTGAGCGATACCGACAACGAAAAGCCGAAACTCGGAATGCGTCAGCCCTTGGGGCTCAAGCGCACGGTCGAGACCGGCAAGGTCAAGCAGAGCTTCAGCCACGGACGGTCGAACACCGTTGTGGTCGAGGTGAAGCGCCGTCGCGTGCTCGGCCCCGGCGGTGCGCCGGTCGAAGCCGCCGTTGTCGAGGATGCGGCTCCGGCCGTCGCCGCCCCGCCTGCCCCGCCCGCACCGCCGCCGCGCCCGGCCCCCGCGCCGGTTTCGCCGGGCAATTCCTTGCTGTCGCGCCAGGAACTGCAGGCCAAGCTGCTGCGCGAAGCCGACGAAGCGCGCATGAACGCGCTGGAAGAAACGCGCCGCCGCGAAGAGCGCGACCGTCTTGAGGCGCAAGCCGAAGAGCGCCGCCGTGCCGAGGAAAACCGCCGCGCAGGCGATGCGCCCGATAGCCCGGCTGCGCCCGATCCCACGCCGCAGCCCGCGCCCGAGCCGGTCGCCCCTGTGGCGGAAGCCCCGGCTCCGGCTGAGGCAGCGCCAGCGCCAGCCGCGCCGACACCTGCGCCCGTGGCAGCAGCACCCGCCCCAGCTCCGGTCGCAGCAACGCCTGCCCCGGTGGCCGCGCCAGCACCGGCCCCCGCGCCAGCCGCTCCCCCGCGTCCGCTCGGCTTGCTGCTCGATCCCTCGCTGCCGGCCCCGCGCCTGTTCACACCAGTGCCGCGCCCCGAGCGTCCGCGTCCGGCACCGCCGCCCCCGCCCGCACCGGCACCCGAGGCAGCCCCCGCGTCCACAACCAGCAGCGCGGCCGGTGCTGCCAAGCGCCCCGCCGTCGGCGTTGCTGCCCCGGCCAGCGAAGCACCGTCGCGTCCCGGCCAGCGCGACCGCAAGGGCGACGAGCGTCGCGGCGGCAAGCTGACCGTCAACCGTGCGCTCAACGATGGCGATGGTGCGCGTGCGCGCTCGCTCGCCGCGCTGAAGCGTGCGCGTGAGAAAGAAAACCGCCGAATGGGCGGCCCGCGTGAAGCGCAGGCCAAGCAGATCCGCGACGTCGTCGTGCCAGAAGCGATCACCGTTCAGGAGCTCGCCAACCGTATGGCGGAAAAGGGCGCGGATCTGGTCAAGACGCTGTTCAAGATGGGTATGCCCGTCACGATGACGCAGACGATCGACCAGGATACGGCCGAGCTGCTGGTGACCGAATTCGGCCACAACATCGTGCGCGTCAGCGATTCGGACGTCGATATCGCGGTCGAGACGGATACCGACCCCGAGGACACGCTGCGTCCGCGTCCGCCGGTCGTCACGATCATGGGCCATGTCGACCACGGCAAGACCTCGCTGCTCGACGCTTTGCGCGGCACCGATGTCGTGAAGGGCGAGGCCGGTGGCATCACCCAGCATATCGGTGCCTATCAGGTGACGTTGAAGGACAAGTCGAAGATCACCTTCCTCGACACGCCCGGCCACGAAGCCTTCACCGAAATGCGCCAGCGCGGTGCCAATGTGACCGACATCGTCGTGCTCGTGGTGGCAGCCGATGACAGCATCAAGCCGCAGACGGTGGAGGCGATCAACCACACCAAGGCGGCTGGCGTGCCGATGATCGTGGCGATCAACAAGGTCGACAAGCACGACGCCAATCCGCAAAAGGTGCGCGAAGCCCTGCTGCAGTACGAAGTCGTGGTCGAAGAAATGTCGGGCGACGTCCAGGATGTCGAAGTCTCGGCACTCAAGAAGACCGGGCTCGACGAACTGATCGAGAAGATCCAGCTCCAGGCCGAACTGCTCGAGTTGAAGGCGAACCCCGATCGCGCCGCCGAAGGCACCGTGATCGAGGCCAAGCTCGACAAGGGCCGTGGTCCGGTCGCGACGATCCTGGTCAACCGCGGCACTCTCAAGGTCGGTGACATCTTCGTCGTCGGTGCCGAGAGCGGCAAGGTACGCGCAATGACCAATGACAAGGGTCAGCAGATCAAGGAAGCCGGTCCGTCCATGCCGGTCGAGGTGCTCGGTCTCTCGGGCGTGCCGCGTGCGGGCGATCCGCTGTCGGTGGTCGAGAACGAAGCGCGTGCGCGCGAAGTCGCCGAATATCGCCAAGGCGTGATGACCAGCAAGCGCACCGGGGGTGGCCCGGCCAGCCTCGAATCGATGTTCAGCGCGCTCAAGGAAAAGCAGGCGATCGAATATCCTTTGGTGGTCAAGGCCGACACGCAAGGGTCGGTCGAGGCAATCGTGTCGTCGATCAACAAGATCTCGACCGATCTCATCAAGGCGCGCGTGCTGCATTCAGGCGTCGGCGGCATCACCGAGAGCGACGTGACGCTGGCGGGTGCCAGCGGCGCGCCGATCATCGGCTTCAACGTCCGCGCCAATGCCAAGGCGCGCGAAATCGCCGAACGCCAGAAGGTCGCGCTCAAATATTACGACGTGATCTATGACCTGATCGACGAGATCCGCGCCGGCATGGCGGGCGAGCTTGGCCCCGAGGCATTCGAAACGGTTGTCGGCCGCGCCGAAATCCGCGAGGTCTTCTCGGCTGGCAAGCATGGCAAGGCCGCCGGTCTGCTGGTCACCGAGGGCAATATCCGCAAGGCGCTCAAGGCGCGTATCACCCGCGCCGATGTCATCATCTACCAGGGCGAAATCGCCTCGCTGCGTCGCTTCAAGGACGACGTCGCCGAAGTGCGCGCTGGTTTGGAGTGCGGCGTGACCTTCACGTCGAACTTCGTCGACATCAAGCCCGGGGACTTCCTGGAGACGTTCGAAGTCGAACTGCGCGAACGGACGCTGTAAGTGCTTCTCCCTCTCCCCCCCGGGGAGAGGGTCGGGGAGAGGGGCAGTCACGCGGGCTGTCGCTCGGTTACTGCCCCTCTCCCGCGCATCGCTTCGCTCGCTTGCCCTCTCCCCGCAAGCGGGGAGAGGGAAATGTAATGCGCCCTACCGAAACGCCCGAAACCCGATCGGTCCGCCTGCTCCGCGTCGGCGAGCAGATGCGTCACACGCTGAGCGACATCCTCGCGCGCGGCGACGTGCATGACGACGTGCTCGCCAAGCACCCGGTGACGATCACCGAAGTGCGCATGTCCCCCGATTTGCGCCACGCGACCGTGTTCATGAAGCCCTTGCTCGGCAAGGATGAGGAAGCGGTGCTGAAAGCGCTGCGCACCAACACCGCCTATCTCCAGCGCGAGGTCGCTGCCCGCGTGCAGATGAAATATGCCGCCAAGCTCAAATTCCTCGCCGACGAGAGCTTCGACGAAGGCAGCCACATCGACAAATTGCTGCGCGACCCGAAGGTGGCGCGGGATTTGGGCGGCGAGGATTGACAGCCGCGCCGGTAAGACGCATCTTACCGCTATGAACACGCAAACGACTCTTTCGGGAAAAGGCCAAGTCGTCATCCCAAAGGACATGCGGGATGCACTCGGGCTTGTTCCTGGGCAAAAGCTTGACGTGGTGAGGGCAGGCAACGGCGTATTGCTTCGCCCGGTATTGCAGAAAAGCGGTCGCACGACGGAAGAGATTTTCGCGCATCTCCGCGAAATCGCGCCCAAATGGGAGGGGCCTCCGGTCTCGATCGAGGAGATGGACCGCGCCATCGATGCGATGTTCGCCGCACGATCCAAGGACGACATCTGACTGTCGCGGTCGATACGAACCTCGTCGTGCGCATTCTCGTCGACGACGATGCACGTCAGGTCGCGATGGCAAAGGCCGTGCTATCGCGAGATTTCGCGTTATTGCCAAGCGTATTGCTCGAAACCGAATGGGTGCTGCGGTCGAGTTACAAATGGCCGCGCGCCCGAATCGGAGAGGCGCTGGCGACGCTTATCGACCTGCCGACGTTGCGCGAGGCACCACCGGGTATCGGTTGGGTGATCGAGCGCTTCGCCAGCGGCGCAGACTTGGCCGATATGCTGCACCTCGCCGCCGCGGGCTCCGCCGAAGGCTTCGTCACGTTCGACCGCCGACTTGCCAAGGCTGCGGGCCAAGACACGCCCGTTCCCATCGAAACGCTTCCCTAATGGCCAAACTCTATTTCTACTACGCCTCGATGAACGCGGGCAAATCGACCAACCTGTTGCAGGCCGATTTCAACTATCGCGAACGCGGCATGCGCACCGTGCTGCTCACCGCCGCGATCGATGATCGCTTTGCGGCGGGGACGATCACCTCGCGCATCGGGCTTGCCGCCGATGCGATTGCGTTCGAGCGCGATACCGATCTGGTCGCCGTCGTCACCCGCGAAGGCGAAGCGCCGCCCGCCTGCGTGCTGGTCGATGAAGCGCAATTCCTCACCGCAGCCCAGGTCGACCAACTCGCCACGCTCGCGGATTTCCACGGCATTCCCGTACTGGCTTATGGCCTGCGTACCGATTTCCTCGGCAATTTGTTCGAGGGCTCGGCGCGTCTGCTGGCGATTGCGGATTCGCTGATCGAGATCAAATCGGTGTGCGCCTGCGGGCGCAAGGCGACGATGAACTTGCGTGTCGGCGCCGATGGCCGCGCGGTCGCGGCGGGCGCGCAGACCGAGATTGGCGGCAACGACCTGTACATTGCGCTATGCCGTCGCCATTTCAGCGAAGCGCTCGCCGCCGCCTGATTTCGAACGGACCCCCATGACCGACCCCAATTTGCCCTACACCATCGCGGTGTGGCTCATTCCCCTCGTCATCGCGATCGTGTTTCACGAAGTCGCGCATGGCTATGTCGCGCGCCTGTTCGGCGATCACACCGCCGAACGGCTCGGCCGCCTGACGCTCAATCCGCTGCGCCATGTCGACCCGGTCGGCACCGTGGTGCTGCCGATGGTGCTGGCGATCGCGCACGCGCCGATCTTCGGCTGGGCCAAGCCGGTGCCGGTCGATGCACGGCGGATGCGCAACCCGCGCCGCGACATGGTGCTGGTCGCGCTGGCAGGCCCGGCGACCAATTTCGTGCTGGCGACGCTGACGGCGCTGATGCTGGCAGGGCTGTTGTTCCTGCTGCACGGCGTTCCGGCCCCGGTGCCGCCCTTCACGCTTTCCCGCTTCGCAGTCGACACCCTCGGCAATTTCCTGCAGGTCAACGTCTTCCTCGGCATCTTCAACCTGATCCCGCTGCCGCCCTTCGATGGCGGGCATGTCGTGCAGGGCCTGCTGCCACGCGCCGCCGCGATCCACTATGCCAAGCTCGCGCGCTACGGCTTTCCGCTGCTGCTCGTGCTGTTGTTCGTCCTGCCGATGATCAGCCCGCAGGCCGACATCGTGCGCCGCTTCGTCGCACCGATCGCGGGTGCCGCCACCGACTTTTTCTTCGGCATCGCCAATCTGGGCGCGGCATGACCGGGCTGCATGGCTGGCTGATCCTCGACAAGCCTTTGGGGCTTGGGTCGACCCAGGGCGTCTCGGCGGTAAAGCGCGCGCTGCGTGCCGCCGGTTATGATGCAAGCAAGCGCGGCATCAAGGTCGGCCATGGCGGCACGCTGGATCCGCTGGCGACCGGCGTCCTGCCGATCGCTTTGGGCGAAGCGACCAAGCTCGCCGGACGGATGCTCGACAGCGACAAAGTGTATGACTTCACGATCGGGTTCGGCGTGGAGACCGACACGCTCGACCTCGAGGGCAAGGTGATTGCCGAGAGCGCGGTGCGCCCCACCCTCGCCCAGGTCGAAGCGGTGCTGCCGCGTTTCACCGGTCCGATCGAGCAGGTGCCGCCCGCTTATTCCGCCCTCAAGATCGATGGTGAGCGCGCTTACGATCTGGCGCGCGCGGGGGCGGAGGTGGTGCTGGCGGGACGGTCGATCATAATTCACAACCTCTCTGTCCGTCACCCCGGACCTGTTCCGGGGTCCACCCCGCAACAAGTAGCGACCTTGCAGGCTGAAGAGTGGACCCCGGAACACGTCCGGGGTGACGAAGTCGAGTCCATCACCCTCACCGCCCACGTTTCCAAGGGCACCTATATCCGCAGCCTCGCGCGGGACATCGCGCGGGCGCTCGGCACGGTTGGCCATGTCACCATGCTCCGCCGCATCAAGGCCGGGCCGTTCACGCTCGACCATGCAATATCGCTGGACAAACTGGCCGATTTCGGTAATGCGCGCACCCTTGAACACAATCTCCTGCCGTTGAGGGCGGGGCTGGACGACATCCCGGCTCTATCCCTCTCCCCCGATCAGGCAGGGCTGCTCCGACAGGGGCGGGTGTTGATCGGGATCGCCGCAGATGATGGCCACTACTTCGCGATGCTGGACGAAAGTCCGGTCGCTCTGGTGGAGGTTCAGGACCGCGAGGTCCGCGTCATTCGCGGTTTCAACCTGTGACGATGTCGAAGGAAAGAACATGACGATCACTGCAGAGCGCAAGAACGCGCTCGTCAAGGAACATGGCCGCGTCGAAGGCGACACCGGCAGCCCCGAAGTCCAGATCGCGATCCTCACCGAGCGTATTCGCAACCTGACCGAGCACTTCAAGGGCCACAAGAAGGACAATCACTCGCGGCGCGGCCTGCTGATGATGGTCAACAAGCGGCGCTCGCTGCTCGACTATCTCCGCCACAAGGACGGCGCGCGATATACCGACCTCATCGCCAAACTCGGGTTGCGCAAGTAACTCGACCAGTACGGAAACGGCGCCCTCGCGGCGCCGTTTTCATATGTCCCTCTTTCGCCATTCCGCACTCCGGCGGCATGGCAGGGGAGCCACGAAAGGCTCCAAACCGCGCGGACCGGCTAGTCCGCACAGTGGCCCCGTCGGCATCCGGCCGGCGGTGTTGAAGGAAAAAAGATGTTCGATACCAAGACCGTGACCACCCAATGGGGTGGCAAGACGCTGACGCTGGAAACCGGCCGCGTCGCGCGCCAGGCCAATGGTGCCGTTATGGCAACGCTCGGCGAAACCGTGGTGCTCTGCGCCGTGACCGCCGCCAAATCGGTGAAGGAAGGCCAGGATTTCTTCCCGCTGACCGTTCACTATCAGGAAAAATATTCGGCTGCCGGCCGCATCCCCGGTGGCTTCTTCAAGCGTGAGCGCGGCGCGACCGAAAAGGAAACGCTGGTCAGCCGCCTGATCGACCGCCCGATCCGCCCGTTGTTCCCCGAAGGGTTCTACAACGAGATCAACGTGATCTGTCAGGTGCTCAGCTATGATGGCGAAAACGAGCCCGATATCCTCGCAATGGTCGCCGCCTCGGCTGCGCTGACCATCTCGGGCGTGCCCTTCATGGGCCCGATCGGCGCAGCGCGCGTCGGCTATGTCGATGGCGAATATGTGCTCAACCCGACGCTCGACCAGGTCAAGGAAGGCGATCTCGATCTCGTCGTCGCCGCCACCGGCGACGCCGTGATGATGGTCGAATCCGAAGCCAAGGAGCTTTCGGAAGAGGTCATGCTCGGCGCCGTGCAGTTCGCGCACAAGGCGTGCCGCGAAGCCGTCAACCTCATCATCGATCTGGCCGAACAGGCTGCCAAGGATCCGTGGGAAATGGCCGCTCAGGCCGATCTCTCGGCTGCCAAGGACAAGCTCAAGAAGCTGATCGGCAAGGACATCGCCGCCGCCTATAAGGTGACCGACAAGTCCGAGCGTTCGAACCTGCTCAACGCCGCGCGCGCCAAGGCCAAGGAAGCCTTTGCCGATGCCGCCCCGCAGGACCAGATGGCCGCGCAGAAGCTCGTCAAGAAGCTCGAAGCCGAAATCGTCCGTGGCGCGATCCTGAAGGACGGCCAGCGCATCGATGGCCGCACCACCACGCAGATCCGTCCGATCGAGGCGATCGTCCACTTCCTGCCGCGCGCACACGGCTCGGCGCTGTTCACGCGTGGCGAGACGCAGTCGATCTGCACCACCACGCTCGGCACCAAGGACGCCGAGCAGATGATCGACGGCCTGACCGGCCTGTCCTACGAAAACTTCATGCTGCACTATAACTTCCCGCCCTACTCGGTCGGTGAAGTTGGCCGCTTCGGCGCGCCTGGCCGTCGTGAAGTCGGCCATGGCAAGCTCGCCTGGCGCGCGCTGCACCCGGTGCTGCCGTCGAAGGACGAATTCCCCTATACGATCCGCGTTCTGTCGGACATCACCGAGTCGAACGGCTCGTCGTCGATGGCGACGGTGTGCGGCGGTTCGCTGAGCATGATGGATGCTGGTGTGCCGCTGAAGCGGCCGGTTTCGGGCATCGCGATGGGCCTGATCCTGGAAGGCAAGAAGTTTGCCGTTCTCTCGGACATTCTCGGCGACGAGGATCATCTGGGCGACATGGACTTCAAGGTCGCAGGCACCGAAGCCGGCATCACCACGATGCAGATGGACATCAAGATCGCCGGCATCACCGAAGAGATCATGCGCAAGGCTTTGGAGCAGGCCAAGGAAGGCCGTGCGCATATCCTGGGTGAGATGAACAAGGCGCTCGCCTCGACCCGCACCGAGCTCTCGGCCCATGCCCCGCGCATCGAGACGCTGCAGATCGACAAGAGCAAGATCCGTGAAGTGATCGGCACCGGCGGCAAGGTGATCCGCGAGATCGTCGCGCAGACCGGCGCCAAGGTCGACATTGACGATGAGGGTCTGATCAAGATCAGCTCGTCCGACACCGCGCAGATCGAAGCCGCGATCAAGTGGATCAAGGGCATCGTCGAGGAAGCCGAAGTCGGCAAGATCTATGACGGCAAGGTCGTCAACCTGGTCGATTTCGGTGCGTTCGTGAACTTCATGGGTGGCAAGGACGGTCTCGTCCACGTGTCCGAAATCAAGAACGAGCGCGTCGAGAAGGTCTCGGACGTCCTGAGCGAAGGCCAGGAAGTCAAGGTCAAGGTCCTCGAGATCGATCCGCGCGGCAAGGTTCGCTTGTCGATGCGCGTCGTCGACCAGGAAACCGGTGCCGAGATCGAAGACACCCGCCCGGCCCGCGAGCCGCGCGAAGGTGGCGATCGCGGTCCGCGTGGTCCGCGTCGTGATGGTGACGGCGGCCGTGGCCCGCGTGGCGATGGCGGTGGTCGTGGTGATCGCGGTCCGCGCCGTGATGGCGACGGTGGCCGTGGCCCGCGTCGCGATGGCGGCGGCGAGCGCGCACCCCGTGCAGAGCGTTCGGGTGGCAATGACGACGGCCCCGCGCCCGAGTTCGCGCCGGCCTTCCTGACCGGTGACCGCGACTAAAATCTTCGGCACTTACGGAGAAAGAAGGGGCTCGGAGCAATCCGGGCCCCTTTTTCGTGGATTGGCAGCCTGCAAAAGGCGGTTGGTTTATGACGCACGCTGCCCTATCCCCGAACCGCGCGATGCGGCCTTTTCGGGTCCATCGCGCATTCGCGCCGGTAACGGGAATGCAGTGCGCACGCTCCGTGCAAATCTGCAGCTGTCCCTGCAACTGTAAGCGGCGAGCACGACGCGCAGGCGGAACCGGCAACGGCTCCGCAGCCACTGGGAAAGCCCGCCACCTTGGCGGGCCACCTGGGAAGGCGCGCATCGTGCGATGACCCGTGAGCCAGGAGACCGACCGGCGCGGGTCGCTCTTGCCCGGCTCATGGGATTGGCCAGGCGCGAAACGCTTTTCGTCTGAGCGACGAACGTGCGGCTGGGGCCGCATCGGGGGGCGGTGCCGGGCGCTTACGCGTCCGCCCGGTGGTGTGTCCCGACCGTTCGCAGCGGACGCCCCGGCCCTTGTCGCTCGACGCCCAAGGGACTCGTTTACGCCATGAAGACTTTGCTTTCCTCGGCCGCGCTCGCCGCGCTGCTTCTCCCCGCCACCGCCTTCGCTCAGGTCGCCCCCGATCCGGCACCCGCGCAAACGACCGACGACGATTCTGCCATCGTCGTCACTGGCATCCGCTCGACCGTCACCCCGCTGCGTGCGGATCAGATTGGCGGCTCGGTCACCTTGCTTGATGCCGATGCGCTCGACCAACGCCAGACCCGCACCGTCTCCGACATCCTGCGCGACGTGCCCGGCGTCGCGGTCAGCCGCATCCCCGGCCAGACGCAAGTCCGCCTGCGCGGGGCCGAGGCCAACCACACGCTTGTACTGATCGACGGGATCGAAGTGTCCGACCCCTATGCCGGTGAATTCGATTTCGGCACGCTGATCGCCGACGATGTCGCCCGCGTGGAAGTCCTGCGCGGCCAGCAAAGCGCGATCTATGGTTCCGATGCGATCGGCGGGGTGATCCAATATATCACGCTGACCGGCCGCGAAGCGCCAGGCATCAGTGCGCGGATCGAGGGTGGCTCCTTCGGCACGGTCAACACCGCCGCGCGCATTGCGGGTGTGTCGGGCACGTTCGACTATGCCCTGTCGGGAACGCTCAACACCACCGACGGCACCCCCAACGCGCGTGGGGGAACGCGCAATCTCGGGAATGATTCGGGCGCGGTGTCGTTCAAATCGACGTGGTCGCCCGCATCCAATGCGCGCGTCACCGCCGTCGCGCGCTATGCCCGTACCCAGGCCGATTTCAACGACAGCGACAGCAACTCCGCCAGCAAGACCTTTGGCTATACGATCGACACGCCGGGCGCGCATTTCATCAACGAAGCGGTTTACGGCCTGCTGCGCGGCGAGCTCGATTTGCTCGACGGCAAGTGGACGCAGGCGCTGACCGGGCAAATCGCCGATACCACGCGCAATGGCTATGGTGCGACCGCGCGCACCTATGGCGACACGGGTCAGCGGCTTAAGGGCTCGTATGAATCGACGCTCAAGCTCAACCAGGGCGCGCTGCGCCATCAGTTTACCGTCGCGGTCGATATCGAACGCGAACGCTATCGCAATACCGATCCGACCGGCTTCGCCTTTACCGGGCGGCGGCAAGTCGACAATGTCGGTATCGTTGGGCAATATGACCTGACGCTGGGCGAGCATGCGGCGTTCGGCGCGTCGCTGCGCCAGGACCTCAACAACCGCTTCCAGGACACCACCACCTATCGCGTGCAGGGCAGCTATCGCTTCGACAGCGGTACGCGGGTTCGCGCAGCGGCGGGATCGGGCGTGAAAAATCCGGGGTTTTATGAACTCTACGGCTATAGCGACGGGCGCTTCATCGGCAATCCGGGCCTGAAGCCGGAACGCTCCGAGGGCTGGGAAGCCGGGATCGAGCAGAGTTTCGTCGACGGCCATGTGCTGATCGGCGCGACCTATTTCGACAGCCGTTTGTCGGATGAGATCTACACCACCTATCCGGCACCCAATTTCGTCGCCACACCCGCCAACCGCACCACCAAATCACGCCAACACGGCGTCGAGGCGTTCCTCAACGCCCGCATCGGCACCGCGTGGCGGATCGACGCGGCCTATACCTATCTCCACGCGCGCGAGAATGGCATGGAGGAAGTGCGCCGCCCGAGCCATATCGCCAGCGTCGCGCTCGGGTGGCGCGCGCCGCACGATCGCTTCGGCTTTACCGCCGTCGCGCGCTACAATGGCGATACCAGCGACGTGGCGTTTACCGATCCATCCTATGTTCCGGTCACGGTACGGCTGCACGATTATGTGCTGCTCAACCTCAATGGCGACGTGAAGCTGACCAAGCACTTCGCGCTGTTCGGCCGGATCGAGAACCTCAACAACGCGCATTATGAGGACGTGTTCAGCTTCGCCAATCCGGGCCGCGCGGTTTACGGTGGCGTCCGCGCCCGCTTCTGAGCACCAGCTCCGTCATCCGGGCACCGCCCCGGATGACGGAGCGCCATAGCAGGCCCTTGCATCACTCCATAATTCTATTATAGTAGAACTATGGAAATAGATACCGCCGTCTCCGCGTTGTCCGCGCTCGCCCATGGCGGACGGCTCGGCGTGTTCCGCATGCTGGTCCAGGCCGGACCCGAAGGTCTGGCGGCGGGCGAGATCGCGCGTCGGCTGGACGTTCCGGCCAATAGCTTATCGACCAATCTCCACATCCTGTCGCACGCGCAATTGGTATCGAGTCGCCGCGATGGGCGTTCGGTCATCTATTCCGCGCGGCACGACAGTATGGCCCGCTTGCTCGAATATCTCATGGAGGATTGTTGCGGCGGCAATCCGGAGATTTGCGGGTCGCTCGCCGACACCGTGCTGCGCAGCCGCTGCACTAAGGAAGGACACGCATGACCGACCCGATCGCCACCGATATCATCGTCTATCACAATCCGGCCTGCGGCACGTCGCGCAACACGCTGGCGATGATCCGCAACGCAGGGATCGAGCCGCACGTCGTCGAATATCTCAAGACGCCGCCATCGCGCGCGCTGGTGGAGCAATTGATCGACCGCGCTCGAATGCGCCCGCGCGATCTGCTGCGCGAAAAGGGCACGCCCTATGCCGAGCTTGGCCTGGACGATGAGAGTCTGAGTGACGCCGCGCTGCTCGATGCGATGATCGCGCATCCGATCCTGATCAACCGCCCGCTGGTGGTGTCGCCGCTCGGCGTGAAGCTCTGCCGCCCGTCCGAGTTGGTACTCGATTTGCTGCCTGCGCCGCAACAAAGGGCATTCGCCAAGGAAGATGGCGAGCAGATCATCGACGCGCATGGCCAGCGCGTCGGCTGATGTTCACTGCGGTTCTGATATTCCTCGCGACGATTACGCTCGTCATCTGGCAACCCCGCGGGCTTGGCATCGGTTGGAGCGCGATGGGCGGTGCCATCGTCGCCTTGCTGGCAGGCGCGATCACCCTCGCCGACATCCCGGTGGTATGGAATATCGTGTGGAATGCGACGGGCGCGTTCGTCGCGATCATCCTGATCAGCTTGATCCTCGATGCGGCCGGTTTCTTCGAATGGGCGGCGCTTCACGTCGCACGCTGGGGCGGCGGCAACGGCAAAAGGCTGTTCGCGCTGGTGGTGCTGCTGGGTGCCGCAGTATCCTCGCTCTTTGCCAACGATGGCGCAGCGCTGATCCTGACGCCGATCGTGCTCGCGATGCTGCGAGCATTGGGCTACGGGACCAAGGCGACGCTGGCGTTCGTCATGGCGGCGGGCTTCATCGCCGACACCGCCAGTCTGCCGCTGGTCGTTTCCAACCTCGTCAACATCGTTTCGGCCGACTTCTTCAAGCTCGGCTTTGCGGATTATGCGCTGGTGATGGTGCCGGTCGATCTCGCCGCGATCGCCGCGACGCTCGGGGCGCTGCTGCTGTTCTTCCGTCGCGATATTCCGGCGGACTATGATGTCACCCAATTGCGCAAACCCGCAGATGCGATCCGCGACGTGGCGACCTTTCGCGCCGGTTGGGTGGTGCTGGCGATGCTGCTCGTCGGCTTCTTTCTGCTCGACCCGATCGGTGTCCCGATCAGCGCCACCGCAGCGCTCGCCGCGCTGGTGCTGATCGTCATCGCCGGGCGCGGCCATGTGATCCAAACCGGCGCGGTCATCCGCGGTGCACCGTGGCAAGTCGTGGTGTTTTCGCTCGGTATGTATCTGGTCGTGTTCGGCCTGAAGAATGCCGGACTGACCGGCTATATCGCCACCGCGCTTAATCACGCCGCGCAAGGCGGAGTGTGGGGTGCCACCTTCGGCACCGGGTTGCTCGCCGCAATCTTGTCCTCGGTTATGAACAACATGCCAACCGTATTGGTGGGCGCGCTGTCGATCGACGCGACGCATGCGACCGGCGCGGTCCGGCAGGCGATGATCTACGCCAACGTTATCGGCTGCGATCTGGGGCCCAAGATTACCCCGATCGGTTCGCTCGCCACCTTGTTGTGGCTGCACGTGCTTGGGCAAAAGGATGTGCGGATCGGCTGGGGCTATTATTTTCGGGTGGGTGTCACGCTCACCATCCCGATCCTGCTCGTGACGCTTGCGGCGCTGGCGCTGCGGTTGGGGTGATCGATCGAAAGAGCGGAGGGAGCACCACAGGGCTCCCTCCGAGGATCGTTCAGAAGTTCGCCGTGAAGCCAACCGCGAGGTTGCGACCCAGGCTGTCATAGCGCGCCGGGATCGTGTTGTTGCGCGCCAGGCTGATATTGTACGAATTCGCCAAGATCGGCGGGGCCTTGTCGAGCAGGTTGTTCGCGATCAGGCGCAGGCTGTAGCGCTTGGCAATGTTGAACGTCAGCGCGAGATCGAAGTAGCTGACCGGGGCGATATAGCCGAAGGTCTTCTGCACCCGATCAGGCGTGCCGCCGATCGCCGGATCGCCCGAATTGTTGGCACTGGTGAGCGACCCGACATAGCGCCAGTTGAACGAGGCGTTGAAGCCATCATCCGGCGTGACATAGGTCGCGCGCAGGGCGTGGCTCCACTTCGGCAGCAACTGGCCACAGCCATTGCCGTAATAGCCCGCGCAATTGCGCTCGGGCTGCAGCGGCGAATCCTGGCCACCGGCGAAGGTGGTCAACGAGCCGTTGAAGCTCAGATCCATCCGGCCAACCTTGCCCAGACCCAGCGCATATTGCGACTGGAAGTCCCAACCGCGCGCGATCGAGAAATAATAATTGGTCGTGCCGGCGCGGATGAAGCCGCTGGTCGGGTTGGTGCCGGCCGCAGCATAGAGCGTGCCGTTGGCGGCGCGCACGATGCCCGAGCAGAAGAACGGATCCCCGTTCGAACGCAGGCAGCCATCGGTGTAATAGCTATCGTCATTATAGCCGAGCGAGTTGTTGATCTTGATCCGATAGCGATCGACCGAGAACACCAAGCCTTTGACGAAGCGCGGCTTCAAGATGATGCCATAGGTCTGGGTATAGGCCGTTTCGGGCGCTGCGGTGAAGCCACCCGAACGGACCGTGCATTGGTCGTTCGGGCACAGCAGCGTTGCGCTTCCATACAGCGAATCGGACAGGCCGGTCGCACGGCACACCTCCCGCGAAGCGAGCGGCGCGGTGGTGGTGATGGTCTTGCCCGGATTGGCCGGGTCAGCAATCTGACGCGGCACGGGTGCGCAGAAATCGTTCTGCGACCCACCCTGACGCGAATAGCTGATATTGCTGGCCTGATACGCTTCCACCACGGTCGGCGCGCGCTGCGCCTTGTTGAAGGAGGCGCGGAACACGATGTCGCGAACCGGCGCGTACAACCCTTCCAGCTTCCACGTCGTGAATTTGTCGGGGTTGGAGCTGTATTTGGACAGACGCCCGGCGGCATTCACCTGAAGCTCTTCGATGAAGGGCTTGTGCTGAACCAAGGGTGCCTGAAGCTCGATATTGCCTTCCCAGACATGTTGGCGGAGGTCGGAATCCGATCCGCCATTGTCGGCCCGGAATGCCGCATTCGCGGTCGAGAACTGACGATCCTCGCGATATTCCACACCCGCCGCAAAGGCGAGACCCTGATCGGCGAAGGGGGACTTGATGCCATATTTGCCGAGGTCGCCGGTCACGTTGGCCTGCACATCGTACAGAATGCCGACGGTGGTCTGCTTCTCGGTCGCGAGACCGCTATACAGATAGTTGACCAGCGCCTGGTTGCTGTTCCCCGCCTTGAACGCATCGAACGGTACGCAATTCTTGTCGGTCCCATCGACGACCGAGGCGCAGGTCGGCGTGCCATTGACGTTGACCACGTTGAGCGAGCGGTTGACGTTGGCAAATTGCGGCAGCGAGGCGGGCATGTAATCCTGCTGGTTGCGCGCGTAGACGCCGCCAACGTCATAGGTCCACGCATCGCCGATCTTACCGCGAACACCGCCCGTCGCGCGAATGGCGCTATTGATATAGGTGTCGATCAGATACGGCACATTGAAGCGATAGCGCACATCGATCGGCGCGAGCGTCGCGGTTCCGGCCGCAGCCCCGCAAATCGCGGATGCTTGCGACGCCGACAGGAACGGATTGTTGCAGTTCACCTGATACGGGTCCGACCCGTAATTGGCGGCAGCAAACACGCGGGTCGGGAAGCGGTTGGTCGACTTATCGCGGAACCAGATGCCCGACCCGTAAATTTCCGCCGCGGGCGAGAGCTTCAGCGTCGCGAATCCACCGGCGTTCACCCGGGTGAAGGCGCGCTGGTACGAATAGCCATCATAGGGGTTGGCCGCGTTGCCCGCACCCGCGCCATAGGGAACGAAGGTGCGCGTGCCGTCCGGATTGTTGACATAAGCCGTCCCGTTATTGGCCCCCGAGCGCGGCGAGATGTAACCGCTGACCGAATAGGACGACAACGAGCAGCTGAGCGGGCCATCGGTGCCGGTCTGCACCAATTGGCAGGCCGAGGTCGATCGCGCGTCGTACGGCACCAGATCCTGATGCTTATAATTGACGAAACCGGACACTTTCAGTTTGTCGCCAAACAGCGAAGTACCGGCGGTCAACGTCACATCGGCGCGGCCACCGTCATTGACCATCCCGGTATTGGTCGGGAAGCTCGACGCCTGCGCTTGCTGCGTGACGATGTTCGCGCGGTTCTGGTGGTTGTAGAAATTGTAATTGCCGTCGATCCGGATGCCCTTGAAATCGGGCTTGAGAACGAAGTTCACGACGCCTGCAACCGCGTCCGAGCCATAGACCGACGAGGCACCGCCGGTCAGCACGTCGACGCGATCGATCAGCGAGACCGGGATAATCCCCGCATCCTCACCATTCTGCGTACCCAAACGCTTGCCGTCGATCAGCACCAGCGTGCGCTCAAAGCCGAGGCTGCGCAGCTTGATGCGCTGGCGACCGTCCGAATCCTGGTAATTTTGCTGGCTGTCAGGCGCGATCTGCGGGAGGCGGTTCAGCACTTCTTCGATATTGGTTGGCGACTGCGCCTTGATGTCCTGCGCGGTCACCGTGGTGATCGGCGCGGCCGATGCGATGTTCGGACGCAAAATGCGCGTCCCGGTTACCAGAATATCGCCGTCTGCGGGCGTCGTATCGGCTGCATCCGGTTTCGAGACGTGATCGTCGGCGGTGGCCTGTTGCGCCATCGCAGGCGCGGCGAAAGCCAGCGCCGCGCCCAGCGCAGCAAAGGATACGGAGTGACGGAGCATCATGAAAAATTTCCCCTAATTACACATGCCGCCCGCGTTTTGCGTTACGGCACCGTGACAAGAGGTTCTATTCAAATTGGCAAACCGTCAATACCTAATTGATACCACACCAAACCTATTTTGACATTTTATGCGCCCATGTCATGATCGTACATAAAGAATGAACCGGGGTGACCATGACCAGTAGAAGATCCTTGCTCGCCATGATGGGCGTTGCCGCCGGCGCATTGCCCGCCGCCAAAGCTTTGGCCGACATAACGTCCGGCCCTGCCGCGCAAATTGTCTCCACCTGGGACTTTGGCGCGGCCGCAAACGACGCTGCTTTTGCGAAGCTGGCCAGCGGCGGATCGTTGCTCGATGCGGTGGAAGCCGGGGCGATGGTGCCTGAAGCCGACCCAAACAACCATTCGGTCGGCTATAGCGGCTATCCGGATCGTGACGGGCACGTCACGCTCGACGCGGTCATCATGGACGATACGGGCCGGGTCGGCGCGGTCGCCGCGCTCGAAGATACCATGCATGCGATTTCGGTCGCGCGCCGCGTGATGGAAAAGACCCCGCACACGCTTTTGGTCGGCGAAGGCGCGACCCGCTTCGCCAAGGATCAGGGCTTTCCTTATTGTAAATTGCTGACCCCCGAATCGGAAAAGGCGTGGCGCGAATGGCTCAAGACCGCGCATTACCAACCCGAGGCGAATAGCGAGAACCGTACCACCCGCACGCCCGGCGGCGCACTCGACCATGACACGATCGGGCTGCTCGCGCGCGACGCCAGCGGGCGGCTCGCCGGTGCCTGCACAACCTCCGGCATGGCGTTCAAGATGCGCGGCCGCGTCGGCGATTCGCCGCAGGTCGGCAGCGGCCTGTTCGTCGAAGCGGGCGTTGGCGGCGCGACATCGACCGGATTGGGCGAGGAGGTGACGCGCATTGCGGGAACTGCCCGCGTGATCGCGTCGATGCGCGCTGGACGCTCCCCGCAGGAGGCGTGCGAGGAGGTGGTGAAGCATATTGCCAAGCTTCGCGGCGACGCCATTCGCGGCGTACAGGTCGGGTTCCTTGCGCTCGATCCTCACGGCAATGTCGGCGCGTTCTGCCTGTTGCCGGGCTTCACCTATGCCGTCACCGACATGGCAGGGCGTACGGTGGTACATAAAGGAGCGTCGCTATTCCAGGCGTGACCACAACCGGCAGAATGCTCGAAGTCTGCGTCGAAACGATTGCGGGACTGGAGGCGGCGGTTCGCGGCGGAGCCGACCGGATCGAGGTGTGCGCGGCGCTGTCGGTCGGCGGGCTGACCCCGCCGGGTTCGCTGATCCGCGCGGCAGCTGCAGTGCCTCTGCCCGTGCATCTGCTGGCGCGGCCCCGCGCGGGCGGCTTTATCCATGATGCCGCCGAGCAAGCGCTGATTGCCGACGACATTCGCGCCGCCGCCGAGGCCGGGCTTGCCGGTGTCGTGATCGGCGCGAGCGCCGCCGACCGGCAGCTCGATACCGCTGCGCTCGCGCGCTGGATCGAGCATGCCCGAACGCTCGGGCAGCAACGCGGTGCGCCGCTATCGCTCACCTTGCACCGCGCGTTCGATCTGGTGCCCGATCCGCTCGCCGCGCTCGAGCAGGCGGTGGCCTTGGGGTTCGATCGCATCCTGACCTCGGGCGGGCAGCCGCGCGCGATCGACGGTGTGGCAACGCTCGCCGCCTTGCACAGGCAGGCGGCGGGGCGGATCATCATCCTCGCGGGCAGCGGCGTGACGGTCGAGACCGCGCCCGCCTTGTTGGCGACCGGCATTGCCGAACTCCACGCATCCTGCCGCGCCACGCGCGAGATCGCGCCGGATGTTCCGGAACGCCGCTTCGGCTTCATCGCGGCGCAGGACGGTGATACCGATGCCGATCGCGTCGCGGCGCTCGCGCAACTGGTGCATTTTGCAGCTTGAGTAATACCAATATAAAACCTATCCCGGTTGAGATAGCAATCGGACCAGCCATGCACGATACCATATCCACGACCGTTTCGCCTGTTTCGGGCCCGACGTTGATGTTCCAGGAAGCGGCCGAGGCCGGTGCCGCCGTCGCCCGCATGCTCGCCGCGAATGGGTCAGCCTTTGCCGCGCTCGGCGCGAAGCTGCGCGCCGCCCCGCCCGCCGTTATCGTGACCTGCGCACGCGGATCGTCCGATCATGCCGCCACCTATGGCAAATATCTGATCGAGACGCGCACGGGCATTCCGGTGGCGTCGGCCGCACCGTCGGTCGCCTCCGTCTATGCCGCGCCCGCCGTGCAGGGCCATGCGCTGTGCATCGCTATCTCGCAAAGCGGGCGCAGCCCTGACTTGCTTGCCACTGTGGCGGCGCAAAAGGCGGCGGGCGCGCATGTCGTCGCCCTGGTCAACGACGCCACCTCCCCGCTCGCCGAAACCGCCGATACGGTGATCGCGCTGTCAGCCGGGGTCGAGCGGTCGGTCGCTGCGACCAAATCCTACATCGCGTCGTTAGCCGCGCTTGCCGCCTTGGTGGCGGAGTGGACCGAGGACGACACGCTGCGCCGCGCCGTAGCGGGCTTGCCCGATGCGCTCGCACGGTCCTGGGCGCTGGACTGGAGCGGCGTCGGCGCGAGCCTGCAGGAGGCGACCAACCTGTTCGTCATTGGGCGCGGGCTTGGCCTCGCGGTCGCGCAGGAAGCGGCGTTGAAGCTAAAGGAAACCTGCGGGCTTCATGCTGAAGCCTTCAGCTCGGCCGAGGTGCGCCACGGCCCGATGGCAATTGTCGGTAGCAGCTTTCCGATCGTCGCCTTCGCCACCTCCGATGTCATCGGCGATGACGTCCGCGCGGTTGCGGCGGAATTTGCCGCGCGCGGTGCGATCGTCAGTCTGGCCGACGCGCGCGCCGACGGGGCGGACACCCCGCCCGCGCTCGCCGCCAACCCCGCGATCGAGCCGATCCTGATGATCCAGAGCTTCTATCGCATGGCCGATGCGCTTTCGCGCGCGCGCGGGTACAATCCCGACGCGCCGAGCCATCTCAGCAAGGTTACCCGTACGCTATGACGTCTCATGCTTTCGTAAACGGCCATATCGTCACGCCGCGC
This sequence comes from Sphingomonas sp. TF3, assembly GCF_003985085.1. Taxonomy (NCBI): domain Bacteria; kingdom Pseudomonadati; phylum Pseudomonadota; class Alphaproteobacteria; order Sphingomonadales; family Sphingomonadaceae; genus Sphingomonas; species Sphingomonas sp. TF3. The sequence goes on along the minus strand of NZ_RWKS01000003.1, from coordinate 114,495 downwards.
GGAATCCTGTCCGCCGCAACGATCGACGTCGAGGCTGGTGTCATCGTCGCGATCATGGACCGGGCCACCCCCGGCGCGGTCGATCTTGACGGGGGCTGGGTGATGCCCGGCTTCATCGACACCCAGGTCAACGGCGGCGGCGGCGTGTTGTTCAACGACGAACCGACCGTCGACGGGATCGCAGCGATCGGTGCGGCGCATCGTCCCTATGGCACCACCGCCTTCCTGCCGACGCTGATCAGCGATTCGGCATTGGTCATCGGCGAGGCGCTGGAAGCGACCGACGCCGCGATCGCGGCGGGCGTACCGGGCGTCGTCGGCGTCCATATCGAAGGCCCGGTGATCAACGTCGCGCGCAAAGGCATTCACGATGCCGCGCGCTTCGTAACGCTCGACGATACGCTGATGGCGTTGCTGATGCGGCCACGTCGCGGTCGCGTGATGGTCACGATTGCGCCCGAACTGGTGCCCGCCGACCGTATCGCGGCGTTGGCACGCGCCGACGTGCTCGTCAGCCTCGGTCATAGCAACGCGACCTATGCCGAAGCGACGGCGGGGTTCGCCGCCGGCGTGACCGGGGTCACCCATTTGTTCAACGCCATGTCGCCGCTCATTCAGCGCGCGCCCGGCGCGGTTGGCGCGGCACTGGACAACCAGTCGGTCTATTGCGGGCTGATCGTCGATGGCTTCCATGTCGACGATGCCGCACTGCGCATCGCGCTGCGCGCGCGCCCGGCGGATCGCATGATGTTGGTCACCGACGCGATGCCGTGCGTCAACACCGCCGAAACCACCTTCCTGCTGCAGGGCCGCCCGATCCATGTCGAGGGCGGTCGCTGCCTCGGGGCCGACGGCACACTGGCCGGGTCGGATCTCGACATGGCGCGCGCGGTGCGCAACACGATCACACGGCTCGGCATCGCGCCCGAGCGCGCAGCGGCAATGGCGGCGACCCATCCGGCCGCCTTCCTCGGCCTGTCGCGGGATCGCGGGGTGATCGCACCAGGCAAGCGCGCCGACTGGGTACAGCTCGACGCCGCCTTCCACCCGACCGCTACCATTGTTGGCGGAGACCTTGCGGCGACGGCGCGGTCCGAGCCCGTTCCTGCCTGACCTCGCGCGCCCTGCGCGTCCCTGCCCCGTTTGAGGAGAAACCATGGCGTCGATCGTGCTGTCCGCACCGTTACAAGGCTGGGTCACTGCGCTGGACGATGTCCCCGATGCGGTGTTTGCCGGGCGGATGCTGGGCGACGGGCTGGCGATCGATCCGACGGGCGACTGCCTCTATGCGCCTTGCGCCGGGCGCATCGTCAGCGTGCAGTCGACCGGCCATGCGCTGACGATCGAAGCTGAAAACGGCGCGCAAATCCTGATCCACCTCGGCATCGATACCGTCGGGCTGGGCGGGCGCGGCTTCACCCCGCATGTGCGCGCCGGGGACCGAGTCGCTACGGGCGACGCACTGATCGACTTCGATCTCGATCTGCTGGTGCGTGAAGCCCCTGCCGTGATCACGCCGATCTTGCTCGTCGAGAGCGAGGGCTATCAGATTACCAACCGTGCGAGCGTTGGCCCGATCCTCGTCGGTGCACCGCTGATGATGGTGCACGAAGTCGCTTCGGCTGAGGGCACGACGGGCGAATCCGCCGACATCGATGCGGCCACCGAAAGCCGCATACTGCGCATCGACCTGCCCCACGGCATCCACGCCCGCCCGGCCGCCCGCATTGCCGCCTGCGCCCGCGCCTTCGGTGCCTCGATTACGATCGGCAAGGACGCGCGCACTGCATCGGCGCTCAGCCCGACCGGGCTACTTGCACTCGGCATTGGGCATGGCGACACGATCACGCTGGCCGCGCAGGGCAGCGACGGCACCGCTGCGCTCGATGCGCTGGTCGCGCTGATCTCCGGCGGCATGGACGAAGCGCCCGCGCCTGCCGCGCCGCCACCGATCGCGCCGCGTAATGCCGATGTGCCCGAAGGCGCACTTGTCGGCGTGACGGCGGCCCCCGGTCTTGCGATCGGCCCAGTGCGGCATCACCGCGCGATCGACCCCGAAGTGTTGCCGATGGGCAGCGGCGTGGCGCAAGAACAAGCCGCCTTCACCGCCGCTCATGCCGCGCTTGCGGCCGAGATGACACGTCAGGCCGCCACGGCAAACGGCCCGACGCGTGCCATTTTGGAGGCCCACGCCGCGTTGCTGGACGACCCGGCCCTGATCGACGCGACTCGCGCCGGAATTGCGCGCGGCGAGAGCGCTGGCTTTGCCTGGCGCGCGGCAATCCGCCCGCAAGCCGATGCGCTGCGCGCCGGGGGCGACACGCATCTCGCCGAACGCGCCGACGATCTGCGCGATCTCGAACGCCAGTTGCTCGCGCACCTTTTGGGAGTAGCGACGAGCACGCAGCTTTACCCAGCAGGCACGATCCTGATTGCCGAAGACCTGATGCCGTCCGATCTGATAGGGTCGGCCGAGGGCCTGGCCGGCCTGTGCATCGCCAAGGGCGGCCCGACCTCGCATGTCGCGATCCTCGCTGCCTCCATGGGCTTGCCTGCGCTGGTCGCGATCGGCCCCGACGTGCTGGATATCGCCGACGACACCCGCGTCATTCTCGATGCGAGCAACGGCCTACTCCACACCGCCCCCTCCGCCACGCAGTTGGCCGAAGCCGAGGCGGCGCAAGCCAAGGCCGCAGCACGCCGCGCAAGCGCGCTCGCGCGCGCCGGGGTCCCCTGCCACACCGCCGACGGCACGCGCATCGAAGTCGTCGCCAATCTCGGCTCCGCTGCCGAAGCCGCCCCCGCCGTCGCCAATGGTGCCGAGGGCTGCGGCCTGCTGCGCACCGAATTCCTGTTCCTCGAACGCGACACCGCCCCCTCGGTCGCCGAACAGGCCGCCGAATATCAGGCAATCGCCGATGCGCTGGAAGGTCGCCCGCTGATCGTGCGCCTGCTCGACATTGGCGGCGACAAGCCCGCCCCCTACCTGCCGATCGCGGGCGAGGAAAATCCGGCGCTGGGCTTACGCGGCATCCGCGTCGGCCTCGCCCACCCCGCCTTGCTCGAAGAGCAGCTGCGCGCGATCCTCAGCGTACAGCCCACCGGCCAATGCAAGATCATGCTGCCGATGGTCGCCCAGATCGAGGAATTGCGCCGGGTGCGCGCGCTGCTCGACCGGCTGTGCGCGGAACTCGGCATCACCACGGCGGTGCAGCTCGGCATCATGGTCGAAACCCCCGCCGCCGCCGTCACCGCCGATCTGCTGGCGCGCGAGGCCGATTTCCTGTCGGTCGGCACCAATGACCTGACGCAATATACGCTGGCGATGGACCGCGCCAATCCGGCAGTCGCAAGCGCGCTCGACGGCCTCCACCCCGCCGTGCTGCGGCTGATCGGCGAAACCTGTCGCGGCGGTGCCGCGCACGGTCGCTGGACCGGCGTGTGCGGCGGTCTCGCCTCCGATCCGCTCGCCGTGCCGATCCTGCTCGGGCTCGGCGTCACCGAATTGTCGACTGCGCCGGTCATGGTGCCGACGATCAAGGCGCTGGTGTCGGACGTCACACTCGCGGCCTGCCGCGATCATGCCGCCGCCGCGCTCGCCTGCACCTCCGCCGCCGAGGTGCGCGCCCTCGCCCGAACCTTCGCGACCAAGGAGATGTCGGCATGAAATCGATCCTGGGGGCGCTCCAGCCGCTCGGCCGCGCGCTGATGCTGCCGATCGCGGTACTGCCGATCGCCGGCCTGCTGATGCGGCTCGGCCAGCCCGATCTCATCCCCGGCGGCCTGCCCTTTATCGGCGCGGCGGGGCAAGCGATCTTCGACCATCTCGGCCTGCTGTTCGCGATCGGTGTCGCGACCGGCTTCGCACGCGACGGCAATGGCGCGGCGTGCCTGGCGGGTGTCACCTGCTTCCTGGTCACGACCGAGGCCGGCAAGACGCTGCTGACCGTCCCCCCCGAAGCGATCGCAGGCTTTACCGGCCCCTCGGTCGACCTGGCGACAGCGGCGTGGAAAGCCAAGGTCATGGCGCGGCTCGACGTGCCGATCGGCATTCTGTCGGGGCTGGTCGGCGGCCTGTTCTACAACCGCTTCTCCGCGATCAAGCTGCCTGAATATCTCGCTTTCTTCGGCGGTCGCCGCTTCGTGCCGATCGTCAGCGGGCTGGCAGGCCTCGCGCTGGCGCTCGTCGTCGGGCTCGGCTTCCAGTCGATCAGCAACGCCATCGACGCGCTCAGCACCGCGGCGACCAGCGCGGGTGCGCCGGGGCTGTTCGTGTTCGGCTTGCTCAACCGGCTGCTGCTGGTGACGGGGCTGCACCATATCCTCAACAACGTCGCCTGGTTCGTGGTCGGCGACTGGCACGGCACCACCGGTGATCTCCGCCGCTTCTTCGCGGGCGATCCGAGCGCCGGAAGCTTCATGGCCGGGTTCTTCCCGGTGATGATGTTCGGCCTGCCCGCCGCCTGCCTCGCCATGTACCACGCCGCCGCGCCCGATCGGCGCAAGGCGGTCGGCGGCATGTTGTTCAGCCTCGCGCTCACCTCCGCGCTGACCGGGGTGACCGAGCCGATCGAATTCAGCTTCATGTTCCTGGCACCGGTGCTGTTCGGCATCCATGCCGTGCTGACCGGCCTGTCGATGGCGCTGATGGACCTGCTCGGCGTCAAGCTCGGCTTCGGCTTCTCGGCCGGTTTGTTCGATTACGTGCTGAACTACGGCAAGGCGACGCGGCCGCTGCTGCTGCTGCCGGTCGGCGCGGTCTATTTCCTGCTCTATTACGGCATCTTCCGTTTCTTCATCAAACGGCTGGACTTGCCGACCCCCGGCCGCGAGCCGCTCACCGATACGCCTGCGACATCCTCCCCAGTCGCCGCAGGCGGGCGCGGTGCGGCCTTTGCGCAGGCACTTGGCGGCGGGGGCAACCTCACCACCGTCGGCGCCTGCACCACGCGGCTGCGGCTGGTGGTGCGCGATCAGGCATTGGTCGATGACGCCGCGCTCAAGGCGCTCGGCGCACGCGGCATCATCCGCCCCTCGGCGACCGCGCTGCAAGTCGTGCTGGGGCCGATCGCCGATGTCGTCTCGGTCGAGATCCGCGATGCGCTGGCGCTGGGCGGCGGTGCTGTCACCGCACCGGTCGCCGCCACGCCGACCGCTGAGCCCACGCTAACCCTCGCCGCGCCCCTGCTCGCGGCGCTGGGCGGCGCGGACAATATTGCAGACAGCGCGCGCTATTTCGGGCGGCTGCGGATCACGCTGCGCGACGTGGCCAAGGCTGACCAAGCGGCGCTCGACGCGCTCAACCTGCACGCGGTCGCACGCCCCGCACCGGGCCTGCTGCATCTGCTCGGCGACGAAACCACGCTCGGCCGGCTGATCACCGCCTGAGCCACCGGCCCGACGCGCGCTACCCGTTCGTTTCGAGCGTAGTCGAGAAACAGCCACAAGCGCTGTGCCAGGTTTCTCGACTTCGCTCGAAACGAACGGGGGAAGGTAACCCTACCCCGCCGCCAGCGTAACCGGCCCCAAAATCCCCGACTCCGCGCCGGCATCCGCCTCGATCAACAGCGCGATCCGGCGCGCGCCCGCCCCGGCGGGCACGCGCGCGGTCAACGGCCCCGCTGCGCCATCGGCCTTGTCCGCGAGGCGCTGCCCATCGACCCACAGTTCCGCACGCCCGCCGATCGCGGCAAAGCGGAGCATCCCGCCCCCCGCCGCCACCGCGCGCCACGGCGTGATCGCCGCGCGATAGACGCGCCAGCGCCCACCCGTTTCGACCGGCGTCGGCGTCCCGCTGCGCACGAACGCCCAGCTATTGTTATCGCCGTCGCTCGGCGCAAGATCGGGCGAGGGCCGCGCGTCGAACGCCGCCGAGCGCCGCCACTGCGCGATGCGCTGCTGCGGCGAGATCGCTGGAACCTGGCCGGGCGGATCGATCGCCAGCCGGTCGATCGTCAGCCGCGCCGGGGCCAGGCCGTCCGCCTGCGCCGTCATCACGATCCGCCCACGCCCGGTCTCCGCGCGCACGATAACTTGCGCCAGGCCATTGAACAACGAGCGCGCGCCATGGTCGGGCGGCGATTGCTCAGGCTCATGGCTGTTGGGGTCGCCATTGCCGAGCCCGATGATCGCCGCGCCCGCGACCGTGAAGCGCACCGGCAGATTGGCGGTCGGCACGTGCCGCCCCTTTGCATCGACCGCATCGACCGTCACCGGCTGCACATCCTCGCCATCGCCCGCCATCACGCTGCGCGCAGGCGTCAGGCGCAGCGCAACCGGTCGCCCCGCCGTCTCCTGCACCGCGCGCGCGACGATCCGCCCGCCGCGCCGCGCGACGGCCTCGATCCGGCCCGGCGCATAGGGCACTTTCCAACTGTTCCCCAGGAACCGATCGACCGCTTGCGTGCCCAACTCGCGCCCGTTCAGGCTGAGCGTCACCTGTTCGGCATTGCTCATCACCACGACATCGATGCCGTGCCCCTCACGCCCCGGCCACGTCCAATGCGGCGCGAGGCTCAGGACCGGCGCATCGTCGATCCATTGCGCGCTGCGCAGGCCGAAGGCGGTCTTCGGGAAACCGCACAGGTCCAGAATGCCGAAGAAGCTCGAGATCGTCGGCCATTCATACGGCGTCGGCTCGCCATGATAATCGAAGCCGGTCCATACGAACCCGCCAGCCACGAACGGCCGGTCGGCGATCATCTTCCAGCTCGGCCCGTGCGGTGCCCCCCAGCCCGCTGCTTCGCGGTCATAGGACGTCGCGATATGCGCCTTGGGGTCGCTCTCGAATGCGCCGCGCGTCTGATACGCGCTGGTGTCCTCGGTGCTGATGATCGGCTTGGTCGGAACCAGCCGATGATAGACGTCATATTGGTCCTGATAATAATTGAACCCGGTGACATCGACTTCGGTCGAGGTGTTGACCGGATCGTTGAACGCGCCGTTCATCGCGACCGTCACTGGCCGCGCGTCATCGAGCCGCTTCAGCACCGCCACCATCCGCCGCGTCATTTCGACGCCTTGCGGTGTCGATTTCAGCGGTTCCTCGTTCCACAGCGTCCAGATGATCACGCTGGGGTGGTTGCGGTCGCGCCGCACCAGCCATTCGAGCTGGGCCATATAGTCGGGCGATGGGTTGAAATGGCGGTTCTCGTCCATCACCAGCAACCCCATCCGGTCGCAATAGTCGAGCAGTTCGGCGGTCGGCGCGTTGGACGACATGCGCACCGCGTTGCAGCCCATCGCCTTCAGCCGCTGCAGCCGCCAATAGAGCAAGGCATCGGGCATGGCGGTGCCGACCCCGGCGTGATCCTGATGGATACACACCCCTTTGATCTTCACCGGCCGCTCATTGAGGAAAAAGCCGCGCTCGGCATCGAAGCGGATCGTGCGGAAGCCGATCGGGATCTGCCGCACATCCACCACGCCCCCGTCGCGCAGCACCTGCACGCGCAGCGTGTAGAGCGTCGGCGTTTCCACCGACCACAACCGCGCATCGCCAATGTCGAGCGTCAGCCTGGCGTCGGCCTGCTCCAGCACCGGCACCGTCGCCGCAACGCTCGCGCGCTCGACCGCATGGCCCTCGGGGTCGAACAGCGTCGCTTCGACCGTCACCGTCGCTGCGGCGCGCTCGCTATTGGCCAGCGTCGCGACGACGGGCACCTGCCAGCGGCCCGCGACATCGCGACGCGGATCGCAATAGACGCCATCGCTGATGATCGCGACCGGCGCGCGCCGCACCAGCCAGGCGTGGCGATACAGCCCCGCCCCTTCATACCACCAGCCTTCCCAGGCACTGGCATCGACCCGGATCGCGATGACATTGGGTTCGTCGCCAAAGGTCGCAAACGGCGTGATGTCGGCATAGACGCTGGCATAACCCGACCAGCTATGCGCGACGACGCTGCCATTCACCCAGATCGTCGCATTGGTGGCGATGCCGTCGAAATGCAGCTCGATCGTCTTGCCGCGATCGGCGGGATCGAGCAGCAGCGTGCGGCGATACCAGCCGATCCCGCGCGGTCGATAGCCTTGCGAGATGTTCGCGCTCTCGACGAAGGGCTGCGCCGCCGCCCAATCATGCGGCACGCGCACTGCCGCCCAGTCGCTATCGTCATACAGCACCGCCGCCGCACCGATCGCATTCCCGGCCATCGCGGAAAGATAGGTCTCGGCATGGCCCGCCGGTGCGGGTGCTGCGATATCGCCTTCATGAAAGCGCCAGCCAAGCTCGAGCAGCGTCCGCGCCGGGTCCTGGCGGACGGGCCGCGGCGGCAGGCTGTTTTCGGGACGCGGCATCGGAAACCCATCGGCCGTTTGCGGCGCTGCGGCGGCGGCGACGGCCGGAACGGCGCGCAAGGCACTAGCGCCCGCGCTGGCGAGCAGAAGCTGGCGACGGTTCATGGCAACACTCCGGGGAGGAAAGGTCGGCGCGCGAACGCGCCTACAGGTCGGACAGTTCGGCGACGAAGTCGTAGGCGTCACCGCGATAATAAGACCGCGTAAATTCGGCCGCACGGCCATCTTTCAGGAAGCCACGCCGCTCGATCAGCAAGCCCGGATGCCCGGCGCTGACGCCCAGCATCTTGGCATGTTCGGGCCCGAACGGCACCGCGCGCAACCGCTGCAGCGCGCGCACCGGGCGGCTGCCAGCCTTGTCGAGCGCGGTATAGAGCGAGTCCTCGACCGCGCTGATGCCGGGCAGGCAGTAACCGGCGATGGTCGAGAATTCGAGCGCCATCGGCTGGTCATCGGCATAGCGAATCCGGTGAAAGCGGTAGACCGGTGTCCCCGGCGACAGCCCCAGCGACATCGCTTCGTCGGGGTCGACCGTCCCCGCTGCCCGGCTGATCCAGCTGCTCGACGCGGTCTTGCCGCGCGCCGCCATGTCTTCCGAAAAGGACGACAGTTTCGAAAAGCTCTTTTCGACGCGCCCGGTAACGAACGTCCCCGCACCGCGCCGCCGCGTCAGCAGGCCTTCCTCAACCAATCCGCCAATCGCCTTGCGCACGGTGATGCGCGAAATATCATATTCGATGGCGAGGTCGCGCTCCGCCGGAATCGCATCGTCTTGCGCCAGCACATCGTGCGCGATAGCCTCGCGGATGAGGTGCTGAAGCTGCAGGTAGAGCGGTGCCGGATTGCCTTCGCGAAACTGTCCGATCTGTTGCGAAAACGCCAATGCCCATCCCTTTCGCCGCGACGTGATACGCCCCGTCTCGTGCGTGCGTCGCTGTGTGAGCAGCCAGCCTAATCAAAGCGTGGCAGGTGAGCAATCGGGATTGTTGCGATTTCATATTGGTATGCTTCGCACGAATGCCGCACCGGTCGATCCCGCAGTTTTATATCAAAAACCGTTATCCGGTCCGCTTGCAAGTGGACTTATATTGGTTACACTTCGAGCCAAAGATACGCCAGAGCGGCGGCAGGGAGATTTTATGATGCAAAGCAAGCAGCGCGGCACCGCGGAGCGCAATTTTCGGCGGTGCGGTGCTACGCTCGGAATGCTGTCCTCGCTGCTGATCACCGCATCGGCGACGGCGCAAACCACGCCATCTACGCTCCCATTACTCCCGCTTCCCGCCAAGATCACGCGCACGGCCGACAGCATCACCATCGCCAATGGCGCGGGCGTCGCCGTGCCCAACGGCGATGCCGAAGCCGAAGCCGCCGCGCGCCTGCTGATCGCGCAAGTCGCCACCACGCGCGGGCTCGCCCTGCATACCGCCAGCGACGGAGCGGCGATCCGCTTCGTGCGCGATCCAGCGATTGTCGGCGCAGAAGCCTATCGCCTGACCGCCGATGCGAGCGGCATCCGGATCGCGGCTTCGGCGCGCGGCGGTTTCGTCTATGGCGCGATGACGCTGGCGCAATTGCTCAGCCCCGATCAGGCGTTCGGCAAACCCGTCACCGTCCCCGGCGTCGATATCAGCGACGCGCCGCGCTTCGCCTGGCGCGGCGTGATGGTCGATGTTGCGCGGCATTTTCAGCCATTGCCCTCGCTCTACCAGATCGTCGACCAGATGGTGGCGGTGAAGCTCAACGTGCTGCATCTCCATCTGACCGACGATCAGGGCTGGCGTTTCGAGGTGAAACGCTATCCCAAGCTGACCGAACTGGGTGCCTTCCGCGCGCCGCCAAGCACCGGCGGCCCCGCCCCGACCACGCGCGTTGGCGGTTTCTACACCCAGGCCGAACTGCGCGATCTGGTCCGCTATGCCGCCGAACGCGGCATCACGATCGTCCCCGAAATCGATCTGCCCGGCCATGCGCAGGCGCTGGTCGCGGCCTATCCTGAGATCGGCGTGTTCGGGGATCGTCCGGTCGTATCGCACGATTGGGGGGTCAATCCCTATCTGCTCAACCCCGGCCCCAAGGGCGTCGCCTTTGTCGAGAACGTGCTCGATGAACTGATGGCGGTGTTCCCCGGCAGCTTCATCCATCTCGGCGGTGACGAAGCGGTCAAGGATCAGTGGGAACGCTCGCCCGAAGTCCAGGCGCAGATGGCCAAGCTCGGGCTCAAGACCGAAAATGCGCTGCAAAGCTGGCTGATCGACGAATTCGGCCGCTATCTCGCCAGCAAGGGGCGGCGGCTGATCGGCTGGGACGAAATCCTCGAAGGCGGACTGCCGCCTTCGGCCTCGGTGATGTCGTGGCGCGGCGAAAAGGGCGCGGTCGATGCCGCCAATGCCGGACACGATGTCGTGCTGACCCCGGCACCGACGCTGTACGTCGACAGCCTGCAAAGCGACCAGCGCGACGAACCACCCGGCCGTTTGTCGATCCAGACGCTGGCCGATGTCTACGCTTATGATCCGCTACCCAAGGGCATCGATGCCGACCGCGCGAAGCATGTGCTCGGCGCGCAGGTCAATGCGTGGAGCGAATATCTCGTCACGCCGTATCAAGTCCAGCACGCGATCTTCCCGCGTGCGGCGGCGCTGGCCGAAAACACCTGGTCGAACGCGCCGCGCGATTTCACGAGCTTCGCCACACGCCTTGCCCCGCAGGCGGCGCGCTGGCGGCGCGGTGGGATCGAGGTGGCCGACAGCGCCTTTGCTGTAACCTACGCCCTGCAAGGCGCGCGCGGCGATGCGCTGCGGGCAAATAAAGTGACGGTTGCGCTCGCTACGCAAGTCCCGGTCGGCACGATCCGCTATACGCTGGACGGCACCGCGCCGACGGCACGCTCGCCCGTTTATGCAGCACCGCTCAGCCTTGTCCCAGGCGCGACGATCAAGGCCGCCGCTTTTGACACAGACGGCATCGCCACCGCGCGCATCCGCGATTTCGCGACGAGCCGCAGCGCCTTGCTCTACCGCAACGCCTCCGACCTGGTGTCGTGCCCGCGCGGCGCGCTGGGGCTGCGCGTGCCGCTGACCGCTGATGCCGAAAGCAACGGTCCTGCTTTCAACATCAACCTGTTCGACACGTGCAGCGCCTATCCGGCGGCCCCGCTGGACGTGGCCGGCGGTTTCACGATCGAGGTCGCGCGGCTGGCACGCCATTACGGCCTGGCGCATGAGGCCTCGGCCGTGCGCGAGCCCTATAGCGTCACCGCGCATGGAGAATTGGTCGTGCTCACCGGATGCCAGGCAGGCCGCAAGGGCGCGCCCGACAAGGATGCCCCCAAACCCGTCGTGGTCGCGACCTTCCCGCTCCCCGACCCCGCCGCATCGCCGACCAAGATGACGTTCAAGGGCACCTTGCCGCTGATGACCGGGGACCGTGACTTGTGCTTCCAGTTCACCTCGCCCGTCGCCGAGCCTTATTATGCCGTATCGGCGGTCCAACTGACCGAGCGCCGCTAATGCGTAGGACGCTGCGCCGCGCGATCCTCGCCGCACTGCTCGTGGGCGCGGCAGCGCCGCTTGCCGCCGCACCGCGCACCACGGTTAGCCTCGACGACGGCTGGCAGGCGCGGATCGCGCCGTCGGACAGCGCTGCGGTCACCGCGCACAAGGAGTTGACGCGCTGGTTCCCGGCGCACGTGCCCGGCAGCATCCAGCAGGATCTGATCGCACGCCGCCGCGTGCCCGATCCGTTCCTCGCCACCAACGAAGCCGCGATCCAGTGGGTCGGGCGCACCGACTGGCTGTACCGCCGGGCGCTGCAAGTGACGCCCGCGATGCTGGCGCGCGATCATCTCGATCTGGTGTTCGACGGGCTCGACACCTTCGCCACCGTGACGATCAACGGGCAAGTCGCGCTCACCGCCGACAATGCCCATCGCCGCTGGCGCATCGCCGCCAAGCCGCTGCTCAAGGCCGGTGCCAACGAAATCCTGATCACCTTCGCCGCGCCGATCAAGACGCTGCAACCGATGGTGCTGGCGCAAAAGGCTTCGCTGCCGGGCGAATATGATTCCGCATTCGGCGACGAACCCAAGGGCCGCCAGACCTCGCCTTATATCCGCAAACCCAAATACCATTACGGCTGGGATTGGGGCCCACGCATCCTCAACGTAGGTCCATGGCGTCCGGTGCGGCTGGAAGCCTGGGACGAGGCGCGGATCGACACGCTGCGCGTCGACCAGGATGCGCTGAACGATAGCGAGGCGCGCCTGTCGGCCAAGGCCGTCATCCAGGCCGATCGCGAGACTGTCGCCAACGTCCGCGTCACGCTGACCGCGCCCGACGGATCGCAGCAGCAGGTCGTGCAGCAGGTGACACTTGCCCCAGGCAGCAACGCCGTGTCGGTGCCGATCACCGTCGCCAACCCGCAGCGCTGGCAACCGGTCGGCTATGGCACGCAACCGCTCTACCGCGTCACCGCGACGCTCAACCAGAATGGCGAGGCAACCGACACTGCCGAGCGCCGCATCGGCCTGCGTACGGTCGAACTGATCCGCGGCGGTGGCGCAATCGGCTTTCGCGTCAACGGCATCCCGATCTTCGCCAAGGGCGCGAACGTCATCCCGTTCGACAGCTTCCCGGCCCGCGTCACCCCAGCCTCGATGCGCCCGCTGCTCACCGCCGCGCGCGACGCCAATATGAACATGCTGCGCATCTGGGGCGGCGGCTATTATCTCGACGATGCGTTTTACGACATGGCCGACGAAATGGGCCTGATGGTGTGGCAGGACTTCATGTTCGGCGGTGCCGTCACCCCGCCCGATGCCGCCTATCGCGAGAATGTCCGCATCGAGGCGGAGCAACAGGTCGAGCGGCTCGGCAACCATCCCTCGATCGTTCTGTGGTCGGGCGGCAATGAAGTGCTGTCGGGCTGGGAGAATTGGGGCGATCGCAAGGCCTTCAAAAAGGCGGTCGGCGCCGATGAGCAGGAACGCATCGGCGCTGGCATGGCGGTGCTGTTCGATCGTGTGCTGCGCGATGCGGTGCTGACGCGCTCGCCCGGCACGCCCTATTGGCCCGGCTCGCCCTCGACCGATTATGAAGGTCCGGTCGATACCGATGCGTCGGGCGACCGCCATTTCTGGGATGTGTGGTCGGGCTCCAAGCCGGTCGAGCGCTATCTCGACGCGTGCCCGCGCTTCATGTCCGAATATGGCTTCCAGGCGATGCCCGACATGGCGACGGTGCGCGCCTTTGCTGGCAACGGCCCGCTCACCCCCGAAAGCCCGGTGCTGAAGGTGCATCAGAAGTTCCTCGCCGGGGAAGGCAATGAACGGCTGTTGATGTACATTCGCGACCGGCTCGGCGAGCCCAAGGACATTGCCGACTTCGTCTATCTCAGCCAGGTCAACCAGGCAGAGGCGATCGCACTCGCCGCCCTCCACCACCGTTCGTGTCGCCCGGTGACGATGGGGTCGCTCTATTGGCAGTTGAACGACGTGTGGCCGTCCATCTCCTGGTCGAGCATCGATTATGACGGGCGCTGGAAGCTGCTCCATTATGCCGCGCGCCGTTTCTTCGCGCCGCAAGTGATCGTCGCCGAACATAAGGACGCCGCCACCCGCATCGCCTTGGTGTCGGATGCGGTCACGCCGATCGCAGCGCGCTGGCGCGTCCGCGCGTTCGACATGGCGGGCAAGCCGCTTGGTGAACAAAGCGCGGCGGCAAATATGCCTGCTTTGTCCGCCACCGATGTCGCCAAGCTCGACGATGCGACGGTGTTCGCCGGGGCCGATGCCAACAACAGCTATGCCGTCGCCGAATTGCTGGTCGGTGACGCCGTGGTCAGCCGCGCCATCATCGAGCGCGGCGTGCCCAAGACGATGCACTATCCCGATCCCGGCCTGACCGCGACGTGGAGTGGCAAGAGCGTCACCATCCAAAGCACAGCGCTCGCCCGCGCGGTCATGCTCGACTTCGGCCAGATCGGCGCGCATCCCTCCGATAACGGCTTCGACCTGTTGCCGGGCGAAAGCCGCACCATCACCGTGACGTCCACCACGTCGCCCACGGCGCTTGCCGCCGCCCTAACCCTCCGTTCGCTGGGATCCCGTCGATGATCTGGATGTTGCTCGCCGCCGAGGCTGCGCAAGTTGCTCCCGCCCCCGAAACGCTGACCACCGCGCAAAAGGCGGCCCAGCTGCAAAGCAGCGCGCCCGCCGATCCCGCCGCCGGTCTGCCGGCGTATGACTGGTGGAATGAAGGCCTGCACGGTCTCGCGCGCAATGGCTATGCCACGGTGTTCCCGCAGGCGATCGGCATGGCGGCGACGTGGGACGCGCCGTTGCTCAACCGCATCGGCGATGTCGTCGCCACCGAAGCGCGCGCCAAGTTCAACGCGCAACCGGTTTCGGCCGATCGCAAGATCTATCAGGGGCTGACGATCTGGTCGCCCAACATCAACATCTTCCGTGATCCGCGCTGGGGCCGCGGGCAAGAGACCTATGGCGAGGATCCCTATCTCACCGGCCATCTCGGTGTCGCCTTCATCACCGGACTGCAAGGGCCGGACCCGAAGCACCCAAAGGTCATCGCCACGCCCAAGCATCTCGCCGTCCATAGCGGTCCCGAGGCCGGGCGCGACGGTTTCGATGTCGACCCGTCGCCGCAGGATCTGGAAGCGACCTACCTCCCCGCCTTCCGCCTCGCGGTGACCGAGGGCAAGGCGCAGTCGCTGATGTGCGCCTATAACGCCATCCACGGTGTCCCCGCCTGCGCCAATGCGCCGCTGATGGTCGATCGGCTGCGTCATGATTGGGGCTTTGCCGGCTTTACCGTCTCGGATTGCGACGCCATCGCCAATGTCCACCTGTTCCACCATTACCGGCTCGACGCGGCAGGGGCTGCGGCGGCCTCGCTCAAGGGCGGGACCGACCTCAATTGCGGCACCACCTATGCGGCGCTACCCGAAGCGCTCCAGCGCGGCCTGATCACCAGTCAGGACATCGACACCGCGTTCGACCGCGCGATGGCCGCGCGCAAGGCGCTCGGCATCGTTTATGGCGCAACCAGCCCGTGGTCGCGCATTTCGCCCAGCGACATCGGCACGCCCGAACACCACGCCGTCGCGCTGGAGGCAGCGCGCAAGGCGATCGTGCTGCTCAAGAATGACGGCAACCGGCTTCCGCTCAAGGCCGGAACCCGCGTCGCGCTGATCGGGGCGGATGCCGATGACATTGGCGTGCTGCAGGGCAATTACCACGGCACAGCTCGCACCCCGATCACCCCGCTCGAAGGCCTTCGCCAGCAATTTGGCACGGATAATGTCCGCTACGCGCAAGGCTCGGTGCTCGCCGATGGCGCGCCCGTGCTCGTCCCCGAAACCGCCTTGCGCTGGAATGGCGCGCCGGGGCTGCAAGCCGAATATTTTGCGGTCCCCGGCACCAGCGGCACGCCCGTCGTCACGCGCGTCGAGCGCCATATCGATCACGACATCAACCGCGCGGTCCCGGCCCCTGGTCTCGGGGCACAGTGGAGCGCGCGCTGGACCGGCGAACTCGCGCCTCCTGGCCACGGTGCCTATCGCCTCGTCCTTGATGTCCCCGCCTGCTGGAAATATTGCAAATCGCACGATGCCGCGCGGCTGTGGATCGACGGCAAGCAACTCGCCGAAGGAGAAATCAAGAAGGGCCGCATCGAAGTAAACTTCGACAGCGACGGCCAGGCCGTGCCGTTCAAGCTCGAACTCGACCATGTCAGCGACGATGAAGGCGTGCGGTTGTTGTGGCTGCCCCCCGCCGAACCGCTGATCGCCGAGGCCGTGGCCGCCGCCAAGGCCGCCGACGTGGTGGTCGTCTCGGTCGGCCTCTCGCCCGATCTTGAAGGCGAGGCGCTGTCGGTCAGCGTGCCGGGCTTCGTCGGCGGTGACCGCACCGACATCGCGCTGCCGCACGCCCAGCAGCGCCTGATCGCCGCGCTCAAGGCGACCGGCAAGCCGCTGGTGCTGGTGCTGACCAGCGGCAGCGCGGTCGCGCTCGATCCGAACGATGCCGACGCGATCCTCGCCGCCTGGTATCCGGGAGAGTCTGGCGGCACCGCAATCGCCGAGACGCTCGCCGGGCGCAACAATCCCTCGGGACGCTTGCCCGTCACCTTCTACGCCCACACCACCGACCTGCCCGCCTTTGTCGATTACGGCATGAAGGAGCGCACCTATCGCTACTTCACCGGCACGCCGCTGTGGGGCTTCGGGTACGGCCTCAGCTACACCCGCTTCGCGTATACCGCCCCGACCAATACGGTCAGCGTCGCCGCCGGGCAAAGCGCGACGGTGCGCGTGCGTGTCGCCAATGTCGGCGCGCGCGACGGTGAAGAGGTCGTGCAGGCCTATCTCGTCCCGCCGGCCACCAAGGGGGCTGGCTTCACCACGCCAGTGCTCCAGCGCCAGTTGGTCGGCTTCAAGCGGCTTGCGATCGCGCGCGGCAAGGCGGGCGATGCCAGCTTCACGCTCGATCCGCGCAGCCTCAGCCTGGTCGCGCGTGACGGCACGCGCGCGGTCGAGCCCGGCGCGTACCGCCTGTTCGTCGGCGGCGGCCAGCCCGGCAGCGCGCCCGGCAGCTGGATCGACCTGACGATCACCGGCACGCGGCAGGAGTTGCCCAAATGATCCTGACCAGGCGTGAAGCCATCATCGGTAGCGCGGCGGGCGCCGCGCTGGTCGCCTCGCCCGCGCTCGCCGCAGCGCCACTCCCCAACAAGCGCCCGCCGGTCAAGGAACGGCTGTTCACCAGCCGCGCGGTCGAGCGCGAGATCGCGCGCGTCTCGGCCAAGATCGGCGACCCCAAGCTGCGCTGGATGTTTGCCAATTGCTATCCCAACACGCTCGACACCACGGTGCGGATGAGCACGGTGGACGGCGCGCCCGATGCCTTCGTCATCACCGGCGACATCCCGTGCCTGTGGCTGCGCGATTCCTCGGCGCAGCTCGCCCCCTATCTCCATCTCGTCCGCGACGATGCCGCTTTGCGCACGCTGTTCCACGGGCTGATCGCGCGGCAGGCACGCTCGATTCTGATCGACCCTTATGCCAACGCCTTCATGGAAGATCCGACCGCCCGGACCAACCTCGGCTGGGCGAAGGACGACAAAACCGAGATGAAGCCCGGCGTCGCCGAACGCAAATGGGAGATCGATTCGCTCTGCTATCCGATGCGGCTCGCGCACGGCTATTGGCAGGCCACGCAAGATCCCGCGCCGTTCGACGCGCGCTGGGCGGCGGCGGCGCGGCTCAGCATCGCCACTTTCCGCGAACAGCAGCGCAAGCATGGCCCCGGCCCCTACCGCTTCCTGCGCGACTCCGATCGCAATACCGAAACCCAGCCGCTTGATGGCTATGGTAATCCGTCGCGCCCCGTCGGGCTGATCCATTGCGGCTTCCGCCCCTCGGACGATGCCTGCCTCTACCCGTACCTCATCCCCGCCAATCTGTTCGCGGTCAGCGCTTTGCGCGAACTGGCGGTGGTGGCGCAGGGCGCGCGCGGCGATGCGGCCTTGGCGCAAGACGCCAGCGCGCTCGCTGCCGAGGTCGAGCGCGCGCTCGCCCAATATGGCCGGATGCGGCTGCGCGACGGGCGCGAAGTATGGGCCTATGAGGTCGACGGCTTCGGCAATGCGCTCTTCATGGACGATGCCAACGTGCCCTCGCTCTCCGGCCTCGCCTATCTCGGCTGCGTCGCGCAGACCGATCCGCTGTGGCAACGCACCCAGGCTGCCGCATGGGGCCCGGACAACCCCTATTTCTTCAAGGGGCAAGCGGGTGAAGGCATTGGCGGCCCGCATGCCGGGCTGCGCCAGATCTGGCCGATGTCGCTCATCGTCCGCGCGCTGTCGAGCGACGACCCCGCGGTGATCCGCGCCTGTCTCAAGACGCTGCGCGATACCGATGCCGATACCGGCTTCATCCACGAAACCTTCGATCAGGACGACGCCCGCAAATTCACCCGGGCATGGTTCGCCTGGGCCAATGGCCTATTCGGCGAGATGATCGTGCGCCTGGCCAATACCCGCCCCGCTTTGCTGGAAGATACCCTGTGACCATCGACCGCCGCACCCTGCTCAGCAGTTCCACCCTCGCTCTGTTCGCCAGCGCGCTGCCATGGCGGCTCGACGCCCGCGCCCCCGCGACCTCCCCCAATCTGTTCGTCGGCACCGGCGGCGACGGCCATACCTATCCCGGCCCGACCTTGCCCTTCGGCATGGTCCAGCTCGGCCCCGATACCGATGTCGAGCGCTGGGCGACCTGTTCGGGCTATCACCATGGCGACGGCTCGATCATGGGCTTCAGCCACACCCATCTGTCGGGCACCGGGATCGGCGACATGCTCGACGTGCTGGTCGTGCCGACCACCGGACCGGTCAACCTCATCCCCGGACCGCTCGACAACCCCGATGCGGGCTATCGCCAGCGCTATTCCAACGAGATCGCCGAGCCCGGCTCCTATCGCGTCACGCTCGAATCGGGGGTGTGCGCCGAACTGACCACGACCGAACGCACCGGCTGGCACCGCTATACCTATCCGAAGGGGCCGGGGCATGTGCTGATCGACCTGTCGCATCTGATCCTCGACACATCGGACCATGCGCCTTTGGTCGATGAGGCGAGCCTGGCGATCGACGCCGACGGCACCATCACCGGCAGCCGCCGCGTGTTCCGCTGGGCCAAGGGGCGGCGCATCCACTTCGCGCTGCAAAGCTCGCGGCGGCCCGACCGCGTCACTTTCTACGGCGATGGCGATGCCGAGCAACCTGCGGGCACCGCGCAGGTCTCCGGCAAGCGTCTGAAAATGGCGCTGCACTGGAACGATGCCGGGTCGGCACCGATCCTGCTGCGCTGTGGCGTTTCGGGTGTCGATGTCGCAGGTGCGCGGGCCAACCTCGCCGCCGAGGCGTCGCATTGGGACTTCGACCGCACGCTCCGCGCCGCACGCCAGCGCTGGGCAGAGGCGCTGGGCGTGGTGCAGGTCGAAGGCGGCAGCGCCGACCAGCGCAGTATCATGGCCTCCGCGCTCTATCATGCGCAGCTTGCCCCCACGCTCTTCTCGGATGTCGATGGCCGCTATGTCGGGCTCGACGGGCAAGTCCACACCGTGCCGCAGGGCGGTGCCGCCCACAGCACCTGGTCGCTGTGGGACACTTATCGCGCGCTGCACCCGCTGCTGACGCTGGTCGCGCCCGACCGGACCAAGAGCCTGATCGACGACCTCATTCGCCAGACCCAGCAATCGCCCTACGGCCCGTTGGTGTGGCCGCTGCAGGGCAAGGAAACCGGCACGATGATCGGCTGGCACGGCGTCGTCCCGCTGGCCGAGGCCCAAGCCAAGGGCATCCCCGCCGATTATGCCGCCGCCTGGCCCGCCATCGCCAGGCGCAGCTTCGATTTCAAGGCACCCGAGCAGGACAACAGCCTGGGCCGCGAAGTTTATGACAGGCTCGGCTATGTCCCCGCCGACCAGGTGTTCGAAAGCGTCAGCCGCACGCAGGAATATGCCTATGACGATTGGGCCTCGTCGCACATCGCCCGCGCAGCCGGGGCCGAGGCGGACGCGCAGCGCTTGCTCGAACGCTCGGGCAATTGGCGCAATGTCATCGACCGCGACACCGGCTTCGCCCGCCCGCGCTTCGCCGATGGCAGCTGGTGGACGCCCTATGATCCGGTCCAGCTCGGCCATATGCCAAAGCCGTGGTGGCGCGATTATACGGAGGCCAATGGCTGGCAGGCGACCTTCCTCAACCAGCACGACCTCTATGGCCGGATCGCGCATGTCGGCGGCGATGCCGCGTTCGCGGCCAAGCTCGACGCCTTCTTCTCCGCACCCTCGACGCTGCCCGACAATGCTCCGCCCGACATTTCCGGGCTGGTCGGCCAATATGCGCATGGCAACGAACCCGACCAGCACGCCGCCTATCTCTATGCCTATGTCGGCCAGGCGTGGAAGACGCAGGCGATGGTACGGCGACTGTGCACCGAAATGTACCGCAACGCGCCCGATGGCATCATCGGCAACGACGATTGCGGCCAGATGAGCGCGTGGTTCGTCTTCTCGGCGCTCGGTTTCTATCCGGTCGATCCGGTCGAGGCGGCGTATGTGTTCGGCTCGCCCTTGTTCGAACGCGCGACGGTGCGCGTCGGCACGGGCCGTACCCTCACAATCGAAGCACCCGGCAACCGCGCCGACACGCCCTATGTCGCGGCCGTCACGTGGAACGGCAAGCCGTGGAGCAAGAGCTGGATCGACCACCGCACGCTGAGCGGCGGCGGCACGCTGCGCTTCACCATGTCGGCCACGCCCAACCCCAGCTTCGGTGCCGCGCGCGCCGATCGTCCCCCATCCTTCGGCCATTCGGCCTGATCCCGGAGCCCCACATGACCCATCCCTCGCGCCGCGGCGTGATCGCCTCCGGCCTTGCCGCCACCGCTCTGCCCACGCTTGCCACGCCCGCTTTGGCCAAGACCGCGCCCAGCGGTGCGCCAAAGCCATGGGGCGCGACCCCCTCGCCGCGCCAGCTCGCCTGGCACACGCGCCAGCAATATGCCTTCGTCCATTTCTCCATCAACACCTTCACCGACAAGGAATGGGGCTATGGCGATGAGGACCCGGCGCTGTTCAACCCGACCGATTTCTCGCCCGACCAGATCGTAGGCGCGGCGAAGGCTGCGGGGATGACCGGCATCATCCTCACCGCCAAGCATCATGACGGCTTCTGCCTGTGGCCGACGCTGCTGACCGAACGCTGCATCCGCAACACCCCTTACAAGAACGGCAAGGGCGACATCGTCGGCGAGATGGCAGCGGCCACCCGCCGCGCCGGCCTCGCCTTCGGCCTCTATCTCTCGCCCTGGGACCGGCATCATCCAGACTATGGCCGCCCGGCCTATGTCGACTATTTCCGCAAGCAGATCGTCGAGCTGTGCACGCGCTATGGCGAATTGTTCGAATTCTGGTTCGACGGGGCCAATGGCGGCGACGGCTATTATGGCGGTGCGCGCGAGACGCGGAAGATCGATGCCCCGGCTTATTACGACTGGCCGACCACGATCGCTTTGGTCCACAAATATCAGCCCATGGCCTGCACCTTCGATCCGCTCGGTGCCGAAATCCGCTGGGTCGGCAATGAGGATGGTGTGGCGGGCGACCCGTGCTGGCCGACCATGCCCAACCACCCTTATGTCCTGTCCGAGGGCAATAGCGGCGTGCGCGGCGCTGCCCTGTGGTGGCCCGCCGAAACCGACGTGTCGATCCGCCCCGGCTGGTTCTACCACGCCGATGAAGACGCCAAGGTCAAGACGCCCGAGCGCTTGCTCAAGCTGTTCGATGAATCGGTCGGGCGCGGCACCAATCTCAACCTCAACCTGCCGCCCGACCGGCGCGGCCGCCTGGCCGATACCGATGTCGCGGTGCTGCGCTCCTTTGGCGCGGCACAGGCGGCGACCTATGCGCGCGATTTGGCCAAGGGGGCTGTCGCCCATGCCAGCGCGGAGCGCTCCGCCGCGTTCAGTGCCGCGCGCGTACTCGACGGTCGGCCCGACAGCTATTGGTCGACGCCCGATGCCGACCACACCCCGACGCTGACGCTCGATCTACCGCCCGCGCGCAGCTTCGATCTGATCCGTATCCGCGAATATCTGCCGCTCGGCGTGCGCGTCACGCGCTTCGCGGTCGATGCCGAGGTCGACGGCGTATGGAAAACGTTCGCCGAGCATGAATGCATCGGCGCACAACGCATCATCCGCTTGCCCGCGCCCATCACCGCGCGGCGGCTGCGGCTGCGTATCCTGGAAGCGCCCGCTTGCCCGGCAATCAGCGAGATCGCGTTGTTCCGCCAGGTTCAACCCGTCGCCGTCGCCCCGGCGCGGTCGAGCGACCCGACGATCCTGTCGACCAAGGATTGGCACATCGTCGCTGCCACCGCGCCGGGTGCAGAAGCGCTGCTCGACGACGATGCCGCGACCCGCTGGACCACCCCGGCCCCGACGCCGGGCACCCCCGTCAGCGTCACGATCGACATGGGGCAAGTGGTTGCGCTGGCCGGGGTCAGCATCTCGCCCTCGCGCACCATCGCCAAGGATGTGTCCCCGCCGCGCGACTATCGTTGCGAAACCAGTGTCGATGGCACGCACTGGGAAGCGGCGGGCAGCGGCGAGCTTGCCAATATCGCGTATGCGCTCGCCACGCAGCGCCTGACCTTCGACCACCCGCGTCCGGCGCGTTTCCTGCGCCTGTCGTTCGACGCGCCCGCGCTGCCGACGGGATCGATAGCGCTGGCCGGGATCGGAGCGTTTACCGTCAAGCGCTGACGGTCACGCCGCCCAGGCGGCGATATCGTCCTGCTGGCCGATCAGCGCCAGGCCATGCGCGATCGAGGTCAGTTCGCCACCGGCGGCGATGCGCTCCTCCCCTAAGCGTTCGACGAACAGCCGTCGCACGCGCGGGGTGAGCGAGGTGCCGCCAGTCAGGAACACACGGTCGATGGCGCTCGCGTCGGTTTCGGCGCGGGCCAGCGCCTGGTCGACCGCTTGCTCCATCTGCGCGATGTCGGGGGCGATCCACGCCTCGAACGCATCGCGCCGCACCTCCGCCGCGATCGACAGCCCCGCGCCCGCAAAGCGGAACTCGGCCACATCGCTCTGCGACAACGCACGCTTCAGCGCACCGACCGCATCGTACAGTTGATAGCCCAATTCCTGATCGATGATCGCGATCATCCGCCCGATCGCCTCGGGATCGAGCGCGACACGGCGTAGCTTGTCGAGTTCGGCCATCGTGCGGCGGTTGCGCATCAGCGCCAGCCGTGACCAGTCGGCGAAATCGGTGAAATAGCCGCCGGGAATATCCAGCACCTTGTCGAACGACCGATACGACCCGCCCTTGCCCAGCAGCGGCATGACGAGATGATCGACAATGCGAAAATCGAACCGGTCACCCGCAACACCGACACCGGCATGGCCGAGCGGGGTACAACGGCGTACCGCTCCGGGGGCCTCGATCCGCACCACCGAGAAATCGCTCGTGCCCCCGCCGAAATCCGCGACTAGAATCGTCGCCGGGTCGGTGATGCGCGATGCATAGCTGAACGCTGCGCCGATCGGCTCGTAGACATAATGGATTTCCTCGGCGAGGTGGCCGAACATCGCATCATAGCGCGTCCGCGCCAGCGCTTCGTCAGGGCGACTGCCCGCAAATTCGACCGGACGCCCCACCACCAGCCGCGACGTCTTGCCGTTCAGCGCGCCGCGCGCGCGCGCCGCCATCTTACCGAGGAACAAACGCCCCAAATCCTCAAAGCGAAACCGCCGCTCGAACACGCTGGCATATTCGAAGCTCGCATTGGCGGCGACCGACTTGAACGATTGCAGGAAGCGGCTGCCTTGCGGAAAGGCGAGATACTCCTCGATCGCCCACGGCCCCGCTTCGCTCGCCAGGCCCTGCGGCTCGCCCTCTTCCTCCCACAGGCACAGGGCGGAGCGGAACACCGCGCTTGGCGCGGCCGGGCCATCGAACTGGAGCATATCGGCCACGCCGGGCTGACGGGCGAGGGCGACCACCGAATTGGTAGTGCCAAAATCGAGTCCGATCGCGGACGGGAAAGAAATGGTCATGGTCGGCGCGGCCTGTACGGGCAAAGCCGCTTTCACGCAAAAGCTACAGCCAAAAAATCCCGGCCTCGCTCGCGCAAGGCCGGGATCCGAAACCGCAGTATCGCGGTTGATTACATCGGGCGCTTTTTCGACTTTTTCGTGGTCGGCGTCGCCGGATCGGTTGGCGTCTGCGTCGTCATCGTCGAATCCGGACTGGTAGAGGTCGGGCTGGCCATCGGGTCCGCCGGAGTGGTGGCGGGATCCGCAGCCGGGGTTGCCGGTGTGGTCGTGGTCGGCGCGGGGGTAACGGGCGTCGTCGACGGCGTCGCGGGAACCGTGCTGGTCGGCGCGCCCGGTGCGGGCGTCGTGGTTTGCGCAAACGCCGCAGTCGAAAGGGTCAAAGCAGCAATACCGGTCAAAGTTGCAATACGCATTGGTTCTGGTCCTTTAAATCAGTGACCACCAAATGGGTCGGACCTAACAACGCGTCGCCGTACGATCGGTCGCTCCTTTTATCGCGTAGAGACCACGACTGGCCTGCTTTAGCCGCATTGACCCCGATGCAGCAGCTTATGGTCCGCCAATACTAACGCGACCATCGCCTCCACCACCGGCACACCGCGAATACCAACGCAGGGGTCATGCCGTCCTTTGGTCATGATCTCGGTGGCGGTACCATTGCGGTCGATCGTCTGGACCGGCGTCAGGATCGAACTGGTCGGCTTGAACGCGACGCGCAGCGTGATCGGCTGGCCCGTCGCAATCCCCCCGGCGATACCCCCGGCATGGTTGGCGAGGAACTGCGGGCCATCGGTGCCGGGGCGCATCGCATCGGCATTGTCCTCGCCGCGCAAGGTCGCCGCGGCAAAACCATCGCCAATCTCGACGCCCTTCACCGCATTGATGCCCATGCACGCCGCCGCCAGTTCGGCATCGAGCTTGGCATAAAGCGGCGCGCCCCAGCCCGCCGGCACGCCGGTCGCCGCGCACGCCACCACCGCGCCGAGCGAGGAGCCCGCCTTGCGCGCGGTATCGACCAGCCCTTCCCAGCGCGCAGCGGCGTGTCGGTCGGGGCAGAAGAACGGGTTGCGGCCAATCTCGGCGGCATCGAAATTGGCGGGGTCGATCGAATCGCCGCCAATCGCCTCGACCCAGGCGATGATGCGCACCTCGGGGATCACCAGCCGCGCCACCGCGCCCGCCGCCACGCGCGACGCAGTCTCGCGCGCCGAGGACCGCCCGCCGCCGCGATAATCGCGGAAACCATATTTGGCGTCATAGGCATAATCGGCATGGCCGGGGCGATACGCCTTGGCGACCTCTGAATAGTCCTTGGAGCGTTGATCGACATTCTCGATCATCAGGCTGATCGGCGTGCCGGTCGTGCGCCCCTCGAACACGCCCGACAGAATGCGGACCTGGTCCGGCTCCTGCCGCTGCGTGGTGAAGCGCGAGGTGCCGGGGCGACGCTGGTCGAGCCACGGCTGCACATCGGCCTCGGACAAAGCGATCCCCGGCGGGCACCCATCGACCACCGCGCCGATCGCGGGCCCGTGTGATTCGCCCCAGGTGGTGAAGCGCAAGAGGTGTCCGAAGCTGTTAAAGCTCACTTTCCCTCTCCCAACGGGAGAGGGAGGGGCCCATGCGCAGCATGGGAGGGTGAGGGTGATACACCCACGCCTGCTAGATCAATCATGGCGGTCGCCCTCACCCTTCCCACGCCTGCGGCGCGGGCCCCTTCCCTCTCCCAACGGGAGAGGGAGCTTTACGCCAGCGCGATGTCCGGCGCGTCTTCTGCCTTCATGCCGATCACGTGATAGCCCGCATCGACATGGTGCGTCTCGCCGGTCACACCGCTCGCTAAGTCGCTCAACAGGTACAGCGCCGAGCCGCCAACATCCTCGATCGTCACGTTGCGCTTGAGCGGCGCATTGAGCTCGTTCCACTTCAGGATCAGGTTGAAATCCCCGATGCCCTTGGCGGCCAGCGTCGTGATCGGCCCGGCCGAGATCGCATTGACGCGGATCTTGTCGCGACCGAGATCGACCGCGAGATATTTGACGCTCGTTTCCAACGCCGATTTGGCCACGCCCATCACGTTGTAATGCGGCACCACCTTTTCGGCACCGTAATAGGTGAGCGTCAGCATCGATCCGCCATTGGGCATCATCGCCGCCGCGCGCTGCGCGACTGCGGTGAAGCTGTAGACGCTGATGTTCATCGTCATCAGGAAATTGTCGAGCGTCGTGTCGCAATAGCGCCCGCGCAGCTGCGTCTTGTCCGAAAAGCCGATCGCGTGGACGACGAAGTCGATCGTCGGCCATTCCTTCGCCAGTTCGGCAAAGGTCGCGTCGAGCGCCGCCATGTCCGACACGTCGCAATCGAACAAGCGCGCCACGCCAAGCTGTTCGGCCAGCGGCCGCACCCGCTTCTCCATCGCTTCGCCCTGATAGCTGAAGGCAAGCTCTGCCCCCGCTTCGCTGAGTTTCTTGGCAATGCCCCAGGCGAGCGAGCGATCGTTGGCGAGGCCCATGATCAGCCCGCGTTTGCCTGCCATCAATTCCATCACGCCGGTATAGACTCCTTGATTCCGTGAGCGCTCTCTACTCCCGGTTCGGGGGGTTCCGCCAGTGCCGCGTTCAAATGCGCCCCGACGACAATGCCAAGCCCCACCAGAAAGAAGAACAACAGCGCCACGATCACCCCCGCCAGACTGCCATAGGTCAGGCTGTAGCTGCTGAGGCGCGACAGGATCACCGGCAGCAACGCAGTGATCGTCACCCACCACGCGCTGGTGAACAGCGCACCGGGCCATTTCGGGCATTTGCTCAGGCGATATTTGGCGGGGGTGACCGAAAAGAACAGCATGTAGAGCGCGATAAACATCACCACCCCCGGAACCGCGCGCGACACGCCGACCCAGCCCGCGACATCGCGCGCAACCGGCAGCACGTCGTAAATGAAGCGCTCGGCCGCCGTCAGCACGCCCTGCACCAGGAAAGACAGCAACGCCACGACCACCGACACGACGATAACCAGCATCGAACTCAGCCGGTAATGCCAGAACGGACGGCTCATCTTCACGCCATAGGCGCGGCGGAAAATGTCGCGGATCGTCTCGACGAAACTGCCGACCGACCACAGCCCGACAATCGCGCCCAGCCACAGAAGCGAACCCGTCCGCGCCACCAGCACATCGGCGATCGGCTTGGCGAGCAATTCGCTGACATTGGGCGGCAGCACGTGGAGGAAGGAGGCGACCGCGCGCTGCGTCTCCGCACTTTGCCCGATCAGCGATGCGATCGCCGCCGCCAGGATGAAGAACGGGAACACCGTCAGCAGCGCGAGATAGGCCAGATTGCCGGCGTGAATGAAGCCGTCCGAAAACACGCCTATCAGTACGCGCTGCACCACTTGCCATGTCCGCCGCAGCACCCGCCCGAACGGGGATGCATCGACCGGCACCAACGCCCGTCCCACATCGCCATGCGCTTCGCGTTCCTCGGGCGATACGGGGGAAATGTGGCTCACGCGGTCGGTCTCCTGGAACGGGTCAGACGCCCATTCCGCCGCGCGGGTTCCGTAAGTCCTTGTCTTTCCAGCCCTGAACGAACTCGATCAGCGCATCGTCATCGACCGGCAGATCGACCATCAGCGTCACGAGCTGATCGCCGCGCGTGCCGTCCTTACGGTGAAACCCGCGCCCGCGCAGCCGCAGCACCTTGCCCGAATTCGATCCCTTGGGGATGGTCAGCATCACCGCCCCCTCGGCCGTCGGCACGCGCACGCTCGCGCCCAGCACCGCTTCCGACAGGCTGATCGGCAAGTCGAGCCGGACATCGTCCCCGACCCGCTCGAAGAAGCGATGCGGCAGTACAGTGATAGTGACGATGCCGTCGCCATTGCCGCCCGGTCCAACCTGCCCCTTGCCCGCCAGCCGCATTTGCGCGCCGCTTTCGAGGCCCGCCGGCAATTTCAGGTCGATCGTCTTGTTGTCGGCAAGGGTAATGCGCTGCGGCTTGGCCGCCACCGCATCGACGAACGGCACGTCGAGCTTGTACAGCACGTTCGCGCCCTTGGGCTGTTCGCGCCGCCCAAAACCGCCGAAGCCCCCGGCAAAGCCCCCGCGTCCGCTGCTGCCCACGAACATGTTTTCGAAAATGTCGCTGAGATCGGGGCCGTCGGCCTGGAAGCCGGCGCCACCCGGGCCGGGGCGGAACCCGCCGGTATTGCCGCCGCCCGCACCGAAGCCAAAGGGCGAGGTCGGGTTGCCGTCGCCGTCTATCTCCCCGCGATCGAAGCGCGCGCGCTTGTCCTTGTCGAGCAACAGATCATAGGCCTGCGTCACCTGCCCGAAGCGATCGGTCGCCTTGGGATTGTCCTTGTTGCGATCAGGATGCAGCTCCTTGGCGAGCTTGCGATACGCTTTCTTGATCTCCGCATCGGTCGCAGTGCGCGCGACGCCCAGCGTTGCATATGGATCGGCCACGAATGTCCCCGGTGTGCTGATGTGGTCTTAATTGCTGTCTATTTGGGGTATCGCGGGGGCGAGTGCAAACGCCGTCGCCTAGATAAGCGGGGCCACGTCGACGCTGACGTCCATTTTCTGCGCGCTGGAACCCAGCACGACCCCATCGATCGGCGCGATTTCGCCATAATCGCGGCCAATAGCCATCACGATATGGTCGCCCGCCATCCAAATGCCGTTGGTCGGATCGACGCCGACCCAGCCTAGCTCAGCCCCGCACCACAGCAAGACCCAGGCGTGCGTCGCATCGGCCCCCACCAGACGCGGCTGGCCCGGTGGCGGGATCGTGCGGATATAGCCTGAGGCATAGGCGGCGGGCAACCCAGCTGCGCGCAAGCCGGTAATCATGATCTGCGCGAAATCCTGGCAGACGCCGCCGCGCTTCATGAAGGCTTCGTGCGGCGACGTATCGACCAGGGTCGCCTGCGGATCGAACGCGAAATCGTGCTGGATGCGCTGCGCCAGACCAATGGCGGCGTCGAGCGCGGGGCGATCGGGGTGGAGATCCTGTGCGCACCACTCGGCAATGTCGCGATCGAGCGGGATCAGCGGCGAGGGGAAAATGTAATTGGCCGGGCCGGCGGGCGACGGATCGCGGCTGGCGCGTGCAGCGGCGGCGATCTCGCGCAAGGGGGGCGACCCGTTGGCGGGCATCGGCACCGGACGATCGACCTTGATCCGCGACACGCTTTCGATCGTCAGATGCCGCACCGGCGCATCCACCACCATCCGCATCACATTGGCGAGCCCCGCCTCGGCGCGCGCGGGCGACACCCGGCCCGAGGGCGAAATGGTGAGTCGATAGTCGAGCAGATCCTGCCCCGACCAATGGATCGGCTTCAGCCGCAAATTGCAGCGCGCGAATTTCACGTTCGCCCCGTAATCGAAGCGCGTGATGTGGCGGATGTCGTAGATCATCGAACCCAAACCTGCGTCACCCCGGGCTTGTCCCGGGGTCCACCGAGCAGCACGTTCCACACGGCTTGGAATAGCGGCACGGTGGACCCCGGGACCAGCCCGGGGTGACGGTTATGCAGCATGCCAATCACGCCAGCACCATCCCCGCCGCGCGCAGCGGCTCGGCCCCTTGCAGGAAGTACCGCCGCGCAATCGCCTCGGACAATTGGAACAGCCGCCGCTCGACATCGCCCAGCACCTCGGCATCGAGCCCAGCGGCGGTCGCGGTGGAGACGATCGCGGTCAGCACCGTGCCCTGCGTCTGCTGCGGCTCTTCCATGCCGTCATCCTCAAGCACCGGCAGCGCCGCCAGATGCTCGCAGATCCGGCAGATCTGGAAGGCGAGCGAGCGCGGATTGCCGGGGTCGAGCGCGACCAGATCGACCACCGGCACACGCGCAATGCCCGTCAGATAGCGCTGGCGATAGCTGATCTGGCTGTCGGCAAGGTCGAGCAGGCTCGACAGATCGTCGGCACTCGCTTGCGCCATGCCGAACACGCGCAGCGCGCGCGTCACCGTCAGCGCGCGTTCCAGCCGTCGCCCGAGATCGTGGAAGCGCCACGCGGCGGTACGCCCCATATGTTCGGCCGACAGCCCCGACAAAGCGGCATAGCGGCGCTGCAGCGTGCCCGCACGATCGAGCATCCCGCCCTTGGTCGGATAGGGCGCGTCGAGCAGCCGCACGACATCCGCCGCCAGCCGGTCGCGCGATCCCTGGCCGATGCCGCGCGCCAGCCGGTTGATCGACCGCACGCTGTGCCAGTCGCCATCCTCCATCGCCGTACGCGCAAAGGCTGCCAGATCCGCCCGGCGCAAACTCGGCGGGTGCGGTGCCGCGCCGACATTGACCGCCAGCCCGACCAGCCGCCCGACCGTCTCGGGCGCAAGCGCGGCCCCGGCATCGGCATCGATCGAATTGCCCAGCATCACGCGAATGATCGCCAGCAGCGCCTCGCCGCGCTCCAGATAGCGCCCGAGCCAGAAAAAATTGTCGGCGACGCGGCTCGGCAAGGTGCCGGGGTTGCGCCGCACATGGATGGTGTCGGCGGGCGGCAAGAGCGACACCGGCGCGACCGCTTCACCACCATGAATCGCGACATCGGCGGACCAGCAGCCCTCCCCCATCACCGACGCGCGCGGATCTGGATGTTCGGCGATGCGCGCGAAACCGCCCGGCAGCACGGTCCACCCGCCATCGGCCCCGCGCGCCGCGAAGACGCGCAGCGTGAAAGGGCGCGCGGCCAGCCCGGCATCGGTCACCACCGGCATGGTCGACAGTCGGACGATTTCCTGCCCGACATAATCCTGTGGCCGCCGCGTCATGTCGTCGAGCAGGGCGACGCGCGCATCTCCGACAATCTCCGCCCCCGGCACCGCCACCGCGCTGCCGAGACCAAGCGGGGCCACGCCAAAGGCGGGTCCGACCAGCATCTGGTCGAGATCCTCGATCACCGCCGCCCGCGCGTCATCCTGTCCGCACCACCAGGTCGCGATATTGGGCAGGATCAGGTCCGCGCCGAACAGCCGCGTCGCCAGGCGCGGCAGGAACGCACCGAACGCCGCCGATTCGAGCACGCCCGCGCCCGGCGCATTGGCGATAACGACATTGCCCGCCGCCGCCGCATCGATCAGCCCGGCAACGCCGATGCGCGAATGCGAATCGAACGCCAGCGGATCGAGCAAACGCGGGTCGACGCGGTGCCACAGCGCATCGACGCGCTTCAGCCCGCCGATCGTGCGGACATATAATTTGTCCTCCAGCGCAGCGAGATCCGCGCCCTCGACCAGCAGAAAACCCAGATAGCGCGCCAGATGCGCCTGCTCGGCATAGCTTGCGCTGTAGCGCCCGGGCGTCAGCAGCCCGATGCGCGGCTCGGCCCGGCGGCACGCCGCCGCCAGCCCGTCGCGAAACGCCGCGAAGAAGGGCGCGTGGCGCTGCACGTTCAGCCGCGCCTGCAATCCGCCCAGCGTCCGCGCGATCGCCAGACGGTTCTCCAGCGCATAGCCCGCCCCGGCAGGCGCGCGCAGATGATCGGCCAGCACGCGCCATTCGCCGGTCGGCCCGCGCCCGAGGTCCACCGCGATGAACTGCAGATGATGCCCGCCCGACGGCACCAGCCCCGCCATCGGTCGCAGGAAGAAGGGCGATCCCCCGACCAACGCCGCCGGAATCAGCCCGCGCGCCACCAGCGACGCATCGCCGTACAGATCGGCGATCACGGTTTCGAGCAGATCGGCGCGCTGCACGATCCCCGCCTCGATCGTGCGCCATTCCTCGGCGGCGATCAGCAGCGGCACCGGCGATAGCGGCCACGGCCGCTCCTCGCTTTCGCCAATGATGCGGAAGCCGGTGCCGATATCCTCGGCATGGCGCTGCACGCGCTCGCGCGCGAGGCCGAGATCGTCCCCTGCCGCCGCCGCCAGTTCCTCGAACATCGCCGCCCACGCCGGATCGGGATCGGCCGTGAGCACGTCGCCGCTGACCGCCCGCGCGCGATACTCGGCGATCCAGCGCGCCGCGTGGATGCCGGGGTCGAGCAACGACGGGGCGGGCGCGCTCGCCATCAGCGGCGGCACATGCCGGGCCGCACGTGCATCCCCGTCCGGGGCCAGCCCGCCGCCCGTGCGGACGCGTGGCAGATCGATGACGCGCTGTGGATCACTCGGGGCCCCTTATCTCCCGTCCGACATGGCCACAATCCGCTCGCACACGCAACACGCGAGTGCGAACACTCGTGTCTACGCCAGCGCCGCCGCCATCCAGTCGGGCACCCGCGCATCGCCCAGCGCTTCCACCCGGCGCAATTCCACCATCAGGCCCAATTCAGGATACGTCACCCGCGTGCGGTCCCCCGCTTCGCCCAAAGGTGCCACCACCAGCCGCCGGTTGACCTTGCTGCGATGGTGCATCCGCGCGGTATTTTCCTGGCCGACATAACAGCCCTTGGTGAAGCTCACCCCGTTCAGCTCGCGCGCATTGCATTCCAGCCACAGCGTCTGGTCGCTGCCGAGCTCCGCCAGCCCCTCGGTCACGCCCAGTGACAACCGGTGCGCCAGCCAGCCCTCGGCCGCCGCCCCCGCATCGCCGATCCAGCGCCGCCCGAGCGCGGCCAGCCGCGGATCAGGCACGCCCTCCCCGCCCTCACGCGCCCAATGCACCGCGCCGCCAGTGCGCTCGATCGTAATCGCGCGCCGCAACCGGTACATCGACAAGCGCCGCACCAGCGCCTCGGCCGCGCTCGCTTCGCAATCGACCAGGATCGCCTCACCCTCGGCCCACAGCATGAAATCGAACAGCGCCTTGCCCTGCGGCGTCAGCAGCCCACCCCATTGCGGCGCGCCCGGCACCACGCTCGCCATATCCTGCGTAACAAGCCCTTGCAGGAAGCCGCGTGGGTCATCGCCCGCGATACGAAGGAGCGCTCGGTCGGTCAGGGTGGTTTCTGGCATGGCTAACAGGTAGGAAGCCCGCGACTCTTTGTCACCCATCGCCGCGCGCGTGCCGCCCGGCTGCCTATCCCCGACGGGCGGGGATCAAGGTCAGGGCTTCGACAGATTCCGCCCGAACGGAGTGCGTGCAGTGACTTTCGATCTCCTCCTGAAAAACGGCACCGTCCATTTGCCCGCCGGTCCGGTGCAGACCAGCGTCGGCGTCATCGCAGGCAAAATCGCCGCAATTGGCGTGGCTGGCGATGCGGGCGAGACGATCGACTGCACCGGGCTCGACATCCTGCCCGGCGTCATCGACACGCAAGTCCACTTCCGCGAACCCGGCCTCGTCCATAAGGAAGACCTGGAATCCGGCGCGCGTGCGGCGGTGCTGGGCGGGGTGACGGCCGTGTTCGAAATGCCCAACACCAAGCCCAATACCGATTCGGCCGACGCGATCGCCGACAAGCTCGCCCGCGCGCATCATCGCATGTGGTGCGACCATGCCTTCTATGTCGGCGCGACCAACCACAATGCCGCCGATCTCGCCGAGCTGGAGCGGATGCCCGGCACCGCAGGCGTGAAAATCTTCATGGGGGCCTCGACCGGCGATCTGCTGGTGTCGGAAGACGCCTCGCTCGCCGCCGTGCTCGCTTCGGGCCATCGCCGCGTCGCCATCCATGCCGAGGATGAGGACCGCATGAACGCCCGCGCCGACGAGCGCGTCCCCGGCGACCCGTCCTCGCATCCGGTGTGGCGCGACGATGAAAGCGCGCTGCTCGCCACCAAGCGCATCGTCGCGCTGGCCCGCGCGGCGCGGAGGCGCATCCATGTGCTGCACATCACCACCCCCGCCGAGCTGGAATTCCTGAGCGCCCACAAGGACATCGTGACCTGCGAGGTGACCCCGCAGCACCTCACGCTGGCGGGCGAGGAAGCCTATCCCCGGCTCGGCACGCTGGCGCAGATGAACCCGCCGATCCGCTCGGGCGCGCATCGCGACGGGCTGTGGCATTGGGTCGATCAGGGCGTTGCCGACATTCTCGGTTCGGACCATGCGCCGCACACGCTGGAGGAAAAGGCCAAGCCCTATCCCGGCTCGCCCAGCGGCATGCCCGGCGTGCAGACGCTGCTGCCGCTGATGCTCAACCATGTGGCAGAGGGGCGCACCACGCTTGCCCGCGTGATCGACCTCACCAGCGCCGGGCCGCAGCGCGTGTTCGGCATCGTCGGCAAGGGCCGCATCGCGGTCGGCTATGATGCCGATTTCTCGGTGGTCGACTTGAAGGCGCGCTGGACGATCACCGAAGACTGGCTCGCCTCGCGCTGCGGCTGGTCGCCCTTCACCGGCATGGAGCTGACCGGCCGCCCGATCGGCACCATCGTCCGCGGCCACCGCGTGATGTGGGACGGCGCGCTGGCTGGCGCAGCGGTTGGGGAGCCGATCCGGTTCGAGGCGGTGGAGTTTGGGTGAGGGGGCTTGGTTGGACGATCCCAATTGCAGATATGGGCTGACAGGCTAGTCTGCCGCCATGATCTCCCCCGACAGCGACCGTAACCGGCTGTTCCGCCATGACGGGCGCATTGCGATCAACACGATACGCGCCGCGTTTGCAGGATGGAACGACCGCCTTGTCGCTGTGGCCGTGCTGATCATCACATTAGCGATGATCAAATCGTGGCTGGCGGAGCGGCCTTGGACGATCGCGGCGTGGTCGGCAGTCGGTGCCGGTCTCCTCCTCGGCACCAGCGCTGAACGTCTTGTCGCGAAACGTCTGGCGTTCCACGGCTTTGACGGGTTGCTCGCAGTCGACGCGCTGCGCCCAGCAACCCGCAGACGGTATATCGCCGCTTGGCATGGCATCGCGCTCGCCCTGCTGGCCACAGTCCTGCTGGTCGTCGCACCCTCGCTGCTGATCGTCGGCTGTGCGAGCTATTTGGCTGGAACGCTCTTGGCCGCGCTCATGAGCGGCGTCACCGTGCCAAAGAGGTTGGCCGACAGAGTCGGGTCGGCACGGGTAATCCGGGCATGGTTGCGCCATGGGCAAGCGGGTGCCCTTGTCGCCTCGACGCTGCTCGTGGTGCTCCTATTGGAGCGATCGCTTACGCCGAATACGCTGATCGCGATCCTCGGCATCGAGACCACGCTGCTCACACTAGCACTCACCAGCGTCGATTCCGACGTCGTTCGCTTCATGGCGACCACCGGCTATGGGCCATGGCGCATCGTCGGCTATCATGGGAAGAGCATGGCGTACTTCCTCGCGCTCGCGGTGCCGGGATGCTGGCTGATCGCGGGGTCGGTTGCCGCAGCCGTCGTCACGGCGGTCTCGGGCGCGGTGCTGCTGCTTTTGGCACTGCGCGTCCTCGCTTATTGCCTGCACGGGAAGCGGTTCGCCGATCTCATCGTCTCCATCTTCGCGGGGCTGCTCCTGTTTCTAGCCTATTTCCTGCCGATCGCTTTGCCGTTTCTCGCCGTCGCGATCCTGTGGCAGTTGCAACACCGGGCCCGCACGAAGACGTGGCTGCTGGCATGAGCCCCGCGATCCACCTTGCCGGGGCGGCGGTTGAACGGAGCGGACAGCGTGTCGTGCAGGACGTCGATCTGAGGGTCGCGCGCGGATCGTGGTTCGGCCTCATCGGTGCCAACGGATCGGGCAAGACCAGCTTGCTACGCGCGCTTGCGGGCAGGCTGCCGTTCGCGGCCGGATCGTGTCTGGTCGATGGCCAGGACCTAGCCTCGGATCGCGCCGGACGCGCGCTGCGCTTCGGTTTTTGTCCGCCCGCCCATACGCTGCCGGATAGCGTGCGTGTCCGCGACGTTCTCGAACTGGTCGGCGGCAGCTACGATGATGTCCGCCCCCGTTTGGGGCGGTTGTCCCTCGCCTTGGCGCTCGCCCCACTGCTGGACCGTTGGATCGGCGATTGCTCGGCCGGAATGCGGCAGCGGGTCGCGATCGCCTGCGCCTTTGCGGGCGGTCACCCGCGCGTCATTCTGGATGAGCCGTTCAACTGGCTCGACCCCGTGGCGATCTTTGATGTGCGGGAGGTCTTGCGCAGCATGGTTGATGATGGGCTGACGCTGATCACGGCCCTCCACGATCTCGGCACGCTCGCCGCAGCCTGCGATGCCGGGCTCGTCCTTGCGAACGGCGAAGTTGCTTTGGCGCTGGACGAACACGCGCTTCACACGGCGGCGCAAGACCCGCAGGCTTTCGAGCGACAGACGATTGACCTCCTGCGCTCCTGAACGTGTCTAGGCGCCGGTCCGGCCGCTATTGCTATCCGTCCCCTAACCTTACCCGCCGCAGCGCGAACGCTCACTTCTCGGTGAAGCGCTTCACTTTCACCGGCAAATCCTTGCCCTTGGTGCGGCGCGAGGGGATCTGCACCGGGTTCTTCTTCTTCCACGCGGCCCAGGTCATCGGGCCGTCGGGGGTGTCGATGATGGTGTCGTCGATATCGCTCATCGGAAGCTGCTCCGCCGGTGAAAAGGCCAGTCGATCACGCCGCCGGCGAACAGCGCCCACCACACGATCACCGGCTGAAACAGCAAACGCGGGACATGGTACCACAGGCTCAATCCGCCCGTGCCGTGTTCGATATAATCCACCGCATGTTTCACATTGGCGGGATAGACGCACACCGCATACAGCGCCAGCATCACCCCCGCCCACCACCGCCAGCGCGGCAGATACAGCCCCACCGCCCCGGCGATCTCGCACAGCCCGGTGACGAGGATCACCGCCTTGGGAAAGGGCACGAAGCCGGGGGTTATCGACAGAAACGGCCCCGGCACCGCGACGTGCAATACCCCCGCCGCGAGATAGGCCGCAGCCAGCACCGCGCGGAGCACCGCTCGAGTGCGCGGCGCGGCGCTGGCGGGTCGCTGGCTCAGAAGGGGAACCACTTCGATGTATGGCTGAACTTCATATAGCCAAGGTTCACGCCCTGCCGCCAACCGACGCCCAGCCGGATCGGGATCAACACGATATTGCCGCGCCGCAAATAGGTCGCGGCGAAGCCACCGACGAAATAGACGCGCCCCTCGCCCGCCGGGAAGCGCTTGTACAGGTCTTCCGAATCGTAGAGGTTGTAGACCAATACGAACACCTTATTGGCATCGCCGCCGAGATCGAAGCCGACCGACGGCCCGGTCCAATAAACCGGCTGCTGCCCCTCGACCTTGTGGAACATCGTGCCCTTGCCATAGCGCAGGCCGACCACCACCGCGCCCGACGCTTCGCGCCCGGCGATATAGGCATTGGGCTGCCCCTGTTCCTTCAGCGTGCGTTCCAGGATCCCGGCGAGGCCGGCCGCACCCTTGCCGAAGGTGCCCTCGGCGGCGTTGAGCAACTCCTGCTTCTGGAAGGTCTGGCTCGCGGCAGATTCGGCATCGGCCCCGTCGCGCGCGGCCGCCTGCGCCCGTTCATCGCGCACGGTGCCATTTTGTCCGCCTGGGGGCGCTGCCGTCGGGGTCGGGCCCGAGAGCGGCACGCTCGACTGCGGGGCGTCCGGATAGCGCGGGGCATCGGGGTAGCGTTGGCTATCGGGTGTGGTCGGCGTGGCAGCGGGATATTGCGGCTGTGCGGGCGCGGGAGCGTTCTGGCCGCGCAGATCGGAATCAATCGCCTGATTGGGGTCGATGGTGCGCACCTGCCCCGCCACCGGGGCGGAGGCGGTAGCAAGCGCCAACACCAAAGCGGCCCCGCTTCTCGGGACGCTGTGCCATCCTGTTCGCATCGTTCTTCTCCCCACGCCTCAATCCGCCCCCGTAACGCCATCGTGCCTGTCGCGACAATGAACCGCGCGGT
This sequence comes from Sphingomonas sp. TF3, assembly GCF_003985085.1. Classification (NCBI taxonomy): domain Bacteria; kingdom Pseudomonadati; phylum Pseudomonadota; class Alphaproteobacteria; order Sphingomonadales; family Sphingomonadaceae; genus Sphingomonas; species Sphingomonas sp. TF3. The sequence continues at coordinate 76,838 of NZ_RWKS01000003.1, read as the reverse complement.
TGAGCGCGACCAACCGAGTCGATTTTAGGCCAGGTAACATGCGAACGCGCTGTTGATCCGCAGCGCATGCGCGGCTATAGCCCGCCTTCGCCGTGATCCGGAGACGTGGGTGAGTGGCTGAAACCAGCGGTTTGCTAAACCGCCGTACCGGGTTTACTGGTACCGAGGGTTCGAATCCCTCCGTCTCCGCCATTTCGCCTTAAAATCATTGAACAATGTCCCCGATCCGGGGCGGCAACCCGGTTGGCAACCGGTTTCTGCGACGGACTCTCGCGATCAACGGCGAGCGGTTCGATTTTATTGAATGTCGGTGATCAAACCGTCCTGCAGCCAAGACGTCAGATAGCGCCCGGCGGCAAGGACCGCTTCCTCCACACCACTCGTTTCCGCAAGCCGGTCGCACAGCCGGGCGAAGGTCACGCCGGACGCAGCGAGCTGGATGGCGTCCCTTTCCGTTCGCTCGATCGTCGCAAAATGCGGCTGCAGGTCCACCCGCCACACCCGCACCCAGGCCGGTTCGGGCAGCATCTGTGCGGCGGGAACATCATCGCTGGCCGCGATCGCCGTCCAGATCGCACCGCAATTCGTCCTCACCGGTATCAGTTCAAGCGTTGGGACGAAGTGGATGACGGCATCGTCCCAATCGATCTCGGCGAGGCGCGCTGGATCAAATGGCGAAGCATCGGGGCCATCGAACGCGCGTCGCAGGGCCCAATCGAGCGCGGCGATTTCCGCAACCTCCGGGTCCTCGGGATAGCGGGCGTCGATCGTATCGGCGAAACCGATCCCGTAATCGCCCAGCGTCCAGCTGGTCGGGGCGTGAAGGCCGATATGATGGCGCGCCGCAGCTTCGAAAGCGTCGTCTCCGAGCCATGCCCAAAGCCGTTCGTAGCTGTCCTTCAGACAGGCAACCAGCTGAGCGCTATAGGCATTGTGGTAGACGGCGAGCCCCGGCCCGGCCCCGCCGTTGACGGCAACCGGGATCTCGGTCGGTTGGTCGAGCAGAAAGTCCAGGAACGTCCGCTGCAGGGCGAGCAGGCTCATGCCGCGACCGCCATTGCTTCGGTGGCGATCCGGCGGGCGATGTCGAGTTCGGACAGCAGCTCGCCAAGCGGCGGGATGTTGTCGTCGCGTTCGATCATCGCTGCAACCGGGCCCAATCGCGGGTAGATCCGCCTGAACAGGTCCCAAACTGGATCCGGCACCGGCTGGTCGTGCGTGTCGATCAAGCGCTCTCGCCCCTGGCTATGGCCTGCGAGATGGATCTGGCGGACGCGATCGGTAGGGACACCGGCGAGATACTCATAGGGGTCGAAGCCGTTGTTCGTGCCGCTGACATAGATGTTGTTCACGTCGAGGAGGAGATAGCAGCCGGTGCGCTTGGTCATCTCGGTAAGAAACGCCCATTCGGTCATCTGGTCATCGGCGAAGGTCAGGTAGGTCGACGGGTTCTCCAGCACGAGCGGGCGTTCGAGCACGTCCTGCACGTGGAGGATATTGGCGCACACGGCGTCGAGCGCCTCGTCGGTGAACGGCAGGGGCAGAAGGTCGTGCGAATTGACGCGCTCGACCCGCGACCAGCTGAGATGGTCCGACACCCACAAAGGTTGGACTCGGTCGGCGAGCGCCTTGAGCCGCGTGAGATAGTCCGTGCGCACCCCGTCAGCCGAACCGATCGACATCGAAACCCCGTGCATCGCGACGGGCCAACGTTCGCGCACCTGGTCGAGCACATGGAGCGGGCGACCGCCGGCGACCATGAAGTTCTCCGAGATGATCTCGATAAAATCCACGGGGACGGGTTCGGTGAGGAAGTTTTGGAAGTGCGGGATGCGCAGCCCAAGCCCGAACCCCTGAAATGGCGCGATCTCGACGTTCGGCACTGCTGACCTCCCAATGTTGTGCCGGGGCTCGATCCCGTGGGAGACCGACGCGGCACAAAGGGAAGTTCGGTAGCTGGACGTTGAAGGTTACACGGGCGAGGGAAAAATGCGCCTCGTCCGGCTCGGCCGGGGTGCCAGCGACAAGGCTGGAGCCGCCGATCTCACCATCGCAGGAGGCGGGGACCCGCAACCGCGCCAAGCAACGTCGCAGCGGCAAGGCCAAGCGAGTACCAGAGCAGGACAAACCCCGGCGAGCTTTCGCTGCAGTGCAGCGCGTAGATCGTCGCACCGGTGCCGCCCGAGACGAGGCCCACCGCCGCGCCTGCCGCCCGCAGCCGTGTCGGTGCCAGCCGCGACATCGCCCACATCAACCCGACGAACACAGGCAGCGCGAGCGCGGCGACGTAGGCGGGGCACTGCCACCAGCTCGTCCCCATCCAGAACGCCTTGGAATCGCCGGCTGGGGCCGCGGCCCAGCGCATCGCGGCGATTGCCGCCAACGCCGCGACCGGGGGCCAAAGCAGCCGCGACCAGTGAAGCTTCGCCGCGTCGGGCCTGCTCAGCCGGTCAAGCGCCACGAAACCCAGGGACGCAATCGACGCTGTGTAAAGCAGCTTGATCCAGAACGACGGGGTGATGACAGCTGTCGCGATGTCGGGCCGAGGCCCAAGGCTGGGCCAGAAGAGCACCGCGACCCCGGCGACCACTGCGCCGGCGATGAGCCCCTTACGGAGAAGGATTTTCGTCGCCCCGCGCGGCACCGGCTGCAAGCCGCTGGATAGTTCAGCAATCAACGCTTCGGTATTCATGAAATGCTCCGTCGATCACTCGGCCGACGGGCCTCCACGCCGCGAGTCTTCCCTACATTCGGTGCACAGGAGCAATCGGTTACGCCGAACGAAGATTGAACGGAACCGCCCCGCCCCGGCCGCCGGATCGGGAGAGGCGAGCGTCTGATCCAGGAAACCGCTCCGCCAGCCCGTGCGATCGTCTTGTCGTTCGACGAGAAGAGCCAAATTCAGGCCCTCGACCGATCCCAGCCCGGCTTGCCGCTCAAGAAGGGGGCGTGTAAATCGGCGTCGGGGAGCGATTGAGGCGTGACCGTAGGTCTCACATTCACGAAGAGCGCCCGTCGGGTCGGGATCGTGGCGGCTAGCGGGACTGCTTTCCTTGGTGCCGTATACGTCGCGACGCTGATCGCTGGCCTTTTGTCGCTCCGGTCGCTGCAGCAACCGATTCCGGACCCGCTATTCTCTTTTCTGGAGATCGAGATCCTCTTGCTGATGCCGCTATTCGTCGCGCTTATGGTTTCGGTACATGCATGGGCCGGCGCGGGTGCCAAGGTGTTCAGCCTTATGGCTCTTGTCTTCGCGGGCGTCTTGGCGGGCCTGACATCCGCCTTACACTTCGTCATACTTATTGTCGGCCACCAAGCAGCGTTCTCCAAACTTTCGCCCCTGTTGCTGTCATTCAAATGGCCCTCGGTAGCCTATGCGATCGACATTCTTGGGTGGGACATTTTCTTCGCGCTCTCCGTGCTGTCGGCGGCTCCAGTCTTCAGCGGCGGTCGGCTCGCCACGACGATACGCGTGCTACTGGCAACCAGCGGGACGCTGGCGCTTGCCGGGCTGAGTGGCGTCGTCCTTGGCGACATGCGGTTCCGCAACATCGGAATCGTTGGTTACGCAGGTGTTTTTCCAAGCACGGCGGTGCTGCTCGCGATCCTATTTCAACAGTCGCCGCCTCAAAACGCCTGCCAGGCGGAACGCCCGGTAGTTTCGTAGCCCACTCACGATTGCGCCAGCGGATCACTTCCCGCTGACGTTCACCGCTACGCGCAGTGTGATCGCAGGCGGCGAGCCGGCAAAAATGCCGCAGCGCAAGGCCGTGCTGCCCCGCGCCAAGGTGCCAGATGTCCGCCGCCACCTTGCTGTGCAAGATTCCCCCCGCAGCATAGCAAAGCGCGCCGCGCCGCGAGAGCAGCGGCGCGCCCTGCCGGTGGTCAGTCTGCGGCATAATCCCGAGCCTTGCGCTCGCGCTTCGGATCCAGGCCCAGCAGATAGTCGAGCGAGAATTTGCCGCCGCCACGGAAGATGATCGGGAGCAGGAGGCCTGCCCAGCTCAAATGGGTCGGCCATGCGTCCGGGTAGACGAACACCTCGATGACCGTGGTCATGCCGAGCAGGCCCAGGGCGGCGACCCGGTTGAACAGGCCAAGGACCAGCAGGATCGGAAACAGATGCTCCTGGTAAGTCGCCAGATGCGCAGCGATGTGCGGGGGGATCAGCGGGATCTTATAGTCGGTCTCGAACAACGAGTACGTGCTGTCGGTGATGTGCAGAATACCATCGACCTTGGTCCGGCCCGACATGAAGAAGACCGCAGCGACTCCGAAGCGTGCGACCAGCAGCAGGATCGAGCCGGGAAACCGATCGAGCAGCGAGCAGAAGCGGGCATAGTGGTTCATTGTCATTCTCCCCTTGGAATATCTTCGGCGAAGGCGCCGGCGGACAGCAGCAATGCGAATGTCGAGGCGACGTCTCCGCCTTCGCTCGACGCGTTGGCAGCGGCCTCGGCGAGCGTCTTGCCCGCGAGAAAAGCTCTGGTCGGCCCGTCGATGACGCGGACCTCGACCGCATCGCTTGGGCGCGTGACGAGGATGATCTCCCGATCCCAGGCGATCGCATCGAGCGCGTCGGGTGGGGCGTCGGGCTGGTGCGCAAGCCATAGGCTCGCCGCCGGCATCAGCGCCTTCGCGATCCGCGTTGCGGGGTGCCAGTGCAGGGGCGCCTCGGGATCGATGCCTCGGGAAAGGGCCGCCGCATCCAGCGGCGGGCGGTCCGCGGCAAACAGCGCCTCGGTCACATTGCGTTCGAGCATCGCGACGGGCCCAAGATACGGTGCTTCCGCAAAGGGGGTCCAAGCGTCGACGAAGGGCCCGAACCTGTCGCCATAGAGGCACAGACGCGCCTCGCGTGGCGGTACCGCCTCGATATAGGAGGTTGCGCACGCGGCGAACGCTTCCTCTCCAACCATGGCCGCCGTCACCGGGTAATTGGCGAACAGCGCGTCGCGCGCCGCCTTGCTTGCGGTATTGCGATGGACCGCGAGCGCGCGCCGCATCGCGGGGTCGTTCGACGGATCCGGGGAGGCGAGCATCGTGCCGAAGGCGTGCTGGAAATCGGCGGCATCAAGCATCGATCGACATCCTCTGCTCGAGCAGGCGGTGGGCGCGGTCGCGCTCCAGCATCAGATCCTGGAAGGGTGGCATTTCGTCATCGCGTTCGATCAGGGTCGGACGCGGCCCGACGCGGTCGATCAGGCGCTGATAGAGCAGCCAGACGGGGTCGGAGACCGGCGCATCGTGGCTGTCGATCAGCAACCCGCTATCAGGGTCGGGATCGGGGCGATGCCCGGCGAGATGGACTTCGCCGATGATCGACGCCGGGATCGCGTCGAGCCGAACCTCGGGCGAGAACCGTAGGTTGGCGGCGCTGACGAAGATGTTGTTCACATCGACCAGCAAACCGCATCCGGTGCGCTGGGCCAGCTCCGACAGGAAGGTCGCTTCGTCGAGTTCGTGTCCGGGCAAGTCGATATAGAGGGAGGGGTTCTCGACCATGATCGAACGGCCGAGCGCGTCCTGCACGCGCGCCACGTTATCCGCCGTGATGTCGAGTGCCTGGCGTGTGCGCGGGAATGGCAGGAAGTCCGAATGATGAACACCGTCCCATTTTTGCCATGCGAGATGGTCGGAGATGGCGGCCGGGCGGATCAGGTCAGCGAGGGCCCGCAGCCTGCGGAGGTGATCCTCCGCAGGCGGTTCCACCGACGCCAGCGAGAGGCCGACGCCGTGGAGCGAGATCGCGAAGCGCTCCGCCAGCGCGACGAGCGCTCGCAGGCGCGGTCCGCCATCGACCATGTAGTTTTCGGCGTGGACCTCGAACCACAGGCCCGGGTTACGCGCCGTCAGCGCTTCATCGAGATGCTCGAGCTTGAAACCCAGGCCTGCGGTCATGATCATCGGTCGACTCCTCAGGCGCCCGGCGTGAGCGAGCCGAAGCCCTTGGGAGTCTTGATCTTGGCGCAGGTGCCGGCCGGCACGAGCTTCCACGCGTCCTTCTGATAGTTGACCTTGGAAGTGCCCGCGCAGGTGGTGCCGGCACCGGCCTTGCAGTCGTTCTTGCCGGCCTTGGCGACGCCGTAGCATTTCTCCATCGGCTTGCTCGCCTGGGCGTGGGCGGCCGTGGTGGCACCGGCTGCGAGGGACGCGAGCAGCAGGGCGCTGAGCGCGGTGGTGGTACGACTTGTCATCTTACGGTCTCCAATTCAGCCTCACGTGCGGCGGTCCGTCGGGAAGGGAGGGAGCGCCGCACGGTGGTCCGGGAGGCTGACAGGGTCGGACCACGACGATGAGTCCGCTGGGACGCGCGCCCCGGTTACAGGTCGCCCCCGCAGTTAGATTTTAAAATGCGTCTGTAACCGCCCGTCATCGCGCGGCGAAAACATGGCTGCCACTCGGCAAGTCAACGTCTCAATTCAGGAGTTTGCTATGAAGACCTTCAAGACCGGCGCTGCCATCGCCTCCGCCGCCGCCATGCTCGCCTTCGCAGGTGTCGCATCCGTGAGCCCGGCGCAGGCTGCTGGCGCACACGCATCGGGCAAGGTGCAGCCCTGTTACGGCGTCAATTCGTGCAAGGGCCAGTCGGACTGCAAGTCGGGCACGCATGACTGCAAGGGCCAGAACGACTGCAAGGGCCAGGGTTTCAAGGACCTCTCCGCCAAGTCGTGCGCCAAGATGGGCGGCAGCCTCACCCCGAAGGCGGGCTGAACAGCCGTTGGGCTCGGTTGAACGGCCGGCCCGACTTACGCGGAATATCGTCCGGCGGCGTAAAGCTGTCGGGCGGTATTACCAGCGTGAGGTCAAGGGGAGGATGGCACGCGCGACCAGCGTGATGGCCGCGCAACCGAGTGCGTACCAGAACACGATGTAGAAGGGATCGTCGCTCGGGCAGTGAAAGGCGAAGATAAATGCGCCCCACGCGGCTGCGGCTACGCCGACGGCCGATGCGCTCGCCTCAAGATCGGTCGGCGCACCTCGGCGCATCATATATCCAAGGGCGATCACGGGCGGAACCGAAAGGACCGTCATGACGGCCAGGCACTCGACGCCCATTCGCCACATCAATCGGGCAGCGAGCCCATCCAGGCCTTGACCGGCAACGTCGATAACCACGCCGACCAAGACGATCGCCGTGAGGGCAAGCCCCCAGCGGCGAAGCCCCTTTCGTGGCATGGACACCGGGCTGAAGGACTGCAAAGCGACATTCACGCCAATAAGTGCGAGGACTCCGAGCCCCGCCATCTTCCACCAGAAGGCCGCACGGCCGAGCGCCGCGCCGAGATCGGGCCGGATCGTGCCAAGCGCCAGGAAGCCGACGAGTTCGACGACGGCTAGTATGAGGAGGGTGACAAATTGGGGGCCGAGCCTCGGCCGGGGCACCGGACGAAGATCCCCTACCAGTTTATCGATCAGCGCATCATTCGACATCGGCTTGCTTCTGAACAATCATGGCTAACCGCGCCAGCCCCCGGTGGATATTCACCTTGATAAGGGATCCGGACTGGCCGGTCCTTTCGGAGGCTTCCTCAACCGAAAAACCCTCGATTTTCACGAGCCGAATCGCTTCGGCCTGTGCGGGTTTCAACTCGGTCATCAACCGCGCCAAAATCACCGAGCTGGTCACGTTGTGCTCATGGTCCTCAACAGCGATCTCTTCAGGGAGTTCCTCGGTCCGGGAGCGGCTCATCGACCGCAGGCGATCGATCCATTTGTACCGGGCGACCGCCATCAGCCACGGCTTGAACGGCCTTTCCGGGTCGTAGGTGTGCCGCTTTTCGTGGATTGCAATCAGCGTGTCCTGAACGGCATCTTCCACCATAGCGGGGGGAAGGCGGCGTGCGTAAAAACCCTTCAGCCAATGCCTGATCTCGTCCAGCAGCCGCCGATAGGCGGCGGCATGCCCCTCTTGGGCCGCAGCCATCAATTGACCCCATTGGTCCGCGGTCTCGCTCATCGACGAGCTCCCCGGCACCAGGACCGCAGCGCTGGCCGATCGTTGAACCGCAAGACGAAGGTGGGGTTGCACGTCCCGTCATTCGGCGGAACCGGCTGGACGGTTACAGTCTCGCCCAAAATAAAAACGCGTGGGGTCTTTTTGCACGCCACCGATATGCGTCGTGCTCTCACTGCCGAAAACTTTCGCTCATTGCGCATCCTGGGCATCCCCGTTCAGGCCGTTCCGGCGCATGCGCGTCGGATCGATGCCGAATGCGTTGCGAAAGCTGCGACTGAAATGGCTGCGGCTGGCGAAGCCCGCATGATTGGCGATGTCGGAGATCGAAAGGTCCGTCGACAAGACGAGCTGCCGCGCTTTGTCGAGCCGCGCGCGGCTCACGAATTCCATCGGCGGCGATCCAACCGTCTCCGCAAAGACTTTCGCGAATTTGGACCTGCTCATGCCGGCCGCGCGGGCAAGATCGGCCAGACTATGATGTGAGGCCGGATCCTCGACGACCCGCGCCACCGCCCGCGCCAGGGACGGTCGCTCGAACAGGCCGGGGAGGACTTCCCGCGAGCCACGCTCCTGAGCGGATCGGCGCAATGCCAGGATCAGGCACGCCTTCATCAGCGATCCGATGAGTGCTTTGCTCCCCAGTGCCGCGACGCCCGTTTCACGAAGGATCGTCGAGAAGGCGACGCCAACGACCGGTTCATCGGCGACATACGAACAGATCGGCTCTTTCAGCCCCTCGAACGGCCCGAACGATCCACCGATGTCGGCCTTGATCTGGCCGCAGGCGACAACGACGCTGCCCGGGCTTCCCATCGTAGCGTCGTAGTGCATCAAGCCGTCGCGCCGCCTGCTGCATGTCTCCTGCGAAGTGAGGATCTTGGAGGGCGTGGCCGAACCGCCGATCACCTGATCGATATATGCCGGTACCAGGACCACGCTGCCCACCGGTGCCTCGATGCACGCGCCGTCGGCGAGGCCGAGATAGAGCGTACCCGCGAGAATGAAGTGGACCTCGATCTTGTCGAGCTGCTTGATTTCAATCGCCGAGGTCGCGGTGAACTCGCAGACTGCGAACTCCTTCACGTTCACCGCGAGCGCAGCAAGAATCTGGTCGATCGCAGCGTCGTTCATAACCGGCATAGTGTGCCGTTTTGTCGCAATGATTCCAGACGATTCGCAACGAAGACAAAAATACGGATGATGCGGCACGTCGGTGGATGATCCGGCACGGGCGCATGCGTACAGGCTCGATTATCGATACGGCACGCGTTGGGAGTTCCAAAGAACGGCAGCGACGCGGCTGCAGCCATCCGCATGAAGTCCAGGGCCGCCCTTTGGTACGCTCGTTCGTATTCGCTGGTCATCGTACTCAATGGGCGGCGGCGCTGCCTGCTCAGCGTCATCGACGACTACAGCCGGGAATGCCCGGTGCCAGGACACCGGCGTCGAGTGGCACGACTGGCGTCTCTCTTGCGCGCCTGACGAACCATCGCAGGTCCAAGCGACACTCCATAAAATTCGGTTCATCCCGCTGGAACCGTCAGCGTCACGGCAAAGCCCGCCTCCTTCCAACCGTCGAGCCCGTCGGCGAACCAGCGTATGTCGGGCAGCCCTGCGCGATGCAGGCGCAGTGCGGCGTTCCAGCTCATCCAGCAATCGGCCTGGCAGAACACGACAAGCGGGCGATGGGGGTGCCGGGCAGCCAGACGGCGCACGCCGAGCAGCATGGCTTGCTCGATCCCGGGGTCGAGTTCGCCGCGCCCGCTCTCGGCGAACCAATGCGCGCCTGGGATCGAGGCATGCGGCTCGGCAAGACTCCATCGTCCGGTCTCGACGTCGCGGAGCGCACCGGGTGCAGGATTGACGTCGATAAAAATGGCACCCGCCCGCCACAAGGCATGTGCCTGCGCGACGTCGACGCGCCTGACACCTTCGGGGATTGAAGGGATCACGCCGCGATAATGGCTCATTCGATAACCTGTAATCGGATCGAACAGTGGGGCTTCGGCTGGGGGGCGGGAGTCGGCCTGTACCACACCCCCGGTCGAGGCTAGCACTGCCACCGCAAGCATGATTGCCCTTCGCATCCGCAACGCTCCGCTTGGCCCAAAGTCGCATAGTAGCAGGCGTCGCCGCGCTGCTAAGCTGTGCTTTGGGAGAAGATTATGGTCGTATCGTCGCTACCCTGGATCGGGGGGCTATTGCTGGCGCTGGCACCGCTACCGGCGCACGCGACCCTGCCCGCCGATCCGCTCGGATCGCCGATGTGGCAGCGATTGGGCGACACGCTGTTCGGCAACGACCCCGTCCGCTTCGACGATCGCGTTCATGTGATCTTTCCCGAAATCGCCGAAAACCAGACCAGCTTTCCCGTGACAGTCGACGCGCGCGGCATTGAGGGGGTGAAGCGTATCCTGCTGTTCGCCGACCTTAACCCAATTCCGCTTGCGATCGATTATACGCTCGCCGGTGCCCGGGCGTTTCTTGCGACGCGAATCAAGCTCGACCAGCGCACCCCGGTGCGCGGTGCGGTGCAGCTCGCCGATGGCAGTTGGCTCGTCGGCGGCGGCTGGATCGATGCAGCGGGCGGGGGCTGCTCGACCCCGCCGACAAGTCGTGTCAGGGGCGATTGGGCAGACCATCTCGGCGAAGTCCGCGGTGTCGCGGTGCGCGGGGCCGACGGCACACACATCCGGGTGGCCTTCCGCCACCCGATGGATACCGGCTTCGTCGCGAACATCCCGACGTACAATCTCGACACGCTCACCCTGAGCGGGGCGGGCAAGGCATACGGAACGATGCGGATCGAGGCGTCGGTCGCCGAGGATCCGACGATCTCGATCATCGCCGAGACAGCAGCGGGCGAGACGGTGGCCGTGCGCGCCAGCGACACCAACGGGATCCGCTATGACGGGTCGCTCGCGGTGCGCGAGGCGACACCCGCGCTGGCCGCGGTCCGCTAGATGATCGATCGCCGGATCGCATTGGCGGGTCTGCTTGGCGCGATCGCGCTGCCGGCCCACGCCCAGCCGCTCGCCTATCGGATCAATCCCGAGAAGGTTGCCGATGGGCTGTGGGTCGTGCGAGGCGTCGATGCGCCGATCGCGATGGCCAATGGTGGCGCGATCGCCAATATCACGATTCTCGCAACCGAGGGCGGGACCGTGCTCGTCGATTGCGGCCCGTCGCTGCGCTATGGCGTCGCGCTCAAGCAGGCGGCCCAAGCGCTGACCGGCCAGCCGGTGGTTCGCGTCTATCTGACCCATCTCCACCCCGACCATATTTATGGTGCCGCCGCTTTCGCGCCCGGGATCGTCGCGGCCACGCCACAATTGGCGAACCTCTTGAAGAGCGAGGGTGCCGGCTTTTCTGATGGGATGTACCGGCTGCTCGGCGATTGGATGCGCGGGACCGAATTCACGCCGCCGGGCACGATCCTGACGGCCGATCGCGAGACATTCGGGACACGGCGGTTTCGACTGCTCCCGCTGGCGGGGCACAGCCCGGCCGACCTCGCGATCCTCGACGAAGCGAGCGGAACGCTGATCGCAGGCGACCTCGTGTTCCATGATCGCGCGCCCTCCACCCCACATGCCGACCTGGCGAAATGGCACGATTCGCTGAAGACGCTCGAAGCGTTGGGTCACAAGCGCGTCGTGCCGGGACATGGCCCGGTCGATCCCACCCCCGCCACTGCGATCGTCCAGACGCGCGACTGGCTCGACTGGCTCGCCGCCACACTGCGCGCGTCGGTCATCGCCGGCGACGACAATGTCGCGGCGGGCAACGTCATGATCCCGGCGCGTTTCGCGACGCTGCAGGCCGCGCGCTACGAACTGCAGCGCTCCGTCGCTCATCTCTATCCGGGGCTTGAGGCCGAGCTCCTGCCCCGGATCGACGCAGGGCGCTGACGCTCCGCATAGGCTCCTGCGCACACGGAGCGCTCTCTTTCGCGCGGCAACACGGCGAGACGCGTGTGTTATCCGACGCGGTTGGCGATCAAATCGTCGACCACCGCCGGGTCGGCCAGCGTGCTGGTATCGCCGAGCGTGGCGATGTCCCCCTCGGCGATCTTGCGCAGGATCCGGCGCATGATCTTGCCGGACCGCGTCTTGGGCAGGCCGGGGGTGAACTGGATCGCGTCGGGCGTTGCGATCGGGCCGATTTCGGTGCGGACCCACGCCACCAGATCCTTGCGCAACGCTGCGCTCGGCACCTCGCCGGTATTGAGCGTGACATAGGCGTAAATCCCCTGCCCCTTGATGTCGTGTGGGAAGCCAACCACCGCCGCCTCGACGACGGCGCGGTGCAGCACGAGCGCCGATTCCACCTCGGCAGTTCCCATGCGATGCCCCGAAACATTGATGACGTCATCGACGCGGCCAGTGATCCACCAATACCCGTCGGCGTCCCGTCGTGCGCCGTCACCGGTGAAATAGACGCCGGGATAGGCCGAGAAATAGGTCTCGAAAAAGCGCGCATGGTCGCCCCAGACGGTTCGCATCTGCCCCGGCCAGCTCCGCGTGAGGACGAGATTGCCCTCGATCGCTCCCTCGAGCACCACGCCCGCCGCATCGACCAGCGCCGGCTCGACCCCGAAAAACGGGACACTCGCCGCACCGGGCTTGAGCGGCGTCGCACCGGGCAGCGGCGTAATCATGTGCCCGCCGGTCTCGGTTTGCCACCATGTATCGACGATCGGGCAGCGCCCCTCACCGACGATCTCATGATACCAGCGCCACGCCTCGGGATTGATCGGCTCGCCGACCGAACCGAGCAGGCGGAGCGAGGCGCGACTGGTCTGCGTGACGAAGCCGTCGCCCTCGCGCATCAGCGCACGTAGCGCGGTCGGCGCGGTATAGAGTTGCGTCACCTGATGGCGATCGACCACTTGCCAGATCCGCGCCGGGGTCGGCCAGTTGGGCACGCCCTCGTACATCAGCGTAGTAACGCCGTTGGCGAGCGGGCCATAGACGATATAGCTGTGCCCGGTGACCCACCCGATGTCGGCGGCGCACCAATAGGTGTCGCCGTCGCGGCAATCGAACACGCAGGCATGGGTATAGGCCGCCCAGAGCAGATAGCCGCCGGTGGTGTGAAGCACGCCCTTGGGCTTGCCCGTCGATCCCGACGTGTAGAGCAGGAACAGCGGATCTTCCGCGTTCATCCATTCGGGCGGGCACTCGGCATCCACCTGCGCCGCGGCCTCGTGATACCAGACGTCGCGTCCGTCCTGCATCGCGACGGGGCCGCCGGTCGCGCGCAGCACGATCACCGTGTCGAGGCAGGTGGTGAGTTTGGCGGCGGCATCGACATTGGCCTTGAGCGGGACGCATTTGCCGCCGCGACAGCCCTCGTCGGCGGTGATGACGATATGGCTGTCGCAATCGGTGATCCGCCCGGCCAGCGCCTCGGGCGAAAAGCCGCCGAAGACGATGGAATGGATCGCGCCGATTCGCGCGCACGCCAGCATCGCGAACGCCGCCTCGGGGATCATCGGCAGATATAGCGTTACGCGGTCACCCTTACGCACGCCCTGCGCCTTCAGCACGTTGGCGAAGCGGCACACTTCGGCATGGAGTTCGGTAAAGGTGATGTGGCGCGCAGGGCGATCGGGAGCGTCGGGCTCCCACACGATCGCGACCTGATCGCCGCGCGTCGCGAGATGCCGGTCGATGCAATTGACCGAGACGTTGAGCACCCCATCGGCGAACCAGCGCACGCCGAAATCGGCTTCGTGGAAACTGCTCTGATTGGCCACGCTCGGCGGGGTGAACCAGTCGAGCCGTTCTGCCTGTTCGAGCCAAAACCGATCGGCGTCGTCGAGCGAGCGGGCATAGTCCGTCGCATAGCGTTCCGCGGTGATCGTCGCCTCGGTCGCCCAGTTGGTCGGAACGGGATAGATATCTGGCGTCACGTCTGTCTTCCTCATCGCAAGCGCACGCCGATCCACAGCGTGCGCGGGGTGCCGACGTCGATCGATCCCGCCGCGTTGCGGGTGATCACCGTTTCGCCGGAAAGATTTTCGCCGCGCAGGACGACCGCCACACGCCTGGCGACGGGCAGTGTGAGCACCCCGTCGAGCGTCGTCGCGGACGGGAGCACGTCGGTCTGCAGATCGTCCTCATATTGCTTGCCGACATAGCGCGCGGTGAGCGAGGCGGCGAAACCACGCGGCGATGCCCAGGCGAGCGTCGCGCTGCCGCTGTGCCGCGGGCTCTGCGCCGGGATGAAGCCATCAAGCTGTCGCGATGCACCCGATGCGTGGACCCGGCTGTCGCTGAACGCATAGGAGCCATCGACCGAAAAGCGCCCGCGCGCGGCCCGCGCGGTGAACTCGATCCCCTTGGCGACGATCGCATCGACGTTGCGGCGTTGGCGCAGATTGGGCCCGATCGTGACGTTGGCGATCGCGCCGTCGAGGCGGTTGTAGAAGCCGGTGATCCCGAGGGTGACGCCAGCGACCGGCGTGAGGTCGAGCCCGGCCTCGGCTCCGCGCAGCCGTTCGAGCCCGAGCGCCGCATTGGCTTGCGTGGTAATCGGGAAAACCACAAACGGGCGATAGAGTTCGTTGAGCGTCGGCAAGCGGAAGCCGGTATAACCCGCCGCGCGCAGCGCGAGTGCGTCGCTCGCGTGGAACAGCGCGCCCGCGCGCCCGGTGCCCTCAAACCCATGACGGTCGGGATAGCGCGTGTCGGTGGTCGTCGCGCCTGTCGCGCTGGCCTCGTGGAAGAAGCCCTGGGTGATCGTCCAGCGATCGCCACGAACACCAGCGGTCAGCACCAGTCGCCCGAGCGTCCAGTCATCCTCGACGAACAGGCCGGTCGTGCTGGTATGTCCCCCGGCATTGCGCCGCGCGGTGACCGCGCCGCTCGCGGCATAGGCGTCTTCGTACAATTCGCCGTCGCCGAGCCGGACATCGGCACCGATGCGCAGAACATGGTCGGCCCCGACCGGCGGGCGCAGCTCGATCTTGCCGCCAACCCCCGTCGCCGGCGTGTTGCGCTGGTCGAGCGTGAGCTTGAAGCTGGTCGCGCTGATTACGCGGTTGGAAAAATTGCGCGCCTGGACATATGCCAGCGCATCGATCGCCCAATCCCCGCGATGGATTAGCCGGACGCTGGCATCCTCCCCCTCGCTGCTGCTGTTCGCGCCGACAAAGCGGAGCGTCCGCTCGTCGCGATACAGCAGACCGCGCACCTGGAGTTCGGTCTGCGCATCGATCGGCACGACCGCGCGAATGGTGCCCGATCCATCCCGGTAGCGCGCGCGGACGGTCGCGGCGGTGAACTGGGATGGCGGCGTGGTGTAAAAACCGTCGCCGCGCTCGAACTTGCCCGACACGCTGACGAACCCGCCGCCAATATCGGGCGAGACACTTGCCGACACTTCCTGCGCGTTGTTGCTGCCGTAGAAGGCCTCCGCCGCAATCGTCGGCAGGTCGTGGCGGGTCGCACTCGCCAGCTCGATTGTCCCCGCGACGGCACCGGCACCGAACGCACCCGCGCCGCCGCCGCGCGTCACGCGCACGCCAGCGAGCCGATCCGCCGAGATCGCATTGAAGGGAATGTACCCGAAGAACGGATCGGCCAGCGGGACACCGTCGAGCAGCACAAGCGCGCGGCTCGACGCATTGCCGCCGAGCGCGCGCAACGTCACACCCTGCGCCGAAGGGTTGGCCGAGCGACTGTCCGATCGGCGGAATTGCTGGAACCCCGCAACGTCGAGCAGCACGTCCTCGACCCGCCCAGTCGCATCGCTGGTCAAGCGCGAACGGCCGATCGTTACCGAGCCATAGGCCGGCATCCCCGGCGGAAGCGGAAGCGGCTGGCCGAGCACCACGATATCGGCGGGATCGGCAGACGGTGCGGGGCTTTGCTGCGCGAGCGCAGACGATGGAACCACCAACGCCAGCAACGGAAGGAATGACGAGCGACGCATGACGGGCCGGCGCTTTCAAAATAGGACGGGTGGCGAGATGGGTTCAATCGAACCGCCCCCGCCACCGCATAGTTGCACAATTAGAAGAACAGGATCGACCCGACCGATACGGTATTGGACTTGGCCTCGTTCGGGCCCTGCGCCTCCGCCTTGGTATGGATATATTCGGCGAGCAGCGTAACCCAGCTCGTCAGGCCGTAGCGTAGCTGTCCAACCCAGCTGCTATTCTTGTCGAGCAACGTCGGGTTGACCTCGCCACGCGCGAGATCGAGCTTGCTCTGCCCATAGCTCCCCGCGACCGTGAACTTGTCGAAGGTCAGGCTGGCCTGACCGTAAAAGCCGCTGCTGTCACGCTTGCGCCCGAGCGCATCGGTCGAGAAGACGAACAGCGCCGTCGTCCCCAGCCCCGACCCGCCATAATAATAACCGAGCACATTCAGCGGACCATAGCCGAGCTTGCCACCGACATCGAAGCCGCTGCCGGTATAGCTCGGCGTGCCGGCAAAGCCGTCATGCTTCTGCGTAATGCCCGACGCCCACAGGTGACCCGTGAATGTGTCGGCTTTGAAGTCATAGGTGACCTTACCCTGAAAACCGGGCGTGCCGTTGACCTCGGCCCCGCCCGTCAGCGTCGACAACGGCTGGAAGATTCCTGCCGACGCCTGAAAGCCGCCGAACACGGGCGTGGTGTAGGTGATCTGCGGCTGGAAGTCGGTGTAGATATAGCCGATCCCGATCCGCCCGAGCGAGGTGTTCGACGGGCCCGCATTGCTGCCCGGCGTGCCAACCGACAGCAGGGTGATATCGTTCAGAATCGCATCGGACCCGAACAGGCCGATGTCACGCCCGAGCTTGAAGGTGCCGAGATGCGGCTTGCCGATCGTCATATAGGTCTGCCGGGCATCGATCCCTGCGGTCGCCAGCGCGACTGGCGCACCGGCGGCGTTGGCACCATTGCCGCCGTACGAATTGCTGTTGATGCCGGGATAGAAGCCGAAGTGCGCGGCAATGTCCCAGCCGCCCTGGTTGGTCGACACGTCGAGCCCGAAGATGCCCGGCAGCAGCCCGTTGCGGATCGCCGAACTGTTCTGCGGGCCGGTATTGGCGAGACCGCCGACGACCGTCGTGCCGGCAAGGCGCTTATCGGGCGAATCATGCGTATAGAAGGCGTTGACCGAGCCCGAGAACTTCACCGTCACGCCGCCGACTTCCATGCCGATCCCGCTGCTCGTCATCCGCACCAGCCGTTTGTCGTCGAGCTGCGCGGCAGCTGCGGCCTGCGGCTCGGCGGTCGGGTTGGTCGCGACTGCAGCGGGTTGTGGGGCGGGTGGCGCGGCGGGTGGCTTGCGCGCGATCAGATCGTCATATTCGGTCTGCGTCAGGATGCCCTTCTCCTTCAGCCGCAGCAGCAGGGCGCTGGTCGTGTCGTCTTGCGCGAATGCGGGCGTCGCGCCCGCCAGCAATGCGGCCGCGCAGACCGCCTGCAGCAATGTTGTGGTGCCCCTCACGGATATCCTCCCCCTGATAGCGGCCCGCCTTTCGCGGTGCCTGTGCGCCAACGCTGCGCCCGCGGCGGCGATCGGGGAATTGGACTTTGGTGCGTGGTGCGCGGCGTCCGATCAGGGCGCGACGACGACGCCCCAGGGCGCGCGGCCCACAGCAATCGTCGCGATCACGGCCTTGGTCGCGAGATCGACCACCGAGACATTGTCCGAAAGTCCATTGGCCGAAAAGACGCGGCTCCCTGCGGCATCGATCGCGGAGTGCCACACGCGCCGCCCGACCGGGATGTATCCGGTCACCGTCGCGCTCGCGACGTCGACGATTGCAAGCGTATCGGCGCGCCCCAACGCGACGACGGCCTGTTTGCGGTCGGGCGTGAAGCGGATACCGACCGGCATGATCTTGTCCTTGAACACCCCCGGCGGCGCGAAGGCGATCGTTTTGGTCACCGCGTGGCTGGTCGTGTCGAGAATCTGCACTTCGCCACCGATTTCCGAACTGACCCACAGCGCCTTGCCGTCGGCGGTGAATTCGGCGTGGCGCGGGCGCATCCCGACCGCAGTCTGCGCAAAGTCCTTGTGGCTGGCGAGATCGATCCAATGCACCGAGTCATCGGTCTCCGAGGTCGAGACAACCGTCTTGCCGTCGGGGCTGACCGCCATCCCTTCGGGTTCGACCCCGACATCGACTTGCCAGGCGACGACATGCTTGGCGACATCGATCGCGGTCACCGCAGCGTCGCGTTCGTTCGCCGCGAACAGCATGGTACCGTCGGGCGATAGCGCGAACTGCTCGGGGTCCTCGCCCGACGGCAAGTCAGCGACGACCTTGCCCGTCGCGCGGTCGATGACTTGCACGGCATTGTCGTCGCTCGCGCAGACATAGAGAAACTTGCCGTCGCGCGAGAGGACGATGCCGCGCGGGCGCTTGCCGATCGGCCAGGTCGCCACGACCTTGAGCGACGTCGCGTCGATCACGGTGATACTGTTTCCCTTTTCATTGGAGACGTAGACCGTCTCGGCGCGCGCACTCCCCCCGAAAGCGAGAGCGCAAAGCAAGGGCAGGGTAAGACAAATCCGCATGAGACGGGTCTAGTCCAATCGCGCGCGGGCGCATGCTGTACCTAAGTGCAATAGGGTCGCAGGCCTGCACCCGCCTACATCCCCGACTCAATCGCGAAGACCGCGAAAGCCGTGGAGAGGAAGCCGATGAAGATCCCCAGCCTGTCGATGCTCGCTTTGCTTGTGGCGACGGGACTTGCCACCGCGCTGATCGGCAATGCGGTCTTCGCGCATGGCAATGTGCTGCCGCAACCGGTCGACACGAGCGCCCTGCCCGACATTGGCGAGGCATGGCTCGTCAAAAATCCGTATCGCGGCAATGCGACCGCGATCAAGATCGGCGAATCGGCATATGGCCAGAATTGCGCCCGCTGCCATGGCCTTGAAGCGATGTCGGGCGGCATTGCGCCCGATCTGCGCTATCTCGATGTCGGCGAAGCGGGCGACGAGTGGTTCATCAATCGCTACCAGCATGGCTCGGCGCGCGACGGCAAGGTCTATATGCCGCCGCTCGGCGATGTTCTCGGGCAGAAAGCCGGCTGGGCGATCCGCTCCTGGCTCGACACCAAGCACCAGGATTAGTGCCATGAACCCGGGCTTTACCCGACGTGGCGTGATTGCCGGGATCGGCGCGGCTGCGGCGCTCCCCGCATTCCCGGCGCGCGCGGCGTCGCTCGAAAAGATCCGGAGCGCTGGCATACTGCGCATCGCGGTCTATCGCGATTTCGCGCCTTGGGCGTGGTTGGAAGGCGCAACGCTGCGCGGGATCGACGTCGATCTCGGTACTGCAATCGCGCACAAGCTGGGCGTCAGGCCTGAGTTTCGGGACTTCCTTGCCGGCGACGATGTCGACGACGACTTGCGCAACATGGTGTGGAAAGGCCCCGCCACCGGCGGCACGCTGTCGGACATCATGATGCACGCGCCGTTCGACCGCGCCTTTGCGTTGCGCAACGATCGCGTCGTGATCGTCGCACCCTATTATCGCGAGAGCTTCGCGATCGGCTGCGGCCGCGCGGTCGATTGCGAGGATCCGCCGGCCCGGTTCAAGGGCCACAAAATTGCGGTCGAGCTCAACAGCATTCCCGATTTTTACATGAGCGGCCAATTCGGCGGCGCACTGCGCAGCGACGTCGTGCACATGACCAGCGGCATGGTCGCGTTGGACTCGGTCCGCGAAGGCAAGACCGATCTCGCAATGGCGACGCGCGCGCAAGTCGAGCACGCGCTGTCGAAGGGCGGCGACGCGATCGTTGCGCGCAAGGGGCCGATCCCGGCGCTGACCAGCCCGGGTTGGGACATCGGCCTGGCGGTGAAGGACGACAGCCGCGATCTCGGCGACCGGCTCGACACTCTGCTTCCCGAACTGATTGCCGACAAAACCGTTCCGGCGATCTTCGACCGGTACGGCGTGACGCTGCGCGCGCCGCTCGCATCGTGACCGCCGCCTAGGCCCAAGGTCCAATTGGCGGGCGCGCGTACCGTGATAGCGTGAAGCGATCGTACTGCAGCAGCAGCCGACCTCGCCGGAAATGGCGGGCGTAAAGAACAACCAGGGGAGAAGATGATGAAGCGCATTGTGCGACAGACGTCGATTTTCGCAATCGGAAGCGCGCTGCTCGCGGCACCGCTCGTGGCGGCACCCGATGCCGCACCGGGGGAGGCCGCTGCGCCGGGGGCGGCGGTCGGCCCGACCGATGCAGACTTGATGAACGACGCCAACACCCCGGGCGACGTGCTCACCTACGGCATGGGGCCGCGCGCACAGCGTTTTAGTGCGATCTCCACGATCAACGCCGACAACGTCGCCAAGCTCGTTCCCGCTTTTGCCGCCTCGCTTGGTGGGGAGAAGCAGCGTGGGCAGGAATCGCAGCCGCTCGTCTATGACGGCACGATCTACGTCACCGGCTCCTATTCCCGCGTCTTCGCCTTCGATGCGAAAACCGGCGAGGAGAAATGGGAATATGACGCGCGTCTGCCCGATGCGATCGTGCCGTGCTGCGACGTGGTCAATCGCGGGGCAGCGATCTACGGCGACAAGATCATCTTCGGCACGCTCGACGCCCGGCTCGTTGCGCTCAACCGCAACACCGGCAAGGTCATCTGGAACAAGCAGATCGCCGACTACAAGGCCGGCTACAGCTTCACCGCCGCGCCGATGATCGTCCACGGCAAGATCATCGTCGGCAATTCGGGTGGCGAATTCGGCGTGATCGGCGAGATCCAGGCGCGCGACGTCAACACCGGCGAGCTGATCTGGACGCGTCCGACGATCGAGGGGAACATGGGCACCCTGGGCGGCAAGGAAAACGGAATGACCGGCAAGCTCAATGCGAGCTGGCAGGGCGACCAGTACAAGCAGGGTGGCGGCGCGACGTGGTTGGGGGGCACCTACGATCCCGATACCAACCTGATCTACATGGGCACGGGCAATCCTGCGCCCTGGAACAGCCATTTGCGCCCCGGCGACAATCTCTACACCGCCTCTACGCTCGCGATCGATCCCGACACCGGCCAGATCAAATGGCACTATCAGACCACACCGCACGACGGCTGGGATTTCGACGGAGTCAACGAATTGATCCCGTTCGACGCGATGCGCGGCGGAAAGATGATGAAGCTCGGTGCCAAGGCCGACCGCAACGGCTATTTCTTCATTCTCGACCGCACCAACGGCAAGTTGCTGCAGGCCACCCCGTTCGTCTCAAAAACAACTTGGGCGACAGGCTATAACTTGAAGACCGGCAGGCCCAATTATGTCGAGGCCAACCGACCCGGCCCGCCCACCGCGGAAAAGGGAACGACCGTGTTCGCGGCCCCCGCCTTCCTTGGTGCCAAGAACTGGATGCCGATGTCGTACAGCCAGCAGACCGGTCTGTTCTACGTGCCCAGCAACGAATGGGGCATGGATATCTGGAATGAGCCGATCGCCTACAAGAAGGGTGCGGCGTTCCTCGGTGCCGGCTTCACGATCAAGCCGCTCTATGAGGATCATATCGGTGTGCTCCGCGCGATCGATCCGGCGACGGGAAAAATCGCGTGGGAATATAACAACAAGGCACCGCTATGGGGCGGCGTGCTGAGCACGGCAGGCAACCTCGTGTTCACAGGCACGCCCGAGGGATATCTCAAGGCGTTCGACGCCAAGAGCGGCAAGGAATTGTGGAAGTTCAACACGGGATCGGGCGTGGTCGGCACGCCGATCACCTGGGAAACCGATGGCGAGCAATATGTCGCGGTGATGTCGGGCTGGGGCGGCGCGGTGCCTTTGTGGGGCGGCGAAGTCGCCAAGGCGGTGCAGCACATCAATCAGGGTGGTGCGCTGTGGGTGTTTAAGCTGCCGAAATCGTGAGCGGCACGGCTCTATCCGGCGTCGAGCGGAGCCGTGCGGCGGGGGTGGCAAATGCCGCCCCCGTTTCGCTTTCCCGCGCAATCGGACTACGCTCGGCAAGCGGAACGGCGCAACAGGGGGATCTGGATTACGTGGAACGCGTGCTCATCGCCGACGACCATCCGATGGTGCGCGATGGTTTGCGCACCGTCATCGCGGTGGCGTTCGATCAATGCGAGCTGTTCGAGGCCTCCTCGCTCGACGAAGCCAGCGCGGTGATCGCGCGCGAGGGCGATTTCGACTTGGTGCTGCTCGATCTCAACATGCCCGGCGCGGTCGGCTTTTCCGGGCTGATCGCGCTACGCGAGCGCTTCCCCTCGGTACCCGTGGTCATCGTCTCGGCGGCGCAGGAGCGCGGTCTTGCACGCGGTGCGCTGGCGGCGGGGGCGGCCGGGTTCATCCCCAAATCGCTGCGGCGCAGTGCGATCGTCGATGCGCTCAAGACCGTACTCGCGGGGGATTTCTATGCCCCGGAGATGGACGAGATCGAGGCCACCGAGACGCTCGAGGATGCCGACATCCAGCGCCGCATCGACAGCCTGACGCCGCAGCAAAAGGTCGTGCTGCGGCTCGTCGTCGCGGGCAAGCTCAACAAGCAGATCGCCTATGAGCTCGATGTCTCGATGACGACGGTCAAGGCGCACGTCTCGGCGATCCTCGCCAAGCTCAAGGTGTTCAGCCGCACGCAGGCCGTCATCCTCGTCAACAAGGTGAAATTCGGGACCGACGCCTGACATTACTGCGTGAGCCGCGTGATCAGCGCGCGGAGCTGCGCGGGCTTGACCGGTTTCTGCAGGACGTGGAAGCCCGCCGCAGCGAGATGATCGCGCAATTCGGGGGTACGATCGGCTGTGATGATAATCGCGGGGATCGCGGCACCCTCCGCAGCCCGCAAGCCCTCAATCGCGCCGACCCCGGTCTGGCCGTCGTCGAGGTGATAGTCGGCAATGAGGAGATTGGGCCGCGAGATGTTGGCTTGCGCTATCCCGGTCGCCATGTCGCGTGCGTTCAGCACGGTGCAGCCCCACCCCTCGAGCAGAGCCGACATGCCTTCGAGGATCAATGTCTCATTGTCGATCACGAGCACGACCCGATCGTTGAGCAGCCCGCTGCGCGATGGCGCGACGGTATGCGACACGTGCGCGCTGGGCGTGCCGAGCGGAACCTCCACCCCGAAGCGCGAGCCCTCGCCGAGCGCGGAGCGGACGGTCAGCGCATGGCCGAGCATCCGCGCCGCACGCTGAACGATCGCCAGCCCCAGCCCCATCCCGCGATCACGCCCATGCGCGCCGATTCGCCGGAATTCCTCGAAGATCTCGACATGATGCTCGGGCGCGATCCCCGGGCCGGTGTCGACCACCTCGACCTGCAGCATTTCACCCTCGACGCGAACCGAGACATCGACCGACCCGGCCTGGGTATAGCGTAACGCATTGCCGATGAGGTTCTGCAGAATCCGCCGCAACAGGCGCGGATCGGAGCGCACCCAGAACACACCGTCATCGATCCGCAGCGTCAACCGACGCTCGCGCGCGACGGGTGCGAATTCGGCTTTCATGCTGCGCAGCATTTCGTCGAGCGCGAAGTCGATCGGTTCGGCGACGATCGCACCGGCATCGAGCCGGGATATCTCGAGCAGCGATTCGAGCAGATCCTCGACCGAATCGAGCGCCGACCCCGCCTGGCGCACCAGCGCGCGCGTCGGCAAGGCGAGCCGCCGGTCACTCAAGGCGGCGACAAACAGCCGCGCAGCGTTAAGCGGCTGCAACAGATCGTGGCTCGCCGCAGCGAGGAAACGCGTCTTGGAGATATTGGCTTGTTCGGCTGCAGTCTTGGCGTCGCGCAGTGCCGCCTCGACCGCGAGGCGCTCGGCATTTTCGCGGCTGAGCTCGCGATTGACCGCGTTGATGTCGGCGGTACGTTCCTCGACACGGCGTTCGAGCGTCTCGTTGGTCTCGCGCAGCCGCTCGGCGGCGCGCAGGCTTTCGGTGATATCGCCTAAGCTCATCACCATCCCGCCATCGGGCATGCGTGCACGGTGAACCTCTACGACCTTGCCGCTTCGGTAACGTCGGAGCGAGACGGCATCGCGCACGCCGTCTTCGAGCCAAGCGAGCGGCAGGTCTGGCTCCATCGGTCCGTTCAACGCCACACATCCCGCGACCAACCCGTCATGCGTCGCGACGATCGCGATCCCATCGGCGGGCAGACCGATTACTGCGAGCAGGGGATCGTTCCACGCGACCAGCCGGCGCTCGGCATCGTAGACGCACACGCCCTGCGGGATCGTATCGAGCGTCGCCTGGAGGATCGCGCTCTTCTCGGCGAGTTCACGCGCGCGCAGCCGCGCATCCTCGGCCTTCACTTCCGTGATGTCGGTATAGACGCCGACGATCCCGCCCTCGCTGGTGCGCAATTCGTTGATCTGGATCCAGCGGCCGTCGGCAAGCGCGTGGACATGCCCGCCGCTCGCGACCATGCGCTGCGCCATCCGCTCGGACACCCAGCGGTCGTGTGCGACCATCGCCCCAAGCGTGGTGCCGTCCTTGCCGATCATGTCAGTGATTTCGGAAAAGGAGATTCCGGGGACGATCCGGTCGGCGATCTTGGGCCACAGGCCGAGATAGGTCTGGTTGCACAGCACAAGCCGATCATCGGCATCGAAAATCGCAAAGCCTTCGTTGATGCTCTCGATCGCATCGCGCAAGCGGCGTTGCGCATCGTCGGCCGTCTCCTTGGCGATCCCGAGCGCCGCGTTGCTGCGCGCCAGCGCGTCGAGCGCCTGTTCCAGATCGGCGGTACGCTCGCGCACCTTGCCCTCCAGCGAGATCGCGGTCTCGAACAGCGAGAAGGCATTGCCCTGAAGATCGGTTGAGCGTTCGACGCGGTCGATCAGAGCGGTGTTGATGCGCTTGAGTTTGACGATCTCAGCCTCGAGCGCCGCGATCCGCGCGGCATCGTGGCTTTGGGGCACGGCGATCCGCGTTGCCATCAGTCCCCCCAGCCGATCGCCAGGCCGCTGAAGGTCTGGTTGACGTGGAGCGCGTGGAACTGCTCGCCATAGGTGTTGAAGCCAGTGACGCGCCGTTCGACGAACATGCGAGAGACTTTGCGGGTCAATTGCCGCTGTTCGGCCTCGATCTTGTTGAGCACACAGTCGAACCCGACGATCCGGTCGATCCCACCGACACTGCGATCGAGATCGTCGAACAAAGTGCCGAGCCCGTCGAGAATGTTGCGTGCCTCGCCCAGCGTCAGCACAACACCTTCGTCGATCGCGCAATAGAAGGTCAGACTGCCGTCGGGATTGGCCGACTGGATCGATCGGACATAATATTCGCCGCCGGCGCGCACCATCGGCGGGTGCGAGGCAAAGACTGCGGGGCCGAGCTGGTTGACGGTCGTCCCGGTCAGCCGCGCATATTCCTCCGCCGCCGGTTCGGCGTTGATCTCGGTAACGACGCGCCCCACCGGATCGGCCCCGGTGATCACCATCTTGACCTGTCCCGGCGCATAATGCTGCGAGCGAAACACCTGCATCGGTCGCGCCGAGGACAGGATCGCGACGAGCGCGGCATCGCGGCGGAAGGCACCGTCCTGAAAGATGAAGGTCTCCTTGAAGTCGAGCCCGTCGCCGGAAGATCCGCCGATCAGGGGGATTTCGCCGAGCGCATCCTGCACGGTGACGGTGAGCATCTCCTCGCGGTGCGACAGCCCGTCGACCAGGAAGATCGCGGCGCGCGTCACCTCGGGACCAAGCGCGTCCGAGGCGGCGGTCGATTCGGCGACCAGCGCGCGCACGACGCTTTGCGCACGGCTGGCATCGAACGAATCGAGATGATCGAAGCGGACAGCGTTGAGCGTGAAATCACTCGCCGGGAAACCGATCGCAGCGATCGTGCCCTCGGCGATGCCTTCCGGAGTAATTTCACCCGAAGAGGTGCATCCCACCACACACAGCCCTTCGCTACGCCGGTTGATCGCCTCGGCCAGCCCATCGAGCGCGTAGCGACTGGAGCTGAAGATCAGCACGCCGGCAAGCGTCATCGGGTCGAGGGCAGCAAACAGCGCCTGCGCTGCGGCATCGGGATCCGCAAGCCGCGTCGCGGCGGTACGGACCGGGGAACGCAACCGCGCGGGCGGGGGGGCATCGAGCATGAGCGGCATCATGTCATGCCTGCACGGGTGCGTCGATTGCCATGGATCATCCGGCACCGCAGACCGGCACGCCCGCCGCGTCGAGCGCATCGACCTCGGCGTCGCTGAAGACGCGGCTGCGGATGATGAAGCGCAGTCCCTCGGGCCCCTCGAGCGAAAACCCCGCGCCGCGCCCGGGCACGACATCGATCGTCACCTGCGTATGCCGCCAATAGGCGAATTGCGCGGCACCGATCCACACCGGCACGTCGTCGGCGATACGCCCCAGCAAAATGTCCTGCCCACCGACCCGAAACTCGTCCGCAGGGTAGCACATCGGTGCCGATCCGTCGCAGCATCCCCCGGACTGGTGGAACATCACCTGCCCGTGGATCGCGCTCAGCCGATCGATCAAGGCGATCGCGGCGTCGGTTGCGAGAATACGGGCAGGTGGCGTCACGCTCGGCTCCTGAAACGCGGGAAAAAGCGGCGGGTCCGAAGACCCGCCGCAGCCGACGGCCAAGGGAACAGACCGCCGGGCTTCGGTCGATACGCTAGAAAAACCCCATCGGCTTCGGACTGTAGCTGACGAGCAAATTCTTGGTCTGCTGATAGTGATCGAGCATCATGCGATGGTTCTCGCGCCCGATCCCCGATTGCTTGTACCCGCCGAAGGCTGCGTGCGCCGGATAGAGATGGTAGCAATTGGTCCACACCCGTCCGGCCTGGATCCCGCGACCCATGCGATAGGCGCGCGTTCCGTCGCGGGTCCAAACCCCCGCGCCGAGCCCGTAGAGCGTGTCATTGGCGATCGCGAGCGCGTCGGCATCGTCCTTGAACGGCGTCACCGCCACCACCGGGCCGAAGATTTCCTCCTGGAAGACGCGCATCTTGTTGTTGCCCGAGATGATCGTCGGCTTGACGTAATAGCCGCCGCCCAGATCGTCGCCATGCTGCGCGCGCTCGCCGCCCGTGAGGATCTTCGCTCCTTCGTCGCGCGCGATATCGAAATAGGACAGGATCTTCTCGAGCTGGTCGTTCGACGCCTGCGCGCCGATCATGGTCGAAGGATCCAGCGGGCTGCCCATCACGATCTTCTCGACGCGGGCGACCGCCTTTTCCATGAAGCGGTCGTAGATGCTTTCATGCACCAGCGCGCGGCTCGGGCACGTGCACACCTCGCCCTGATTGAGCGCGAACATCGCGAACCCTTCGAGCGCCTTGTCCAGGAAATCGTCGTCCTGATCCATCACATCGGCAAAGAAGATGTTGGGCGACTTGCCCCCGAGCTCGAGCGTGACCGGGATCAGATTTTCGGTCGCATATTGCATGATTAGGCGGCCAGTCGTGGTCTCGCCGGTAAAGGCGATCTTGGCGATGCGCGGGCTCTGCGCCAACGGCTTGCCCGCCTCGACGCCGAAACCGTTGACGACGTTGAGCACACCCGGCGGGAGCAGATCGCCGATAATCTCCATCAAGACCATGATCGACATCGGCGTCTGCTCGGCTGGCTTGAGCACGATGCAATTGCCGGCGGCGAGCGCGGGCGCGAGCTTCCACACCGCCATCAGGATCGGGAAATTCCACGGGATGATCTGGCCGACCACGCCCAGCGGCTCGTGATAATGATACGCGACCGTGTCATGGTCGATCTCGGAAATGCCCCCTTCCTGCGCGCGGATGCAGCCCGCGAAATAGCGGAAATGGTCGATCGCGAGCGGAATGTCGGCGGCGGTCGTCTCGCGGATCGGCTTGCCGTTGTCGATTGTCTCGACCATCGCGATCAGCGGCAGATTTGCCTCGATCCGGTCGGCGATCTTGTTGAGGATCACCGCGCGTTCGGCATAAGAGGTGCGGCCCCACGCGTCCTTCGCCTTGTGCGCGGCGTCGAGTGCGAGATCGATGTCTTCCTTGGTACCACGCGCCACCTGGCACACCGTCTGGCCGGTCACCGGCGAGGGATTGTCGAAATAGCGCCCCTGCACCGGCGCGACCCATTGGCCGCCAATGTAATTGTCATAAGTCGAGCGAATCGCGACCTTGCCTTTCAAACCTTCGAGCGCCTGGTGCAGCA
Organism: Sphingomonas sp. TF3; assembly: GCF_003985085.1. Lineage (NCBI taxonomy): Bacteria > Pseudomonadati > Pseudomonadota > Alphaproteobacteria > Sphingomonadales > Sphingomonadaceae > Sphingomonas > Sphingomonas sp. TF3. The sequence goes on along the minus strand of NZ_RWKS01000003.1, from coordinate 48,771 downwards.
TAGTTTCTCTCCTGAATATGAGCCCGGTGGCTGACACCAATGCGGGCTATCTGCCTCTATTGTGCCCAAAACCCACGACCGCGCTATTGCACCAAAGGGCAATTTGCGGACCGTCAGTCTGCCTCCATGCTCGCTCGCGATAACCAAGCGTCCGCTGCCAAGGCCGAGCGCCCGCGCGAGACGATCGTGAGGAGAAGATGATGTCGAGACTGATCGCCGCCGCATTGTGTCTGACTGCCGCGCTGGGAGCGACCGGCGTAAGTGCGAAGGCACCCAAGACCGTGCCCGCCAAGACGATCGTCGTCGAGATGAGGGATAGCGGCCCCGAAGGCGCGATGGTGTTCGTCCCCGCCTTCGTGAAGGCCAATCCGGGCGACACGGTACGCTTCGTGCCGACCAGCCCGGTGCACAATGCCGAGCTGATCCCCACGATGCTGCCCGCCGGCGTCACGCCGAGCAAAGGTGCGATGGGCAAGTCTTTCGATCTCGTTGTCACCACGCCCGGCATCTACGGCATCAAATGCGCACCGCATTATTCAATGGGGATGGTCGCGGTCGTGCAGGCCGGCGACGGCCCGTCCGCCAATCTCGCCGCCGCGCGCGCGGCCAATCTCCCGCCCTTCGCTAAGAAGCGGATGGTCGGCTATCTCGCAAAGGCGCGCTGACATGACCACCTTGCTCGTCACCTATCCCCGAACCGACGGCGCGACGTTCGACCTGGATGCCTATCTGGACCGGCATCTGCCGCTCGTACGCGATAGTTGGACGCGGTATGGGCTGACCCGCGCCTCCGCGTTTATTCCAGAGGAACCCGCTCCGGCCTATGCGGCGGTCGCGGTGCTCGAGTTCAGCGATGGCGCGGCGCTCGACGCCGCGCTGGCATCGCCCGAGGCGGCCACGGTGTTTGGCGACGTCGCCACCTTCACCGACATTGCCCCCGTGCCGCTGCGCTGTACGGCCCGGTGATGGACGGGAGCGCGAAGTCGGAGTGCCCGATCGCGGTGCGGCTGTTCTCGCGCGTCGGCATTGCGGGGGCAGCGCTCGTCTTCCCGCTCGCCGCCTTTGCGCAAGACCAGACCGGCCCCGATATCGTCGTCACCGCCACGCCCCTGTTTGATGTCGGCGAGGGCGCGCTGCGCTTTCCAGCGCAGACCATCAGCGACGAGCAGCTCCAGCGCGCGCATGCCAATGACCTCACAGACTATCTCAAGCGGCTGAGCGGTGGCGTGTTCGTCAATGAAATGCAGGGCAACCCGCTTCAGCCCGACATCAACTATCGTGGCTTCACCGCTTCCCCGCTGCTCGGCACGCCGGAGGGGTTGTCGGTCTTCCTGGACGGCGTTCGGCTCAACCAGCCGTTCGGCGATATCGTCAGCTGGGACCTGATCCCCAAATCAGCAATCCGCTCGGTTAGCCTCGTGCCGGGCTCGAACCCGTTGTTCGGGCGCAACTCGCTGGGGGGTGCGGTATCGATCCGCACCAAGGACGGCAACTCGGACCCCGGCTACCTGCTCGATGTCGGCGTCGGATCGTTCGCACGCCGCACGCTCGAGGCGCAGGCCGGGGGCGCGATGCGCGGCGGGTTCGACTGGTTCGTCAGCGGCAACGCCTTTCACGAGCGCGGCTGGCGCGCCTTTTCGACCTCCAGCGCCTATCAGGGATTCGCCAAGTTCGGCTGGTCGAATGCGACGACGCATCTGCAGCTTTCAACGAGCTACGCGGACACCGACCTCAACGGCAACGGACTGCAAGAACAGCGCCTGCTCGCCGCCGATCGCCGCAGCGTCTACACCCAGCCCGACGTCACGCGGAACCGCTCGGGGCTGGTCAATCTGACCGCAAAGCACACCGTATCGGACGCACTGTCGCTGTCGGGAAACGTTTATTGGCGGCGGATCAAGACCCGCACCTTCAATGGCGACGTCAACGACAATGCGCTCGGCGAAAATCTATACCAGCCCAACGCCGCCGAGCGCGCCGCCTTGGCTGCGGCCAACATTACCGGCTTTCCGCTAAGTGGCGAAACGCAGGGCAACACGCCCTTCCCGCGCTATCGCTGTATCGCCGAGGCGCTGCTCGACACCGAGCCCAACGAAAAATGCAACGGCCTGATCAACCGTTCGGCGACCGACCAGCGCGAATGGGGCGCGAGCATGGAGGCAACACTTACCACGACATTCGCCGGGCTGCACCAGACGCTGACGTTCGGCGCGAGCTATTCGGATAGCCAGGCCGACTTCGCGCAATCCGCCCAATTCGCCTATTTGACTGCCGAGCGCGGCGTGGTCGGCGTCACTGGCCCGGGTGCGTTTGCCGACGGGACGCAGCAATCCGAAACCGCGTTCGACGCGCGCGTCGACCTGCACGGTCGGACCACCAATCTCGGCCTCTACGGCACCGATTCGCTGATGCTGACCGGCACGCTGCGAGTCGATCTGTCGGCACGCTACGATCGCACGAGCGTCGGCAATCGCGACCGGATCACGCCGGTTGCCGGAACCGGTTCGTTGACGGGCGATCATCGCTTCTCCGCCTTCAACCCCGCTATCGCCGTCGCCTGGATGCCGTTCAAGCAGCTCGGCTTCGATGCCGCGATCGCGCAGACCAGCCGCGCGCCCTCGGCGATCGAGCTCGGCTGCTCCGATCCGGCAAGCCCGTGTCGGCTGCCCAATGCGTTGGCAGGGGATCCACCGCTCAACCAGGTGACCGCGACGACGCTTGAGGTCGGCGTACATGGCAGCACGCATGGCCCCCTCACCTGGCGCATCGGTGCCTTTCGCACCGACAGCCGCAACGACATTTTGTTCGTGGCGAACGACGCCGCAGGCTTTGGCTATTTCCGGAACTTTGGCCGCACGCGGCGGCAAGGCGTCGATCTGGATGCGACCGCCACGTTCGGTGCCGTTCGGCTTTCGGGCCATTATACCTGGCTCGACGCCACGTACCGCAGCAGCGAGCACGTCGGTGCCTCGGGCAACAGCAGCAATGACGGCGTCGCCCCCGGGTTTGACGGCACGATCGCCATCAGCAGGGGAAATCGCATTCCGCTAATCCCGCGTTCGATCGCCAAGGCGGCGGTCGGCTGGGATCCGATCAAGCGCCTGTCGCTCGATGTTGACGTTATCGCTGTTTCGGGCGTCTTTGCGCGCGGCAACGAGAACAACGCGCATGTGCCCGACGGCGTTTATTACCTCGGTGCCGGGAGCACGCGACCGTATGCGGTCATCAATTGCGGTGCCGAACTGCACGTTACCAGGGCCGTCACGCTGACGCTCCAGGTGAACAACCTGCTCGACAAGCAATATGCCACCGCCGCACAGCTCGCGGCGACTGCATTCGACGGCACTGGCCGTTTCGTAGCGCGCCCCTTCGCCACCCCGGTGATCGGCGGCGAGCGCCCGCTATTATCCTCGACCTTCTACGCACCCGGCGCGCCGCGTTCGGTGCAGGTCAGCGCTCGCATTCGACTTTGAGCGGAGAGAAGACAGGTAAGGCGTCATCGCCAGAAGACAGGCGAAATGCGCTTAAATTTCATAGACTAAGCCGCGTGACGGCAAATAAGCGTCAGCCTCAGATTTCGGTCATGAACCGAGGCATTCATCGGCGTCTGGAGGACGCAAACTGCAAGTACAAGACGCAGATCGCACCCAGGACAGGAATACCAAGCGCGCCCGACAGGACAAATGAAGGCGGAATCGGCGGACATAATGGGCAAACCGGGAGGAGCTTGGCGACGAGGACGGCAAGCAACGCGGTGCCCAACCCGGACGCGGCCTTCAACGTCGCGACGAACAGCCCGATCGGAAAGGCTTCGCCGACAATCCCGTTGCCGCGTTCCGATTGCACGCTCATCGCCAGAAGCGCCCAGATGGCGGTGTTCATGCCCGCCTGGCTTCCGCCAAGCAATGCGAGAAAGATCATGCCAGCGGTCGAGGTCAGGCTGAACGCGAAGCAGCCAATCGATAGGATGAGGCCAATATGAGATACGGCCAAGACAGTGCGCGTCGGAATGTGCCGCGCGACGATCATCCAGAGAGGTAGCGCAACGCCCTGGCCAAACGTCATACTGGCGAGCGCCCAACCCGCCCAGGCCGCATCCCGCATCACGGCGTGGCCGAAGAACGGAAGCGCGCGCGAGAAAAAGGGGATCAACATGCTCTGGATGGCGACGACACACAGCGCGAAGCGATAGGCAGGATTGGCAAGCAAACGTCGCAGCATCGTTATGGCCGGGACTTTAAGCGGCTTTCTTTCGCCATCCGCGAGCCGCGCGGTCGCGATTTGCGCGAAGATCAAGGTCGATGCGTAGAGGGCACCGCCGACGACGCCGAAGATGACAAAGGCATGGCTGCGCCCCGCCTGATCGCCAATTGCCAGAACCTTGGCCAGCGCCAAACCGACTCCGCTCCCGCCAAGCGCGCTGAAGATAAGACGCAGCGCGGAGACGTCTCCGCTATCCCGCTCGGTTCGAACGACTCGCAAGAGCAGGGTGTTATGCCCGACATCGCCCAGCGTGTAGCCGATCCTGCTTCCGACGACGGCGGTCACGGTTAGGGCGGTGCCGCCAAATCCTGGTGCTGCGAAAATGAGCGCGAAACCGGCACCGCACAATGGCGCCGCGACCCGGATCAGGCGTGCTTGCGCATCGCGCCGTCCGGTCCAGTCGGATCGATAGGAAATCGCCAGATCGGCCAGGCCGTCCCACACCATCAGCGACGCGAGCAGTGCACCGGCATATGCTGCAGACAGGCCCGCATTGAACACGAGAAAATAGAGCAGGACGCTCTCGAAGGCGTTCCAGAGGAAACTCTTGCCCAGATTGCCCGAACTGTAAGCGAGCTTGGTCGAGAGCGGAATCGGCTCGGTTGGCAGGGATACGCCCGAAGGCTCGGAGAAGCGGGACATGGCCCGATCGCCATAAAGGGCTCACCCTTCATTTTTTTGACGCACTGCAATTGTATAATCGGGCGTTATGCGCATGTCTTCGCCCACCAGGCTCATTCTCAGCGAAGCGCAACGGCGCGTCGTGCAGCATTTGCGCATCCATGGCCCGACCGCGCGCGTGCACCTCGCCCAAACGCTCGGCATCAACCCCGCCACCTTGACGCGTATTACACAGCAGCTTGTCGAGGATATTCCGACGAATTCCGAGACGGGTCGCGGACGCCCGACGATTCCCGTCGCGATCGCCGGCGATGGCGGATGGTCGGTCGGCGCGACCGTACACCCGGGATGGCTTGAGCTTGTCGCAATCGATTTTCGGGGCGAGATTCTGTTCGAGGATACGCTGCCTTTTACGCAAAATGATCCGAGGGTTTTCGCAAGGACGGTCGAGGCGCGACTGCGCACTCTGGTCGCGCAGCGCAGTTTCATGCGGGGCCGCTTCCTGGGCCTGGGCGTAGCGGTCGCGGGGTACGCGATCGATGGCGATCGTAACCGTCGCGCGGTCGTCGATTGGATCGCGCCGTGGGACAATATTCCGTTGCGGGAGGTTCTAGGCGATGTGCTGGGCATGCCCGTGTGGATCGAGAATGATGCGGCTGCGGCGGCGCTGGCTGAATTCTATCGCCCGGAAATTATCCGCCAGCACCGTTCGATCCTCGTCTTCTTTCTCGGCCATGGTGTCGGCGGCGGCCTGATCGCGGAGCGCGACCTGTTCTCCGGCGAGTTCCACAATGCGGGCGAGGTCGGACGGCTCTTTCCGGGCAGCGAACCAAGGCCGTCCGGGGTCGATCTTCTGGAAACCCTGCGCCGGGCAGGTGCCGATGTCGCATCTCTCGCTGACCTGCACGGCCTTTTGGACCCGTATCGCGCGGTTTTCGACACATGGATCGCACGTGCTGCAAAGCAACTGACCGCAGCCACGCATAGCGGCGTCGCGTGGCTGGACCCCGGCGCGGTGGTCATTTCAGGCGCGCTGCCTCAATCGGTCCTGGATAGGCTGGCGGCGCAGGTGACCGAGCATTGCAATCGCCTTTTCAGCGGGCTCCGTGCGCCAACGCCACAGATCTACGCATCCCGCCTTGGGAGTAAGGCCGTCGTGCTGGGTGCCGCGCTCGCTCCGCTACACGACGTGCTTGAAAGTAGGCGTTGACCGCATTTGGAACTCTCTGATTTAATTTCATGAAATCAATTAAAACTGTCACCGAACCCGACGAAAGCGCCCCTCGAACAAATTCAAGGGGATTATCATGCGAATCAAGACAAGCCTGCTCACCAATGCCGCCGTCATGGCGCTCTTTGCCGGTGGCCCGGCGCTGGCCGAGACCGCGCCCAGCGACCAGGCGAACGCCGCGGCTCCCGCTAAGGCCGAAGCCGAACAGCCGGTCGATATCGTCGTCACCGGATCTGCTCGCGCGCAACGGCGCTTCGACGTTTCCTACGCGGTCAATTCGCTTTCTTCGGACGATATCAAGAAACTCGCGCCCCAGAGCATGGCGCAGCTGCTCAGCGTCGTCCCGGGCATCCAGGTCGAATCAACCGGCGGCGAAGTGCAGAACATCACCCGCGTGCGCGGCATTCCGACCGACCGCGGCTATCTCTATTTCCAGCAGGACGGGCTGCCGCTGTTCCACGATCTCGACGGGTATTTCTTCAACGCGGGCGACGGGATGAACCGTCCCGACCTGATGACCCAGCGGGTCGAGGTCGTGCGGGGCGGCCCGGCACCGATTTATGCGAGCGGTGCGGCCGCGATCGCGAACGTGATCACCCGCACCGGCAGTGATAAACCGCAGGGCGAGGCGCAGGTGACGGTCGGGACCACGGGCCTCTACCGGCTCGATGCCTATCAATCGGGACCGCTGGGTCACGATACCTATTACGCGGTCGGCGGCTTCCTGCGACAGAATGACGGCTACCGCAATGCCGGCTTCCCGTCCGATCGCGGCGGGCAGATCCGCGCGAACTTGAAGCATGATTTTGCGAATGGTTTCGTCAAGCTCTCGGGCCAGTACACCAACGACAGCAACATCTTCTATCTCTCGCTGCCGACTGCCGATCCCCGCAATCCCTCCGTCAGCCTCAATCCCTACCTCAATTCGCTGACGGGTACGCTCGACACCCCGGCGCTGCGCTCGGTGAACATCGCGTATCGCAACGGCGCGGGCGTCGTGCAGAATCAGAGCGGGGATCTCGCCAATGGCCGACATATGCGCTTCGGCAACGCCCAACTGGATTATGAGGGTGACTTCGGCGGGTGGCACGTCTCCGCCAAGGCCGGTTATACCGAGGGGCGCTCGCACTTCGACGCGCTGTATACGACCTCCAATCCGCTGGTCGCCACCACCTTTGCAAACAGCAATCTGGCGGCGGCGCAGGCGGCGTTCGGCAATGTCGCGTATCTGGGCTATGCCTTTGCGGGCACCAACGGTGCCTCGCTTTATGATCCCGCCAGCCAGTCCGGCCTCGTGCTTTCGGCGCAATATCGTTCGACCGACGCGAAATTCTATTCCGGCCAAGGCGACGTGAGCGTCACGCGCAAGTTCGACACCCCCTTGGGCAGCCACGATATTCGCGTCGGCGTCTATGGCGCGGACTGGGGTAGCAGCGTCTTCGCCGTCTATCAAAACTACCTGCTCCAGGTCACTTCGCAGCCGAAGACCTTGGACCTCGTCGCTTACGGGGCCGATGGATCGGTCAAGGGCTATGTCACCGACAATGGCGCGCTGAACGACGCGGCGTCGCTGGTCGGCGGCAAATATGATGCGCAGATGGTCGCGGTGTACGGAACCGACACATGGGACGTTACCGACCGCCTGCGGATCGACCTCGGCCTTCGGCAGGAATGGTATAGCTATAACGGCTTTTCCCAGACCACGGGCTCGTACAATCTCGGCAACGCGGCGACGCTCGCCGACAATGCGACGCGAGGCTTCACCGGCGCGATCGTCACCACGAAGTTCAAGCCCAAGGCGACGAACTGGACGGCGGGCGTGAACTACGATCTCAGCCGCCGCTTCGGCATTTACGCGCGCGCATCGCAACTCGAAGTGCCCGCTTATGCGTCCGCCGTCGCGATCACCGGTTCCTCGTTCACCGCATCGAAGGCAAAGCTCTACGAGGCAGGGGTGAAGGCGCTGGTCGGGCATTCCTACCTGTATCTCACCGGTTTCTATACCAAATTCGATCCATTGAGCGCCAGCTTCACCACCTTCAACCCTTCCACCGGGCGCAGCGACCAGATCGTCGCCTTCGTCGGATCTGCCGAAGATAAGGGCATCGAGGCGGACGGGCTTTTGCGGGTCGCGGGTCCGTTGTCGGTATCTGGCGCGGTTACGGTGCAGGACCCCAAATACATCAACTTCACCAGCACCACAGGGGCCAGCGCCGGCGCAGTGGCCGGCAAGCAGATCGTGCGGCAGCCCAAAATCTACGGCAACATCCGTCCGAGCCTCGATTTCAAGTTCCATGGTGGTGACCGACTGAGCGTCTACGGCCGCTACGATTACGTCGGAAAGCGCTATGTCGATGTGACGAACACCACCGCGCTGCCGGCCTATGGCTATTTCAGCGCGGGCATGACGTTCGATCATGGACCCTGGAACTTCCAGATCGTCGGCGACAATGTCACCAACGCGCATGGCCTGACCGAGGGCAATACCGCAGGCGATACTCTGTCCGGTCAGGGCACGCCCGACGCGATCTTCGGCCGTCCCCTGTGGGGCCGCAATGTCCGCTTCGTGGTCGGCCTGAAATGGTGATCCTTCCACGCTGACCTGTCGGCCCGGACGGGATCGTCCGGGCCTTTTCCTGGCGCGCGAACCTTCGCCCGAAGGCGCGCTTCTCCCATTTGGGCTCTCTCTATGAAAATTCTCCCCTTCACCGCCGCCCTCGCGCTGTTCGCGAGCAGCGCAGCGGGCGCGGCGACACCGCGCGACATCATGGCCAACGTTCGCAATCCGCAGGGCGGGCTGGTCGTCGTCGCGCATCGCGGCTGCCATGCGCCCGCCCCGCATCATGGGTATGGGCCCGCGCCGGAAAACTCGGCGCTCGCCTTGCAGCGCTGCGCGGCGATGGGCGTAGACATGATGGAAACAGACGTACGCGAAACGCGCGACGGCTATCTCGTCATCATGCACGACGACAGTGTCGACCGTACCACCGACGGCAGCGGCAAGGTCGCCGATCTCACTTTGGCGCAGATCAAGCTATTGCACCTGCGTCAGGGAGAAGGCGGCCCGGCGGCGGCAATGACCGATCAGGCCGTGCTGACGCTCGACGAGATGCTGGAACTCGCGAAGGATCGGATCGTCCTCAACCTCGACGTGAAGGACGCCGTCTATCCGCAAGTCATCGCCGCCGCGCGCAAAGCCGGTGCGCAAGATCGCGTGACGCTCAAGACGCGGGTCGGTGCCGGATCGCTGCCGCTTGCAGCAATGGCACCGTATGACGAAGTGGCGTTCCTGGTGATCCCGCAGGATGTCGATGATCGCGACCTCGCCATCGCCGATATCATCTCCGCGCAGATGGCGGGCAGCGTGAAGCCTGTTGGCATCGAATTGCCGTATCGCCTGCCACTGTCGATGCTCGCGACGGTTTCGGCACGCGCGCGATCGCTGGGTGTGCGGCTTTGGGTGAACATGCTGGACGGCAATTTCGTGGTCGGCGCGGGCAGCGACCGCGACGCTCTGCGGGCCCCGGATGCGGTGTGGGGTGCGCTCGTCCGCGCCGGTGCCTCCATGTTGCTGACCGACGAACCCGAAGCAATGCTTGCGATGCGCAATGCCAAACGACGCTGAATGGGCTTCCACGGATGCCGCGTGTTGCCAGACGCCGGACTGAGAGCATGTGGCACTTCCGGGAACGGCATCGGGGCGTGAAATACTGCTCTGCAAACCAATGGCAGCTCTGGACTTTAGCAGTCGCTTGCGCCCGTCCGTCGAACCGCGAAAACAGGTGCCGCCAGCTTCGTGGCGGCGGTGACCCACGAGCGGCCACTCCCGAGACTTTTTCGCCTTCCCAACTTCCGACATCCATTCGTCGCTGCACGCTCAAACTACAGCCCAGCTGGAAGGGCGAAACCTGGGACAAAGCCGTCATTCGCAGGTCCGATGGAGAAGGGCGGTTTGCGGAGGGAGCGGACATTCGCCGGGCTTCCGGTATTCGGCTTGCGAACGAGCAGACTTCGCTGATTGCCGACCGGCAGGTTTTGCAAAGCCGCAAGCCATAACAGCCGGTTCAAATATATGCTTGGTGGTTACGTCGATGGCTCAGCGAACGCTGGTCACGACCAATATAGCCCATCCGGCCCGGAATGAGTAAAGGTCCGCTTCTGAGCGAAGCGGACCTTCAAGAATTCCCGGTCAGGGGGACGCCACCGACCGCGCGTTGCCGAGCGGCGGTGCAAATGTCAGGCTTGGGCCGCCATCGTGCGGGCGACGTCCGCAGCGCTGATGCCTTCCAGCGCAAGGCCATAGCCGCCATCCGCCTCAATCAATCGACGCAGTCCCTGGGTGAGTGCGATCCGCGTATAGCGGCCGGTGAGCGGCGGCAGCGCTGCGATGCCGTCGGCGATCTCGTGCGCGCGGGCGAGCAGGCGGTCGGCCGCCACGATCTCATTGACCACGCCCCAGTCCTTCGCTGTCCCGGCGTCCAAAACTTGCCGGGTGAGCAGGAAATAGCGCCCGCGGATCGATCCGATCACGTGCGGCCACAGGACATGCACGCCATCGCCCGGAACGATGCCGAACTCGAAATGCGGCTTGTCCTGGAACACCGTCTCTGGCGTGGCGAGGACGATATCAGTGAGCAGCGCATATTCGCTGTGCAGCAGCACTGGCCCGTTGAGCGCGGCGATCATCGGCACTTCGATATCGAGGATGTTCGACAGCACCTTGCGGCCTTCGCGCAGGATCTTGTCATAGCCCCGAGGGGTGAAGAAATCGAAGCCCTCGGGATCGATCGCATCCATGAAGGCATCGCCGGAACCCGTCAGGATTACGACGCGATTGTCGCGATCTTCGCCGATCGCATGGAACAGGTCGACGAACTGCTCGTGGGTATGGCCGTTGAAGACGAGCTTGCCGCCGTCGGTGTGCAGGGCGACTTCGAGCACGCCATTGTCCTTGCGGGTCAAGCGGGCGTTGGGAAAGGCGTCGCGATAGGTGTCGAACTTGGCCATGACGGCTGATCCTTCTGTCTGTGCCGGCCCCGTCGGTCGGCGTGCGGATCAGCTAGGCCATTCCGGATGGACGCGGATGACAGCCTGAAGTGATAATCTTTATGCCTGCACGGAATGACCGTCTGCCATCACCGTTTCCACGAAGTTTGCGAACTCGCGGGCCTTGGCGCTCGCCATTCGGCCCGCAGGGAACACGGCCCACAGGTCGAGCGACGGAAGCGACCAGTCGGTCAGGACGCGCCGCACCGCGCCGCTCGCCAGTTCAGGCGCAAACATCCAATCCGAGGCGATGGTGACGCCCATGTCGGCGAGCACGGCGGCGCGGAGCCCTTCGGCCGCGCTTACGCGCACGCGACCGCGCACCGCCACCGAAGACTCGGTGCCGCCGGAGCTGAACGACCAGACGCTGACCGTCTGGCCGTAGACTACGGCTTCATGGTCGGCGAGGTCGGCAGGGTTCTTCGGTTCCCCGGCGCGCGCGAAATAAGCCGGTGTGGCCAGCACCGATCTGCCGCCGGTTGCGAGTTTGCGCGCGGTCGCCGTGGAATCCGCCAGCGTGCCCATGCGCAATGACAAGTCGACCCCCCTCGGCGACAAGGTCGATGACGCGGTCATCGAGGATCACGTCGATCTCCAGTTCGGGATGCTGTTCCAGAAAGCGCGGCAGTAGCGGCACGATGTGCAGCCGCGCGAAAGTCGTCGCCGCCGAGACGCGCAGGCACCCGGACAATCCGGCGCCCGCGCCGCGCGCTGCAAGTTCGGCCTCGTCGGCTTCCCGGATGGCGGCGCGCGCGCGCTCGAAGAAGCGCTGCCCTGCTTCGGTGGGGGTCAGGCCGTGGGTCGAGCGAATCAGCAGGCGGACCTGAAGCCGGTCTTCCAGTTGTGCGATCGTTTTGGAGACGGCCGGCTGACCGACGTTCAGATGTCGGGCGGCGGCAGAGAAGGAGCCCGTTTCCACCACGCGGACGAAAGTCGCCATTGCTTGATATCGGTCCACGTCATTCCTCCTGGGAATGAGCATTATTGCTTCAAGGCCGCTGCCCTGTCGAGCGACGAAGAGGCATCTCATGGCAGCGCTCCCGGATGGTCGGGAGCGCGCCGGGATGATGACGATGCTAGAAGTCTATGCTTTTGCGACGCCCAACAGCGTCAAAGTGCCGATCGCGCTGGAGGAGCTGGGGCTCGACTATGCGCTGCGTTCCGTGAATGTCCGCCAGGGCGAGCAGAAAGCACTCGATTTCCTGGCGCTCAACCCCAATGGCAAGGTGCCGGTACTGATCGATCCCGATGGTCCCGACGGGCGGCTGGTGTTGACCGAGTCCGCCGCGATCCTGATCTATCTCGCCGAAAAGACCGGAATGCTCATGCCATCGGCCGGCGAAGGGCGCGCGCGGGTATTCGAGCAGCTGTTCTTCCATGCCTCGGGGCTGGGGCCGGCGTTCGGCCAGTCGGGATTCTTCCAGCGCTTCGCTGCCGAGCCGCAGCCGATCGCCATCGAGCGTTTCTCGACAGAAGCGAAGCGGACCGTTTCGGTTCTGGACCGCGTGCTGGCGGAGCGCCGCTTCGTCGCGGGCGATGCGTTCACAATAGCGGACATCGCCCATTTCGGTTGGCTGTGGCGGCGCGCGTTTGCCGGCGTCGCGCTCGACGACACGCCCAACGTCGCGCGCTGGTATGCCGAGGTCGAGGCTCGCCCCGGCGTCCAGCGTGCGATCGAACGCGTCAGCGCGCTCGTTCCGCAAGACCATTAATTCCGCTTCCCGGCATTCGCTCCAAGGAGACTTCTCATGACTCTTCAAGCCAGGCTTGATGCCTTCAAAGCCGATTTCCGCGCCGGAAAGCCACCCTATGCCGTGCCGCCCGAGGTAATCGACACGATGGACCGCGCGACCACCGAACTGATCGCCAGCGGCGCTGCTGCGCGGGCACTCAAGGCCGGCGAGGCGGCACCAGCCTTCACGCTCAACGATCCAGACGGCACGCCAGTCGCCTCCGCCGATCTGCTGGCGAAGGGGCCGCTGGTGGTCAGCTTCTACCGCGGTGTTTGGTGCCCCTATTGCAACATGGAGTTGCAGGCGCTCCAGGCGGCGCTGCCCGAGTTCAAGAAACTTGGTGCCAGCCTCGTCGCCATATCGCCGCAGACCGCCGTCAACAGCCGCAAATCCGTGCGCCAGAACGAACTCGGTTTCCCGATCCTTTCGGACCCGCGCAACGATGTGGCGGCGGCGTTCGGCCTGCGTTTCGCGATGCCCGACTATCTGGTCGACCTGTACAAGACGCTGAAGAACGATCTGCCGACGTTCAACGGCGATCCGAGCTGGACGCTGCCGATGCCGGGGCGCTTCGTCATCGGCCAGGATGGCACGATTCTCTATGCCGAGGTGAACCCGGACTATACGCGCCGCCCGGAACCCGAAGACATGCTCCCCACACTGCGCCGCGCTGCCAACGTCGCTGCCTGAAGCCCGTAGCGCTTCGGGTGCGAAAGCACCGGGAGCACGTCTGTCCGGAGAAGACCATGACCCGAACCTTCCTCATCACCGGTGCCAGCAAGGGCATTGGCCTCGCGCTCGCCCATCGCCTCGCCGCTGACGGCCAGCAGGTCGTCGGCATTGCCCGACAGGCGACCGCCGATTTCCCCGGCGCGCTTGTACCCGTCGATCTTGCCGACACGGCCGCCACCGATGCAGCACTCGCCGATCTTACCCGCCGCTTCGCGTTTGATGGCGTGATCAACAATGTCGGGCTCGTCCGTCCGCAGCGGCTCGGCGAAGTCGAGCTAGCTGCGCTGGAGGAAGTAATGCGGGTGAACCTGCACCCGGCGCTCCAGGCCGCGCAGGCGATCCTGCCGGGCATGAAGGATCGCGGCTGGGGCCGGATCGTCAACATTTCCAGCCTGACCATCCTGGGCAGCCTCGAACGGACCGCCTATGCCGCGGCGAAGGCGGCGCTCGTCAGCTTCACCCGCAGTTGGGCGCTGGAACTCGCGACCACCGGCGTTACGGTCAATGCAGTTGCGCCCGGGCCGACCGAAACCGAGCTGTTCCGCGCCAACAATCAGCCGGGCAGTGAAGGCGAGCGGCGCTACCTCGCGGGCGTTCCCATGCAGCGGCTCGGAAAGCCTGATGAAATCGCCGCGGCCATCGCCTTTTTGCTCTCGGGCGATGCAGCTTTCATCACCGGCCAGACACTCCACGTCGACGGCGGAGCCTCGATCGGCAAGGCGACGCTGTGATCTCGTCGGGCCTCGCTATCGAGGTGGCGGCTTCGGACATTGCGGTCATCTCTTGGTCCGATGCCCATGGCCCCTTTTGACGTGCTCCACATTTTCAGGCCGCTGATAACTTAGCTTCGGTGTTCATATGCCGCTGGCGGGGGCGGTTCGTAAACTCGGCGGGTGCCAACCCGCCAAGGCTGCTGTGCGGACGCACGGTGTTATAGATCGTCCGCCATGCCTCAATGATCCGTCTCCGCAGCCAGCGATGGGAACAGGTGCTCGTTCAGGCACTCGTCGCGCAAGCGACCATTAAAGCTTTCGACGAAGCCGTTCTGCTGCGGCTTGCCCGGCGCGATGTAATGCCACTCGACCCCGGTCTCCTGGCACCAGGCGAGAACGGCGTGACTGGTGAGCTCGGTGCCATTGTCGCTGACCACCATGCACGGCAGTCCGCGACGTTCGGCGATGGCGCTCAGCTCGCGGACGACGCGCCGACCTGACAGCGAGGTATCGACGATGCACGCCAGGCATTCCCGGCTGTAATCGTCGATCACGTTGAGCATACGGAACCGCCGGCCGCAGGCCAACGAGTCAGATACGAAGTCGAGCGACCAGCGCTGGTTGGGTTCCTGCGGGATCGCCATCGGCGCCCGCGTGCCGAGCGCCCGCTTGCGGCCGCCACGCTTGCGCACCGTCAGCCGCTCCTCGCGATACAGCCGATACACCTTCTTCAAGTTCATGCCTTCCCCCTCGCGCCTGAGCAGGATCGCCAGCCGACGATAGCCGAACCGACGGCGCTCGTTGGCGATCTCGCGCATCCGTTCGCGCACAGCATCGTCCTTCCCGCGAAGCGGCTCATATTGCCACGCCGACCGATTGACCCCGACCAGCCTGCAGGCACGACGCTCGGAGAAGCCGTGATCGGCCATCAGCTTCTCCACCGCAGCGTAGCGCTCCGCAGACCGGGTCAGTTTTTTCCCAGCAGATCCTTCAGCGCCGACACGTCCAGCATCGATTCCGCCAGCAGCCTCTTCAGCCGTCGGTTCTCATCTTCCAGCGCTCGCAATCGTGCCGCGTCGGACACCGTCAGTCCGCCGTACTTCGACTTCCAGGTGTAAAAGGTTGCATCGCTGATCCCGTGCTTCCGGCACAGATCGGCCGTCTTCGCGCCAGCTTCATGCTCGCGCAGTACCCCAATGATCTGATCCTCGGTAAATCGGCTTCGCCGCATCACTCGTCTCCAACTGACGAGCTAATTACCAATGGCATGAATTCTGGGGAGCACGTCACCAGCAGACACAAAATGAGACCTCTTTTGTGTCTCTTTTGCTGAATTCCGCTGGATCAACCCGGACGGTTGCCAGCGATCGTCAATGAATTTGTGCTTTGAAGCCAGCCGCTTGCCCGGCGTCCCTGGACGCTCCCAGATGGAACGAACAGAAAACAAATGGTGCCCGGAA
Source organism: Sphingomonas sp. TF3 (assembly GCF_003985085.1). Taxonomy (NCBI): domain Bacteria; kingdom Pseudomonadati; phylum Pseudomonadota; class Alphaproteobacteria; order Sphingomonadales; family Sphingomonadaceae; genus Sphingomonas; species Sphingomonas sp. TF3. The sequence goes on along the minus strand of NZ_RWKS01000003.1, from coordinate 32,972 downwards.
GAGGACTCGAACCTCCACGCCCTTGCGAGCGCCAGCACCTGAAGCTGGTGCGTCTACCAATTCCGCCATCCGGGCACTGGGTAGGGAGCGGCCCTTAGGGGAGCGGAGTCGGCCTTGTCAACACGGGCGTTGCTGGGGCAAGGGACAAATTACCGGTTCAGACGGCATTTACGAGGCGCACCACATGAAAGACACACTGGTTACGCTGATTGGCGGCGGGGGTTTTCTCGGCCGCTATGTCGCGCAAGCCTTGCTCGCACGGGGCGCGCGCGTGCGAATCGCGCAGCGCGATCCGCGCCAAGCCTTCTTTCTGAAGCCGCAGGGCGGGCTCGGCCAGACGCAATTCGTCGCCGCTGACCTCGCCAAGCCCGAATCGATTGCGCGCGCGGTCGCCGGGTCGGATGCGGTGGTGAATCTGGTCGGCATCCTGGGCGGGGATTTCCAACGGGTGCATGTCGAGGGCGCGCGCATCGTCGCCGAGGCCGCGAAAGCCGCAGGCGTTGCCCAGCTGGTGCAGATTTCGGCGATCGGGGCCGATCCCGCATCGCCCTCGGCCTATGGCCGTTCCAAGGGCGAGGGCGAGGCGGCGGTGCGCGCGGCCTTCCCCAGCGCTACGATCCTGCGCCCGTCGATCGTGTTCGGCCGCGAGGACCAATTCATCAATCGCTTCGCCAAGATGATTGCCAGCGCGCCGGTCGTGCCGGTGCTGCGCGCAGGAACCAAATTCCAGCCAGTGTACGTTGGCGACGTCGCCGACGCGGTGGTCGCCGCGATCGAAAATCCGGCGCTGTCGGCGGGCAAGACGCTGGAGCTGGGCGGCCCCGACATTCTGTCGATGGGTGCGCTGGTGCGCTGGATCGCCAAGGCGGTCCGCCGCACGCCGCATATCGTCGAATTGCCCGACGCCATTGGCGGGGCGATCGCAGCGTTCGGCTTCCTGCCCGGCGCGCCGATCACATCCGATCAATGGAAGATGTTGGCAAACGATAATGTCGTTACCACCACGAACGGGCTAACCGCGCTGGGAATCACCCCAACGCCGCTCGACGCGGTGGCGGCGGGGTGGCTGGTGCAATATCGCAAGGGCGGACGGTTCGCGGTGCCGGCATCGGCCTGAGCGCCGATTAACAGGGGATTTTCGTGAACGAGATCATCAACATCATCCTCCTCGGCATTGTCGAGGGGGTGACCGAGTTCCTGCCCGTCTCCTCGACCGGGCATCTGATCCTGGCGACCAAGCTGCTGGGCTATGATGCGGCGCGCTGGGAGGTGTTCAACATCGTCATCCAGCTCGGCGCGATCCTGGCGATCGTGGTGCTGTACTGGCGCACCTTCTGGGCGGTCGGCATGGGGCTGCTGCGGCGCGATCCGGTGTCGATCCGCTTCGTGCGCAACGTGCTGGTGGCGTTCATCCCCGCCGCCGTCATCGGCCTCGCCATCCACAAGCAGATCGAGGCGCTGCTCGGCAATGCCGAGGTGGTGTCGATCGCGCTGATCGTCGGCGGCTTTGCGATCATCGCGGTCGAACGCTTCGCCCCCAAGAGCAACATCGTCGGCGTGGCGGATATTCCGCTGCCCAAGGTCATCGGCATCGGCTTCCTGCAATGCCTGGCGATGGTGCCGGGGGTGAGCCGTTCGGGCGCGACCATCCTTGGCGCGCTGGCGCTGGGGGTGGAGCGGCGCACTGCCGCCGAGTTCAGCTTCTTCCTCGCCATCCCGACCATGCTGGGGGCAACCACGCTCGAACTGGTCAAGAACCGGCATGAGCTGGTCAGCGGGCACGGCGTCGGGCTGGCGGCCATCGCACTCGGCTTCGCGGTCGCCTTCGTCGTCGCGCTGATCGTGGTGAAAGCCTTTGTCGGTATCGTCACCCGATTCGGGTTCATCCCCTTTGCCTGGTATCGGATTGTTGCGGGAAGCATCGCCCTCGCATGGCTTTTGAGCATTTAGGGCCGGTTCGGAATTATACAAGCTAGACAAAACCGGTTTTGGCACCCCTCACATCAAACGACGCATTTTATAGGTCACATAGGCTGTCCTAAATGCCGTTTTGGTCGTGACAATCCGCGTAAGCCACGGTATCTGCGCCCTCGAAAGGGGCGCAGATGGCCGACACGTCGCTACTGAAGTTCGTCGATCGCGAGCAGGCTTATCCAGCCAAACGCGAACCCGAGATCCGTGCCGAGGATTTCCGCGAAATCGCCGAGCGCTATGCCGCGCCCGAAGCGGAGGATCAGGCCGGGCGCTGCTCGCAATGCGGCGTCCCCTATTGCTCGGTGCATTGCCCGCTGCACAACCACATCCCCGACTGGCTGCGCCTCACCGCGGAAGGCCGCCTGCGCGAAGCCTATGAGCTGAGCAATTCCACCTCGACCATGCCCGAGATTTGCGGCCGCATCTGCCCGCAGGACCGGTTGTGCGAAGGCAATTGCGTCATCGAATTTTCCGGCCACGGCGCGGTGACGATCGGGTCGGTCGAGAAGTTCATCACCGATACCGCCTGGGAAGAAGGCTGGGTCGAGCCGCTCGTGCCCGGCACGCCGCGCGGCCAATCGGTCGGGGTGATCGGTGCAGGCCCCGCAGGGCTCAGCGCCGCCGAATATCTGCGCGTCAGCGGTTATGACGTGCACGTCTATGATCGGTACGATCGTGCAGGCGGGCTGCTGACCTATGGCATCCCCGGCTTCAAGCTGGAAAAGCCCGTCGTCATGCGCCGGGTCGACCGGCTGAAGGCAGGCGGCATCGTCTTCCACGAAAATTTCGAGGTCGGCCGTGATGCCACGCTCGACGAGTTGCGCCAGCGCCATGATGCGGTGCTGATCGCGACCGGCGTGTACCGCGCCCGTGCGATCAAGGCAGCGGGCGTCGACAAGAACGGCGTGGTCGATGCCCTCGCCTTCCTCACCGCCTCCAACCGCAAGAATTTCGGCGACGCCGTGCCGGAGTTCGACGATGGTCGCCTCAATGCTGCGGGCAAGCATGTCGTCGTCATCGGCGGCGGCGATACCGCGATGGATTGCGTGCGCACCGCGATCCGCCAGAATGCGGCGTCGGTAAAATGCCTCTACCGCCGCGACCGCGCCAACATGCCCGGCTCGCAGCGCGAAGTGAACAACGCCGAGGAGGAAGGCGTCGAGTTCGTCTGGCTCTCCGCGCCGGAAAGCTTCACCGGCGGTGAGGCGGTCGGCGGCGTGAAAGCAAGCGGCATGCGCCTCGGCGCACCCGACGCCTCGGGCCGCCGCGCGCCCGAAATCGACCCGCAAGGCGGCTTCGATTTGCCCGCCGATCTCGTCATCAAGGCGCTCGGCTTCGATGCCGAGGATCTGCCGAAACTGTTCGGCGCGCCCGAACTCGGCACGACGCGCTGGGGCACGGTGCTGGTCGACAACAAAACGCTGATGACCTCGCTCGACGGCGTGTTCGCAGCCGGAGACATCGTGCGCGGTGCAAGCCTCGTCGTCTGGGCGATCCGCGACGGCCGCGATGTGGCGGCGAGCATGCACAAATATCTGAAGGCGAAGGCCAAAACTGAGAGGATAGCGGCATGAAATACGGTTGTATCGCAGCGGTAGCCTTCGCCTTGGCTACGCCACCGGCATTTGCCCAAAGCGTGCCGGAAGCAGCCGCCCCGGCCACCACGCAACCCGCAACTCCCGTCGATCCAGCCCGGTTAGCCGTAGCGCGTCGGGTGGCGGAACGGCTCTTGCCCCCCGGCATCTATAAGAAGCTCATGTCCACCTCGATGGACGCCATGATGGGGAACCTTGGCGGTGCGATGAAGGCTATGCCGCTCCGCCAGATCGCGCAGATTGGCGGCATGAGCGCCGAGGAAGCGCAGAAGCTCGACAAGGTCGATCTCTCGCAGGTCATGGCGATCTATGATCCGCATTGGGAGGAGCGCCAGAAACTGACGATGCACGCGATGTTTGGTGCGATGGGTGACTTCTTCACGACGATGGAGCCCGAGCTTCGCGAAGGAATGGCAACGGCCTATGCGAACCGCTTCTCGCTCTCCGAGCTGAACGATCTGGATCGCTTTTTCGAAACGCCCACCGGCACCAAATATGCGGCAACCGCCACGACGATCATGACGGATCCTGCGGTCATGAATACGATGAAGGACCTCATGCCCAAGATGATGCAGCAGATGCCGCACTTCTTGGAGGCGGCGAAGAAGGCGACCGCGGCGCTACCGCCGCCGCGAAAGATAAAAGACCTGAGCCCGGCGGAAAAAGCGCGACTGGCGAAGGCGCTGGGTATGGATGAGAGCAAGCTGCAAGACCCCAAGGGCACATCATGATCGACCAACGCGCCTATCTCGCCGAACACGGCATGTACCGCCCCGAATTTGAGGGCGACGCTTGCGGCGTGGGCCTTGTCGCGGCGACCGATGGCACGCCGTCGCGCCGGGTCGTGCAATCCGCGATCGATGCGCTGAAGGCCGTATGGCATCGTGGTGCCGTCGATGCCGATGGCAAGACTGGCGATGGCGCTGGCCTGCATATCGACCTGCCGCTCAAATTCTTCGACGATGCGATCGCTGCCTCGGGCCACCGCCCGCTGCCCAACCGGTTGGCTGTCGGCATGATCTTCCTGCCGCGCACCGATCTGGGCGCGCAGGAGGACTGCCGCACGATCGTCGAAAGCGCGATCATCGAGGAAGGCTATACCATTTATGGCTGGCGCCAGGTGCCGGTCGATGTGTCGGTGATCGGGCAAAAGGGCCTCGCCACGCGCCCCGAGATCGAACAGATCATGATCGCCGGTCCGCTACCCGAAGAGCAGAGTGCCGCCGAGTTTGAAAAGAACCTCTATCTCGTCCGTCGCCGGATCGAGAAGCGCGTCATCGCCGCGCAGATCCAGGGCTTTTACGTCTGCTCGCTGTCGTGCCGCTCGATCATCTATAAGGGCCTGTTCCTCGCCGAATCGCTGTCGATCTTCTACCCCGATCTGCGCGATGCGCGGTTCGAGAGCCGGGTCGCGATCTTCCATCAGCGCTATTCGACCAACACCTTCCCGCAATGGTGGCTGGCGCAACCGTTCCGCACGCTGGCGCACAATGGTGAGATCAACACCATTCGCGGCAACAAGAACTGGATGCTCAGCCACGAGATCAAGATGGCGAGCCTGTCGTTCGGCGAGCAGTCCGAAGACATCAAGCCGGTGATCCCGGCGGGCGCATCCGACACCGCCGCACTCGATGCTGTGTTCGAGGCGATCTGCCGCTCGGGCCGCGACGCGCCGACCGCCAAGCTGATGCTGGTGCCCGAAGCCGTGTCGGACAATTCCGACATGCCCGCCGATCACCTTGCCATGTATCAATATCTGGCGAGCGTGATGGAGCCGTGGGACGGCCCCGCCGCGCTGGCGATGACCGATGGCCGCTGGGCGGTGGCGGGCATGGACCGCAACGCGCTGCGCCCCTTGCGCTATGTCCGCACGATCGACGGTCTGGTAATCGTCGGCTCGGAAAGCGGCATGGTCGTCGTGCCCGAATCGACCGTGGTGGAAAAAGGCCGGCTCGGGCCGGGTCAGATGCTCGCGATCGATCTCGATGAAGGCGTGCTGCTGCACGACCGCGCGATCAAGGACCGCATTGCGGGCGAAGCCGATTATGCCGGGATGATCGAGGCGTTCCAGCGGATCGAAGCGCTGCCGCAGCCCGAGCACGACCCGATCACGCGCTTCGACCGCGCCGAGCTGACGCGCCGCCAGATCGCCGCCGGGCAGACGCTCGAAGATATGGAGCTGATCCTCGCGCCGATGGTCGAAAGCGCCAAGGAAGCGATCGGCTCGATGGGCGACGATACCCCGCTCGCGGTCATCTCCGACAAGCCGCGCCTGATCAGCCAGTTCTTCCGGCAGAATTTCAGCCAGGTCACCAACCCGCCGATCGATCCGCTTCGCGAACGCCATGTGATGTCGCTCAAGACGCGCTTCGGCAACCTTGCCAACATCCTCGACACCGAGGATCGGCGTGATGGCGTGCTGGTGCTGCAGTCGCCAGTGCTCGACGGCACCACCTGGGCGCAATTGAAGACGCATTTCGGCGCACAGGCAGCCGAAATCGACTGCACCTTCGAAGCCGGTGGCGGCCCGGAGACGCTGCGCGCCGCGATCGCGCGCATCCGTGCCGAAGCAGTGACCGCAGTCCGCCAGGGCAAGAGCGAATTGTTCCTGACCGACATGGCGATCGGCCCGGACCGGATCGGCATCGCCGGCGTGCTCGCGGCGGCGGCTGTCCATACGCACCTCGTACGGATGGGGCTGCGCTCTTATGCCAGCATCAACATCCAGACGGCCGAATGCCTCGACACGCATTATTATGCGGTGCTGATCGGTGTCGGCGCGACCACGGTCCACGCCTATCTCGCCGAGGCCGCGATTGCCGACCGCCATGCGCGCGGCCTGTTCGGGGATCTGACGCTCACCGAATGCCTCGCGCGGCATCGCACCGCGATCGACGAGGGCCTGCTCAAGATCATGTCGAAGATGGGGATCGCGGTGATCTCCAGCTATCGCGGCGGCTATAATTTCGAGGCGGTCGGCCTCAGCCGTGCGCTGGTCAACGACCTGTTCCCGGGGATGCCCGCGAAGATTTCGGGCGAGGGCTATGCCTCGCTCCACCTCAACGCGCAGTTGCGGCACGACAAGGCGTATGACTCGGCGGTGGCATCGCTGCCGATCGGCGGCTTCTATCGCCAGCGCCACACCGGCGAAACGCACGCTTATTCCGCGCAACTCATGCACTTGCTGCAAACGGCGGTGTCGACCGACAGCTATTCCACCTATCTGCAATTCTCGCGCGGGGTGGAGGGGCTGCCGCCCATCTATCTGCGCGACCTGCTGCAGTTCAACTTCCCGGCCGAGGGCGTGCCGGTCGATCAGGTCGAGGCGATCACCGAAATCCGCAAGCGTTTCGTGACGCCGGGCATGTCCTTGGGCGCACTCAGCCCGGAAGCGCATGAAACGCTCGCCATCGCGATGAACCGCATCGGTGCCAAGGCGGTGTCGGGCGAAGGCGGCGAGGACAGCGCGCGCTATCAACCCTATGCCAATGGCGACAACGCCAATTCGGGGGTGAAGCAAATCGCCAGCGGGCGCTTCGGCGTGACGGCGGAATATCTCAACGCCTGCGACGAGATCGAAATCAAGGTCGCGCAGGGGGCAAAGCCCGGCGAGGGCGGGCAATTGCCCGGCTTCAAGGTGACCGAGTTCATCGCCAAGCTGCGCCATGCGACGCCGGGCGTGACGCTGATCTCGCCGCCGCCGCATCACGACATCTATTCGATCGAGGATCTGGCGCAGCTCATCTATGATCTGAAGCAGATCAACCCGATCGCGCGCGTGTGCGTGAAGCTCGTTTCCTCGGCGGGGATCGGCACGGTGGCGGCGGGCGTGGCCAAGGCGCATGCCGACGTCATCCTGATCGCCGGGCATGTCGGCGGGACCGGGGCCTCGCCGCAGACCAGCATCAAATATGCCGGAACGCCGTGGGAAATGGGCTTGTCGGAGGTCAACCAGACGCTGACGCTCAACGGCCTGCGCGGGCGGATCAAGCTGCGCACCGATGGCGGCCTCAAGACCGGGCGCGATATCGTCATCGCCGCGATCCTGGGCGCGGAAGAGTTCGGCATCGGCACGCTGTCGCTGGTGGCGATGGGCTGCATCATGGTGCGGCAATGCCATTCCAACACCTGCCCGGTCGGCGTGTGCACGCAGGACGCCGCTTTGCGCGCCAAATTCGGCGGTACGCCCGAAAAGGTCATCAATTTGATGACCTTCATCGCCGAGGAAGTGCGCGACATCCTCGCCCGGCTCGGCTTCCGCAGCTTGGATGAAGTGATCGGCCGCACCGAATTGCTGCGGCAGGTCAGCCGTGGCGCCGAGCATCTCGACGATCTCGACCTCAACCCGATCCTCGCCAAGGTCGATGCACCCGACGATCAGCGTCGCTTCAGCCTGAAAACGCGCCGCAACGAAGTGCCCGACAGCCTCGATGCGCAGATGATAAAGGACGCCGCCGCCGTCTTCACCCGCCGCGAGAAGATGCAGCTGACCTATTCGGTGCGCAACACGCACCGCGCGGTCGGCACGCGGCTGTCGAGCGAGATCACGCGGACCTTCGGCATGTCGGCCCTCGCCGACGGGCATGTCCATGTCCGCCTGCGCGGCTCGGCCGGGCAGAGCCTCGGCGCGTTCCTGTGTAAGGGCATCACGCTCGAAGTGTTTGGCGACGCCAATGACTATGTCGGCAAGGGCCTGTCGGGCGGCAACATCGTCGTTCGCCCGGTGGTCAGTTCGCCGCTCGCCAGCCAGGACAACACCATCATCGGCAACACCGTGCTCTACGGCGCAACCTCGGGCAGCCTCTATGCAGCGGGTCAGGCGGGCGAACGCTTCGCGGTGCGCAATTCGGGCGCGACCGTGGTGGTCGAAGGCTGCGGTGCCAATGGCTGCGAATATATGACCGGCGGCACCGCCGTCGTGCTCGGCCCGGTCGGTGCCAATTTCGGTGCAGGCATGACCGGCGGCATGGCGTTCATCTATGATGCCGACGGCAGCTTCGCGCGGCGCGCCAACCCCGAGAACATCACCTGGAACCGCCTGTCCTCGCTGCATTGGGAAGCGGTGCTGCTCGGCCTGGTGCGCGCGCATCATGCCGCGACCGACAGCAAATGGTCGGGCGCGTTGCTCGACGATTGGGGCCGCGCGGTCGACCATTTCTGGCAAGTGGTGCCCAAGGAAATGCTGACCCGCCTCGCGCATCCACTCGACGACCGGGTCGAGCAGATCGCCGCCGAATGATCGACCGGGCGCGCGAATCATGCTAACGGTTCGCGCGCTCGGCCCATGTTCCAGGCCAGATTCGAGGTTGTCATGCGTCCTTTTCTGATCGGTGTGTTCGCACTCGGCCTGGCGGGGCCAGCCTTCGCGCAGGACCGCGCACCGCAACCGCCCGCAGTCGATGCGCAGCAACTCGGCTCGGCGCTCTCGACGCCACTTGTCCAGGAAGGCCTTGCGGCAACCGTCGACGAATTCGCGGATGCCTTGCTCCAGACCCATGTCGGCCCGCTGGCGCATTATGCCGATCCGCGCGCGAATGTCCGTCCCGACAACACCCTTGGGGATCTGGCAGCACGCTCCAACCCCAATTACCGCCGCGACCTGCACGAAAGCGCGCGCGGTGCGATCGCCGCAACCGGGCGTGCGATGCAGGATGTCGCCAGCATGAGCGCCGAGCTCAAGCGCACTTCCGACCGCATCCATCATCTGCTCGACCAGACGCGGGCGGAAATGGAGTCGCTACGCTAACGTCCGGATTGGCGTCCGACATCTCGGGACGGGGTCGATCGAACGAATCCCGCGCCAAGCCATCTTCCCCCACCGCCGCGCAGCTTCTACGACGGGCCTATGTGGCAACTCTTTCAATTCCCCCTCTGCCCGTTCTCGCGCAAGGTGCGCCTGCTGCTCGGTGAAAAGGGCGTCGGCTGCGAACTCGTCCGCGAAAACCCGTGGGAACAGCGGGACGAGTTTCTCGACCTGAACCCGGCGGGCCAGGTGCCGGTGATGACCGACGCGCTCCGCAGCATCCGCCTGATGGATTCGATGGCGATCTGCGAATATCTTGAGGAAACCGTCGAGAAAAACGCGATGCTCAACGGCACGGCGGTCAACCGCGCCGAAATCCGCCGTCTCGTCGCCTGGTTCGATTCGCAGTTCTTCGCCGACATCGTCGCGCCGCTGCTGCACGAACGCATGGAAAAGCGCCTGGTCACCAAGGAACCGCCCGATGCGCGCCGCCTGCGCGACGCGATGAAGGCGGCGGTGCGCCACCTCGATTATACCGATTATTTGCTCGACCATCATAATTGGATGGCAGGATCGACGATGAGTCTGGCCGACCTCGCCGCCGCGGCGCAAATTTCGGTCGCCGATTATCTCGGCGGAATCGACTGGAAGAATCACGAACAGACCGCGAAATGGTATCGCGGGTTCAAGAGCCGCCCGAGCTTCCGTCCCTTGCTGTCGGAACGGATGGAGGGCATCGTGCCGCCGAAACATTATGACGATGTCGATTTCTGAGCGCGCCACCTTCGACGATTTCCTGAAGCTCGACATCCGCGTCGGGACGATCGTCGAGGCCTTGCCCTTCCCGGAGGCGCGCAAGCCGGCCTATCGGTTGAAGATCGATTTCGGGCCGGAGATCGGGATCAAGCGGTCCTCGGCGCAAATTACCAAACGCTACACGCTGGAGGAATTGCCCGGTCGCCAAGTGGCCGCGGTGGTGAATTTTCCACCGCGCCAGATCGGTCCGGTGATGTCCGAAGTGCTGACGCTGGGCTTTCCCGACGAGGATGGCGAGGTCGTCTTGATTCAGCCCACGCTGCCCGTGCCCAATGGCGGCCGCTTATACTGACCCCGTACGCTGCCGATCCCGCTCCGCGCGCCGCGTCCACCACAGGATCAGCACCAGCGTCGGCAGCGCGACGTCGAGATACAGCGCAAAACCGAACCACGGCTGCCACCCCCAATAGACATTGGCCAGTGTATTGAACTTGCCGTGCGCGAACAGGCCGACAAAATTGCGCGTCCACACCGGCATCGCCATGTTTTCGGGCGCGAAGATGTCGGTCGATGCGATCACCAGATTGACGATCATCGACAGCGCGAGCAGTGCCGCCGCCGCGCGCTTTGCCGCGCGCGAGCGCAGCGATGCCCAGAACGGGGCGAGGCCGAGCGCGAGAAAGGGAATCGCTGGCACCGAATGGCGCGGCCCGGTTGACGCGCCGCCATCCCAATAGGCGTAGGACGCATTGAGCGAGAGTACGATCACGATCACCGCGACCGCCAGCACGCCAAGGTCGCGCGTCGCGCGATCGCGCAGCAATAGGATCACGCCCGCCGCACCCATTGCGAGCGCGGGTGCCACCCAGAACAATCCACGCCGGAGTCCCAGGGTAATGCCAAGCAGCGCTTCCGGTTTTGGATAGGTCAGGCCGAACAGCCCCTGGTTCATCCCGCTAAACCCGACCACGCCGCGATAGCCGGTCATGAACGGGGTTCCGAAGGCAAACTGATTATAGGCCAACATCGGCAGCACCGCGACCACGGCCGCCGCGACCGCCAGCGCGTACAATCGCCACCGCATCGGCCACACCGCCCCCCGGCTGCGCCACAAGGCCCATAGCCCGATGGCAATGCCGCCCAAGGCCGCCTGAAATTCCACCGCAACCGCCCAGCCAAGCGCCAACCCGGCCATCACCGGATAGCGCCAGCGCCCAAGCTCCTTCGCGCCCGAAGTGCCGCGCCAGATCGCCCAGGTCGCGATCAGAAACAGCGCCGCGACCGAAGCGTGGCCGAACATCGTGGTCGACCAGCCCCATATCACCGATCCCAAGGCATAGCCCAGCGCCGCAAACAGCCCGGCGGCTGGGCTGCCAGTGAGTCCGGTGCCGAAATCGAACAGCAGCACGGTGGCAAAGGCCGTCAACACCGCCGCCCCGAATGCCACCGCCAGCCACAAGCGAAGCCGCAGGAAATTCGCGAGCCGGAGATTGGTGATGTCGATCACCTCGTCATAGGACTGCGCTCCCGCCAAATGGTCGGCCGCCCAAACCACCGGTGCCGCCATCAGCGTCATGCCGGGGGCCTTGTCCATATAGTAATGCGTGCCCGTCTTGGTCGCGAACTGCGCTTTGTCGATCGTCAGCGTCTCATAGCGATCGATCGTCGCCTCACCGCGTTCGACCAGCGCGAGTGCGCCAAACAGGCGTGTGGCGTTGTTGGGATTGAGCTCGAACGAGCCGAACCATATGCACGACAGCCACACCAGCGCGAACAGCAGAAGCGCCGCCGCATGGGGCGCGCGAACGGTCGTGTCAGGCTCTCTCATGTAATCAGGCGAACAGCCATTGGCCGAGCGAGCGGCCCAAGGGAAGTGCAGAGCAACTCCCAATCAGCGACGCCCCCGTTCGCATCTCGCGCACTTGCACGCTCAACCCATTACGGCAAAGAGGCTTCTATGGCGCGCTGGTCAGCTTTGGCGTCCTGCTTTTCGCGCTTATAGCGTTGGCCGGCCTGCGCGAAGCAGCCGGTCGATCCGCCGGCACCTACCGTCGAGCAACTGCCGATTCCCGTCGCACCAACCCGATCATTGGCCGCTGACTTGGCCGCCCAGCTCTCGTTTTCCGGCGTGACCTTCAATTCGCGCAATTCCTTGGGGATGCGGAACTGCTCGCCAGGCTTGCGGCGGACGCACACCACGATTTCATTGCCATCGGCATCGGTCGGGCACTTTTGCGTGCCGTAGATCACCAGCGTAGGTACCGGCACGTTCTGCGCCGCGAGCGGCGCGAAACCGCCCAGGCCAATGCCCGTAAGCAATGTCGCCGCCAGCGCTGTCTTCGTCGTCAGGTTCGCCATGATCCTGTCTCCCGTCAAATCCGTTTCGCGGTCGCGATGGCAACCTTGCACCCCAGCCGGATAGCCGCGCTGAGCAACGGATACCCAACAGCGTTTTCCGCACCTGCCGCCAGCGCCGTTTCGCGATGTTCGACCTCTTCGGCCTGAAAATCGCGGATGGCGGCCGAAAGCTCCGGATCGCAGTCACCTAGCACATCGAGTTGCTCGGCATAATGCTTGTCGATCTCGGTTTCGACGGCGGCAGTGCAGGCCATCGCGGCTTCAGGGCCCATCGCCGCCGTTACCGCCCCAAGCGCGAAACCGGCGACATCCCAAAACGGTTGCAGCACGGTCGGGCGCACACTGCGCCGCGCCATCATCGAATCGAAAAACGCACGGTGGCGTTCTTCCTGATTGGCCATGCCGGCAATCGCGCGCGCCGCCGGGCTGCGATCGCCCAGCACCGCAAGCTGACCCGCATAGATGCGCGTCGCGCCATATTCGCCTGCTTGATCGACCCGTACCATAGATGCGGTTGCACGCTTCGGGTCGCCAGGTTTCCAACGGGTCATGCTGCCTTCCTCCGCATCAGCGCGAAGATGGCGAGCGCGCCCGCACTCGAAAAGAGCGCATTGTATCCAGCGAGCGAAATATGGAACAACGTCCATTGCGCCACGTCGCAGCGGATGATCGGCGCGTTCATGATGCTGTCGAGCGTGATTGGGCCCGATACGGTGGAGGTGCAGGCAGTAACGCCCGCCCACCAATGATATTCGACCCCGGCATGATAGACGCCGATCAGGCCACTCAGCAAAATCGCCAAAGCTGCCAGCCCGACGAGCGCGGTCCGCGCCGCCCGTCCCGGCACGACGAACGCCAGCGCCGCCAGCACAAGCGCCGCGATGTGCGGATACCGCTGCCACCAGCACATCTCGCACGGATAGAGCTTGCCGATATATTGAAAGGCCAGCGCACCGCCGAGCAACGCCAGCGGAATCAGCAACGCGAGCAAACGTGCGGCGCGAAAACGGTCCCGGATCATCGCTTACTTCGCCGCCGTCACGGATTGGGTCGAAGAGAGCCGCGCGAGCGTCTTCAGCGCATAGCTCAGCTGGAAGTCATCGATCCCCTTGGCTTTCAACTCGTCTGCGGTGGCGGCAAAGCGCGGATCAACCTTGCCATCTTCCTCCAGCGCGCCGTTATTGGCCTTCACCTCATTGATGAGATGCCGCCGCAAATCGTCTTCGCGGAACACGGGCCGCGATTTGTAATCGGGGTCGGAAAGCTGCGGCACCGCGATATCAGGCTCGATCCCGCCCTCCTGCACCGATCGTCCCGAGGGGGTATAATAACGCGAGGTGGTCAGGCGCAGCGCGGCATTGTCGCCCAGATCGATCACCGTCTGCACCGATCCCTTGCCGAACGAGCGTTCGCCCATCACCAGCGCGCGGTGGTGATCCTGCAGAGCCCCCGCGACGATTTCCGACGCGGACGCGGTCCCGGCGTTGGTCAGCACGATGATCGGCACGCCATGCGCCAGATCGCCCTTCACATAGGATTCGGCGTAAAACGGCTCGATATCGGCCTTGTCGCGACCGCGCTGCGAGACGATTTCACCGCTGCTGAGGAAGTTGTCGGCAACGGCGATCGACTCGTCGCGCAAGCCGCCGCCATTGTCGCGCAAATCGATGATGTAACCGAGCGGATCATGGCCGAGTTGCTTGACGATGCCCCGGATCGCGCCCGTAACCGCCTCCCCGGTATGTTCCGAAAAGGCGGTGATGGTGATGACGCCGACGCCGTCCTTTACGCTCCATTTGACCGGCTTCTGCACGATCTTCTCGCGCACCAGCGTGACCTGGATCGGCTTGTCGCGACCTGGACGCAACAGCGTCAGCGCGACCTTGGTGCCCGGCGCACCGCGCATCTTCTGGATCGACTCATCAAGCGAATCGCCGAAGATCAACTTGCCATCGATGTGGGTGATATAGTCGCCCGACTTGATCCCGGCGCGCGCGCCCGGCGCATCGGGCTGCGGCGACATCACCTTGACCGCGCCATCCTCCATCGTGACGGTGAGCCCGAGCCCGCCATAGCTCCCCATCGTCTGGATCTTGAGGTTGTCATAGTCGAGCCCGGTCTCATAGGCGCTGTGCGGATCGAGCGCGGCGAGCATCCCCTGGATCGCCCCCTTGACCAGCACCTTGTCGTCGACCTTGTCGACATATTCCGCCTTCACGCGGTTGAACACGTCGAGGAACACCGACATTTCGCGGTACGTGCCGGTGTCGACCGCCGCCATCGCACTGGTGCCGATCGGCACCATGGCCAGCACCGCGGCAATCGCGGAGGCCTGAAACAGCGAGGTGGTAAAGCGCGACATCGTTTCGATACTCATACGAGCAAGAGGGTATCGCCACACCGTAGCGGGGTTTCGTCGCAGATCAAAGCATGCTGGCCCTGAACGCAGCGTGACTCAGCCGATCAGCGCGGTCATGTCCACCGCGCGATCGCGCCGCCGCAGTTCGACGGTCACGCGCGGAGCCTCGCCACGCTGGGCCTGACCGATCGGCGCGCCCTGCCCGACGGCTTCGCCGATCCGCACGCTGACGCTGCCGAGCCCTGCCACCAGCGACGTCCAGCCGCCGCCATGATCGATAATGACGATCGCCCCATAATCCCGAAACGGCCCGGCAAAGGCGATGCGTCCGGCAGCGGGCGCGACGACTTGCGCACCCGCGAGTGGCGCAAGCGTCAGACCGCGCGACCGCACGCCCGCCGCCGACACTTCGCCAAGGCCGGTTACGATTTTGCCCTGGACCGGCAGACGATAAGGCGGGGCGGCGGACGACCAGTGCCCCTGGTCGACCGGTGCCGCGACTTCCCCCGGCCGCGGCGGACGCGGCAACGGTCCCGGGAGCGATTCCAGGCTCTCCCGCGTCGCCGCCTGATTGCCGATCGTATCCATCAGATCGACGATGTCGCGGGCCTTTTCGCCGAGCGCGATGGCCCGGTCGGATTCGAACAGCGCATCGCGCCCCAACGTGCGCGAGCGCAAGCGGTGTTCCGCCTCCAACCGCGTCAGCGCCAGCCGCTGTGCCTCCAGCCGTGTGCGACTTTCGGCCAGCGCGCGCGTCGCCAGCGCAGCCTGTTCCTGCAGCGCCCGCGTGTGCGCAAGATCGGCGCGGACATCGGCGGTGCGCGCGCGGATGACCGGCAGCGTGCTCGACAGCACCGCGCGGACGTGAACCAGATCGTCGACCGAACCGGGCTGGACCATGCTGATCACCGCGGGACGCCGCGCGAGCGATTGCAGCGCCGCCATCAGGCGCGCGACCGGCGCTTGCTTCGCGGCGAGCCGCGCGCGCTGATCGGCCAGCAACCGGTCAATGATCGCGATCCGCGCTTGACCGGCGGCGATGTCGGCCTCGGCCTGTTGAATCCGCGCGGCGACGGCGGCCTCCTGCGCGCGCGCCTGCGCGGCCTGGTCGCGTTCGATGGCGGCGGCGCGTTCCAGCCCGGCCGAACGCGCGGCGGCGGCAGCCGATTGCGCCTTGGCCTCGGCCAGTCGCTGACGTTGGTCGGCGGTATCCTGCGCCGGTGCTACACTCGCACCCGCCAGCGCCAGCGCACCGATCAAAAAACCCCGCCCGCGCATCTTACCCCTCGCGGTGATAGGGATGGTTGGCAAGAATACTGGTCGCGCGGTACAATTGCTCCGCCAGCATCGCGCGCGCCAGCAAGTGCGGCCAGGTCGCCCGCCCGAAGCTCAGCAACACATCGGCCTCAGCGCGCTGCGCATCGTCAAAGCCATCCGCCGCCCCGATCAGAAAGCGCGCCTCGCGCACGCCGCCATCGCGCCACTTCTCCAACGTCGCCGCAAGATCGCGCGAGGGCAGCACCTGCCCCGTCTCGTCGAGTATCACGACGCGCGTGCCCGGCTCGACCGCAGGCATCTTGCCGCCGGTATCGGGCAATTCCGTCATCTTGAACGGCCAGGTCAGCCGCTTGACATAGCGCTCGACCAATTCGGCCTCCGGCCCGCGCCCGATCCGACCACGGGCAACGATGTGGAGCAGCATTGTTGACTCCGTTGCGAGAGGTCTCAGCCCACGACTTCCCCGGCGAAGGCCGGGGCCCAGTCGCAGAGACCGCTGCTCGTGAGCGCTGCGCGCACCATCTCACCGCTCACGACTGGGGCCCGGCCTTCGCCGGGGAGGCAGAAGATCGTGCGATCAATCCGCAATCGCCGGGGCGACCGGCGGCGTCGGCGCATCGCCAAACGCCCACATCCGTTCGAGATTGTAGAAGGTGCGCACTTCGGGACGGAACAGATGCACGATCACGTCGCCCGCATCGAGCAGCACCCAATCGGCGGTCGGCAGACCTTCGATGCGGGTCGGGCGGCCAAGCTCGGCCTTGATCTTTTCGGCGAGCTTCTGCGCCATCGACGCGACCTGGCGAGTCGAACGCCCACTGGCGATGACCATGTAATCCGCGATGCTCGATTTGCCCGCGAGCGGGATCGAGATGGTGTCGACCGCCTGATCGTCGTCGAGCGACGCGAGCACGAGCCGATGCAGCGCCTCGACCTCATCGGGTTCGGACGCGCGATAAACAGGAGAAGATGAGGCCAAGACGATTCCTATGCAGAAGGTGGGGACGGTTCATCTGGCAGGAAATGCCGCTGCCAGGCGGGGTCGGCAGCACGAAGCTGCGTCGCGGAGTGCGGGTCGGGGCGGAAGCGCAACAGCACGAGTGCCGGCAATCTCCACTGCGTCCAGTTCTTCGCCTGGTGTGCGGGCCGACGTGCGCGCCGCAACCAGCCCATCGCGGGAGCCGCGAGAGCAGCATGTTCATACCCCGGACGCGCGATAACCGCAATCGGAACCTCACGCGCGATCCGGCGCCACCCTTTCCACTGGTCGAACTGCGCGAGATTGTCCGATCCCATCAGCCAGATGAACTGCTTCTTGGGGAAGAGTCGCCGCAATTTGGTGACCGTATCGACGGTGTAGCGGGTGCCGAGACGCTGCTCGATCGCACTCACCCGGATCGGCGCATGCCGCGCCACGCGCGCCGCCGAGGCGAAGCGCGCCGCGAACGGTGCCATGTCCCCGCTCTTCTCCTTCAACGGATTGCCGGGCGACACCAGCCACCACACTTCATCAAGCGCGAGCGCCTCCAGCGCCGCCAGGCTGATCGCGCGGTGCCCCGCATGCGCTGGATTGAACGAACCGCCGAGAATGCCGATGCGCGTCCGTGTCGCCGTCTTCAACCGCGCACCTGCCCGGTGCCATAGCCGACCCATTTGTAGGTCGTCAGGCCCTCGAGCGCCACTGGGCCGCGCGCGTGCAAGCGCCCGGTGGCGATGCCGATTTCGGCACCGAGCCCGAATTCGCCGCCATCGGCAAATTGCGTCGAGGCGTTCCACAGCACGATCGCACTGTCGACTTCGGCGAGGAAGCGCGTCGCGACGCGTTCGTCATTCGCGACGATCGCGTCGGTGTGGTGCGAGCTGTGGCGCGCGATGAAACGCAATGCACCGTCGAGGCCGTCGACCAGCCCCGCCGAGGCAATCGCCTCGAGATATTCGGTGTCCCAGTCGGCATCGGTCGCGGACACCAGATCGGGCACCAGCGCGCGCAGGCCGGGGCCGCCGCGCACCTCGCAGCCAGCATCGCGCAAAGCGGAGACCAGCCCCACCGGATCGGGATAAGCGCGATCGATCAGCAACGTCTCCATCGCACCGCACACGCCGGTGCGCCGCATCTTGGCATCGACCACGATCGACCGGGCCATCGCCGGATCGGCCGAGGCATCGACATAGATGTGGTTGATGCCGTCGAGATGCGCGAGCACGGGCACACGCGCCTCGGCTTGGACGCGCGCTACCAGCCCCTTGCCGCCGCGCGGTACGATCAGGTCGATCGCGCCTGCGCCCGCCGATCCGTCGGCCGCCAGCATCGCGCCGACGGCGGCCCGGTCGGTGGTGGGCACCAGTTGCGCGGCATCGGCGGGGATGCCTTCGGCCACCAGGCCCGACACGAGCGCGGCGTGGATCGCGCGGTTGCTCTCGATCGCCTCCGAGCCCCCGCGCAGAATCACAGCATTGCCCGCCATCACCGCGAGCGCGGCGGCATCGGCGGTCACATTGGGGCGGCTTTCATAGATAATGCCGATCACGCCGATCGGCACGCGGACGCGGCGCAGGCGCAGGCCGTTGGGGCGCTCGCTCTCGTCGATGATCGCGCCGACCGGATCGGCCAGTCCCGCAACGGCGGCAACGCCGTCCGCCATCGCCGCCACGCGCCCGCTATCGAGCTTCAACCGGTCGAGCATCGCGTTCGACAGACCGGCTTCCGTCGCCTTGGCCATATCGGTGGCGTTGGCGGACAGGATCTGCGGCGCGGCATCGCGCAGCGCCTGCGCGGCCGCACGCAACGCAGCCGCCTTGGTCGCTGTCGGCAGCGTCGCCAGCGTGCGGGCAGCGGCGCGAGCGCGGTTGGTCATGTCGGCGAGCAGAATCGTGGCATCGTTCATGAAACCGTCGCTATCACGAGCAAGGCCGCCCCCGCAAAAGCTATCGCATTCGCAAAAGCCGCTGCTATGCTCCGCGCATGTCGGGGGAAATCGGGGCAGCGGGCGATATCGCAACGGGCATGCTGGTCGGCCGTGTGGCCGAACCGCATGCTGGCGAAATCGTCCATCGCGCACATGAGCATGGGCTTTGCCTGAATTGCGGAACGTCGCTGCACGGCGACTTTTGCCATGCCTGCGGCCAGGCCGGGCATGTCCACCGTTCACTGCACTCGATCGGCCATGATCTGCTGCACGGCGTGTTCCACTTTGAAGGCAAGATCTGGCGCACCTTGCCGATGCTGGCATTCCACCCCGGTGCACTGACGCGACGCTATATCGCGGGTGAGCGCGCACGCTTCGTCTCGCCGCTGGCGTTGTTCCTGTTTTCGGTGTTCCTGATGTTCGCGACGATCCACGCGATCGCGGGGGAACTCGGCATCGGCATGCCGCCCGAGGCGCGCACCAGGGCGGTGCAGAACATCGATGCCAATATCGCCAAGAACACGGCGCGGCTCGCCGAGCTGCAAGCAACGCCCAATGCGCCCGGTGCCGCGGAAAAAATCGCTGAGTTGAAGGACGATATGACCTCGCTCACCGCAGCGCGCAATGTGATGTCGGGCAAGGCAATGCAGGACATCCCGCTTAGCTTCGACGACGTTCACACCAGTTGGCACGCGCTCGACAAGGGGCTGGCCAAGGCGAGGGAGAACCCGGGACTGGTACTCTACAAACTGCAGTCGAGCGTGTACAAATATAGCTGGGCGCTGATCCCGATCTCAACGCCGTTCGTGGCGTTGCTGTTTCTGTGGCGGCGACGCTTCCAGATGTACGACCATGCGATCTTCGTGACCTATTCGATCGCCTTCATGATGATGCTGGTGGTGACGCTGACGCTGCTATCGACCGCAGGCGTATCGTCGTGGCTGATCGAGCGGGCGGCGCTGATCATTCCCCCCGTCCACATGTTCGCACAATTGCGCGGCGCTTATGGGCTGCGCAAGCGGTCGGCGCTGTGGCGCACTGTCGCCCTTCTGATCTTTGCCTGGGTCGCGTTGCTCGCCTTTGCCGCGATGCTGCTCGTTATGGGGCTGATGGAATAGCCGCTTGGCGGCAGCGGATTTCGGCTGCGGCTTATCCCATAAAAAAGGCCGCGCCCGATGCTTCGGACGCGGCCTTTTCTTGCCTCTTGGTGCCTGGCATCAGGCTCCGGCAGGTGCCGGATTGCCGAAGCCGCTGCCACCCTTGGGCTTGCGCGTCTTGGGGATCGACGTGCCAGCCCCCGGCACCGATGGCGATTTGGGGCCATCGTCGCGGCTGATGCTGCCCTCGGCGACGAGCTTGAGGATTTCGTCGCCCGACAGCGTCTCATATTCGAGCAAGGCACCGGCCAGCAGGTGCAATTGGTCGATATGCTCGGTCAGGAGATGCTTGGCGCGGTCGAGCCCGCCCTGAACGATCGCCTTGATCTCATCGTCGATAAGTTGCGCGGTCTGGTTGGACATGCGCACCGGTTGCGAATTCGAATAGCCAAGGAAGGATTCGCCTTCGGGCTGGGCATATTCGACCGGGCCGACCTTATCGGACATGCCCCATTTGGTGACCATGTCACGCGCCAGGCCAGTGGCATATTGAATGTCCGACGAAGCACCCGACGACACCTTGTCATAGCCGAAGATCACTTCCTCGGCGACGCGCCCGCCCATGGACACGGCAAGGTTCGCGTACATCTTGTCGCGGTGATAACTGTACGAATCGCGCTCCGGCAGGCGCATCACCATGCCCAGCGCGCGGCCGCGCGGGATGATCGTCGCCTTGTGGATCGGGTCCGAGGCCGCTTCGTGGATCGAGACGATCGCATGGCCGGCCTCGTGATAGGCGGTCATCCGCTTTTCTTCGTCGGTCATCACCATCGAGCGCCGTTCCGCCCCCATCATGACCTTGTCCTTGGCTTCTTCGAACTCGCTCATCGCGACCAGCCGCTTGCATTTGCGGGCCGCCAGCAGCGCAGCCTCGTTGACGAGGTTGGCGAGATCGGCACCCGAGAAGCCGGGCGTACCGCGGGCGATGACGCGCGCATCAACGTCAGGGGCCAGCGGCACCTTCTTCATATGCACTTCGAGGATCTTCACGCGGCCTTCAATATCGGGCCGGGGCACGACGACCTGGCGATCGAACCGGCCCGGACGCAGCAAAGCGGGGTCGAGCACGTCGGGCCGGTTGGTGGCGGCGATGATGATGATGCCTTCATTGGCCTCGAACCCGTCCATCTCGACCAGCAATTGGTTGAGCGTCTGTTCGCGCTCGTCATTGCCATTGCCGAGGCCAGCACCACGATGGCGGCCGACCGCGTCGATTTCGTCGATGAAGACGATGCACGGGGCCGACTTCTTGGCTTGCTCGAACATATCGCGCACGCGGGAAGCGCCCACGCCGACGAACATCTCGACGAAATCCGACCCCGAAATGGTGAAGAACGGCACGCCCGCCTCACCCGCGATCGCGCGGGCGAGCAGCGTCTTGCCGGTGCCAGGCGAGCCGACCAGCAACGCGCCCTTGGGGATTTTGCCGCCGAGGCGCGCAAATTTGGTCGGGTCCTTGAGGAACTCGACGATCTCCTGCAGTTCCTCACGCGCTTCGTCGATGCCGGCGACATCATCGAAGGTCACGCGGCCTTCCTTCTGCGTCAGCATCTTGGCGCGGCTCTTGCCAAAGCCCATCGCGCCCGAGCCGGTGTTCTTCTGCATCTGGCGCAGCACGAAATAGCCAAGACCGAGAAACAGGAAGAAGGGCAGCGAATTGACCAACAGGATCTGCCAGATCGGCGCGCCCTCTTCGGGCTTGGCACTGATCACGACGCCCTTTTCGCGCAGGCGATCGGTCAGGCGAGGGTCCTGCGGCGCGAAGGTACGGAATTTGGTGGTGTCGTTATACGTGCCCGTGACGACTTCGCCGGCGATGTTCACATCGTGCACTGCGCCGCTCTCGACCTTGTCGAGGAAGGCCGAATAGGGGATCTGCGCCGCGGCCGCGCCGGGCTCGCGATTGCCGATCAGCGCGACGAACAGTGCCAGCGCGACCAGGATGCCAACCCAGATGAGCAGCGACTTCATCCACGGGTTAGGCCCGCCAGTGTCGGAGCCGGGCTGCTTGTCGTTGTCGTTCATGCGGAAACGTACCTTTCTCGATCTCTCAAGATAGGCGCGTGCGGATTAATGGCAATGGAATGTGCCAAGCAAATTCGTCGATCAGAGCGAGCGACGCGGTGGTTGTGGGGCAAAACGCCACACTTTTCCCCACACCGACACCATGATTCCCCCCTGAGTCGCGGTCGTGCCCGCCAAGAGCGCGTCCAGCAGCGGTTCGATATTGGTCGAGTCGTCGAAAATTGGACGGAAGATACCATTGGCCGCGCGCACCGAATGGATCGCGGAACGGCACATCCGGCGTTGCACCTCACGCGGCAGATCGGACAGGTCCAGCCAGCTTTGCAGGTCAGGATCGTCAATCCGTTCGGGCGTGACCTTCCGCGTCGTCCATAGCCACGCCTCAATCTCGCGCAGCGTCGCATCGGCCTCGGCGACATACGCCGCCGAGCGTGCGAGCTGCGCGGCATCAAGCCATGGCGTGTCGCGGAGCAGCGCGCGAAAACGCGTGCGGTCATAATGCGGATCTGCATTGCTGGGGTCATCGACGAAGGGCATCGCCGCTGCGACCACCAAAGCCCGCAATTCCGCCACGCGCCATCCGAGGAGCGGGCGGACCAAATCGACCCCGCCGCATCGGCCGGGAGCAACCACTTCGCGCCGCTGTCGTGCGCGGATGCCCGCCAGCCCTGCCACACCCGACCCGCGTGCGGCGCGCATCAGGAAGGTTTCGGCCTGATCGTCGGCATGATGCGCGGTAGCAAGGCAGCTCGCGCCGATCTCGGCCGCCCAGCGCAGCAGCAGCTCATAACGTACAGCCCGGGCGCGCGCCTGCACCGACCCGGATCCAATCGGCTCTGCCACCACGAGTGTGGTGTGTGGCACCCCGGCGTTGGCACACCAGGCGGCGACCATCCGCGCCTCGGCGGCAGCGGCGGCGCGCAAGCGGTGATCGACCGTGGCGGCGTGGACTTGGCCCGGAAACGCCGCCGCCGCGAGCGCGAGCATCGCCATGCTGTCGGGCCCGCCCGACACCGCCAGCGCGATCGGCGCATCGGGCGGGACGACACCCCCCAGCACCTGCGCAAGATCACCGCCGAACCGCTCGACCGCTGCCCGGTCGAGCATGCTCATCTCACGAACAATTGGCCGCCGCGCGGCCCTTGGCGACGCCGGCCTTCATCTTGGGGTCGGCATCGACCTTGGCACCGTAGGTCCGCGTCAGCTCGGTATAGACCTTGCACACTTGTGCGGCGGGCTTGTCGAGTTTCACCAGTGCCTGGGCCAGATAATAAAGGCTTTCGGGCGCGCGGTCGCCATCGGGCCATTTCTTGTAATTGTCGTAAAAGGCAAGGCTGGCAAGCGACGGCTTGCCATCTTCCAGATACGACCGGCCCAGCAGATTCTGCGCATAGCTCGCGCGCTTGTGGGTCGGGAATTTGGTGGTGACGATGGTAAACTGCGCCTCGGCCTCAGGATAGAGCTTCGCCGCCCACAGCCGGTAGCCATAGAGATAGGTGTCTTCGGCAGCGTCCCCCGTGTCCGGCCGATCGATCGCGGCGAGCTTCGCCCCGCGTTCGGGATCCTTCGCAACAACCGTGCGCACGACCGGCGGCGGGGTCACACCGCCCTTGGTCGGGGCTGGCCTGGTCGCCGTCGGTTTGTCGGCGGGCCGGTCCGCTACGGGGCGTACCGGAGTGGGGCGATCATCGGCACCGGGCGACTGGATCGGTGCGGGCTCTGCTGCGGCTGCGGCCGCCGCTGCCGCAGCCGCTGCATTCGCTTCGAGCGTCTTCAATCGCCCCTCGACCAGTTGCAGGCGATGCTGATTGGTTTCGATTTGCGCGGTCATGCCGCGCAACTGCGTTTCCAGCGAATCGACGCGCGCGGTCAGGTCCGCGACCGGGCTGGTGGGCGAGCCCGACAGGATCGTGTCCGGGTTGGTCGGCTGGTTCTCGGGCTGGACATATTGCCCGCTTCCGCCCGGAAACACCTTGCGCTGCACCGCGCGCATCTCGCCTTCGAGCCGGTCCACCCGCCCCTCAATTGCAGCGCCGGTCGTGCGCTGGGCAAATGCTGGCTGGGGGGCCAGGGCAGTTCCAGCCACGACCAGTGCAGAGATCAGATAAGTGCGCATTCGACACCCCCCGGTGTAAATAGAAATCGCGCAACGAACCTCGCCATTGCGCAGACGATCATGGTTTCGGCGTCGCGCCCGGCGTGGGCCCGGTCGGCTCCGGGGCGACGGGAGCGGCGATGTTGAGCGGCGGTTCGACCGAGGCCGAACCCGCACGATCGCGATGCGCGGCGGGGCTTGCCGTGCTCCGCGATGCCGCACGCGTCGGGGCGGCGGGCGTCGGGGATGCGGCAACGGCCGGATTAGGCTGTGCTGCCCCGCGTGCCCCGAGCGTCGCCGCGTCGATCGGCACGTCCTTGATCGCAACCTTGCCGTCACCAAGCGGCGCGACCTGCGTTCCGCCCACCGTCACCTGCAATTTGTCGGGACGCCCGACATTGATCATCGGGCCGACAGCATCGCCGGGCACCGCATAGGTGTCCCCGGCCTTCATTGTGCCGATGAACAAGGTCTTTCCGGCCTTGTCATAGACTTTCAGCCACACCTCGTCGGTCGCGGTCAGCACCACGGCACCCGTCGGCGCGGCAGGCGTGGGTGCAGCCGTCGGCGCGTCCGCGACCGGTGCGGTTGGCTCGGCAGCGGGCGTCGTGGCCACGCTCTCCTCGCCGCGAAACAGGTTGGTCCCGTAAAACACCCCGACCCCAACCAGCAGTATGATCGCCACCAGCAGCGTCACCATCGCCAGACCGCGCGTCGGCACGCGCGATGGCTCGTCGATCTGATAGGCCTCATATTCGGTTCGCCGGACCGCATTGGGCTGATCGCTGGCACCGCGCACCTCGCGCGCGATCGCGACTTCGTCGATCCCGACCGCACGGGCATAGGCTTTGGCGAAACCCACCGAATAGGTGATCGACGGCAAGGTCGCGTAATTGCCGAGTTCGATCGCTTCGAGCTGGCGCACCGGTACGCGAGTCCGCGCAGCGATCTCGGCGAGGGACAAGCCCTGCGCCTCACGCGCCTCGCGCAGCTTTTCCCCGGCAGTCTTGGGGAACAGCGTTGCCTCTTCGGACGGTAACGGATCGGTCATGCGTCTCTCCGGCAGGATGGGTGCGGCCCAATCTTTGTCCTGCCCTGCGATCGTGTCTCACAAAGGGGGGCAGACAAGTCAACGGCCTGTCGCATCCTCCATCGCCCGATCACGCCAGTTCAACGCCGTTTTCGGTCGCCCAAGCCGAAAGCGCGCCGCGCATATCGCGCGGAGGTGCCTTGAGCAGCTCCGCCATATGCGCCGTCAACGCCGCCCGATCGAGCGAGCGCACCATCGCCTTGATCGGCCCGACCGCTGCAGGCGTGATCGACAGCCGATCGATCCCAAGCCCGATCAGCGCCATCGCTTCCAACGGACGCCCGCCCATTTCGCCGCACACCGTCAACTGCACGCCCGCCGCCCGCGTCGGTTCGACCAGCTTGAGCAGGAAGCGCAAGATCGCGGCGCTCAACCAGTCATAACGTTCGGCGAGCTTGGGATTGGCGCGATCGGCGGCGAAGAGAAATTGCGTCAGGTCATTGGTGCCGACCGACAGGAAGGCAATATTGGGCAGCAGCACGTCAAGCTGCTCGGCAAGCGCCGGCACTTCAAGCATCGCGCCATAGCGGATGTCGGTCGGCAGCTTCTTGCCGCGCGCGCCGAGCCAATCGCGCTGCGCCTCGAACAACGCGCGCGCCTCGTCAAACTCCCACGGCTCGCTGACCATCGGGAACATGACGTTGAGCGTCCGCCCGGCCGCCGCCTCCAGCAGCGCGCGCGCCTGCACCTTCATCAGCCCGCCGCGTTCGAGTGCGAGCCGGATCGCGCGCCAGCCCATCGCCGGATTTTCTTCGTCGGCATCTTCCTTGTTGAGATAGGGCAGCGCCTTGTCGCCGCCGATATCGACCGTGCGGAACACCACGGGCCGATCGCCCGCCGCATCGAGCACGTCGCGGTACAGGCGCTGCTGGCGCTCGCGCGAGGGCAAGGTGGCGGAAACGAGAAACTGGAATTCGGTGCGGAACAGGCCGATGCCGTCGGCACCGGTCACATCGAGCGCCGAAACATCGTCGCGCAGCCCGGCATTGACCATCACCGTCAACCGGTGGCCGTCCTTGGTGACCGGGGCCTCGCTCTTCAGCGCAGCGAACACCGCACGGCGTTTCTGGCGCAATTCCAGCGCGGTCTGGAACGCTTCCTCCATCGCCGCCGATGGCCGCGCAAAGACGTTGCCTGCGGTGACATCGAGCAGCAGCAAATCGCCCTCGCCCACCAAACGCCGCACGTCGCGCACGCGGCCAAGCACCGGCACCCCCATCGCGCGGGCGACTATGGTGACGTGCGCGGTGAGCGACCCTTCTTCGAGCAGCACGCCCTTCAGCCGTCGCCGATCATATTCGAGCAGTTCGGCCGGCCCCAGATTGCGCGCGATCAGGATCGTGTCCTGCCGCAAGCCCATTTGCGCGGCGGTGCCCATTTGCCCCGACACGATCCGCAACAGCCGGTTCGACAGATCCTCGAGATCGTGCATCCGGTCGGCGAGCAAGGGATCGTCGATCTGGCGCATCCGCATCCGCGTGCGTTGCTGGACGCGCTCGATGGCCGCTTCCGCCGTCAGCCCGGAATCGATCGCCTCGTTGATGCGCCTCGCCCAGCCCTCGTCATAGGCGAACATCTTATAGGTCTCGAGCACCTCTTCATGCTCGCCACCCACGCCGAATTCGGCTTGCGCGGCGATGCGCTCGATCTGCTCGCGCATCTTGTCGAACGCTGCATAGACGCGGTGGCGCTCGGCCTCGGTATCCTCGGCGACGATATGTTCGACATGGACGCGCGGCTGGTGGAACACGGCATAGCCGCTCGCCATGCCGTCGACGAGCTTCAACCCGGCGATGCGCATCGGCGCGGTCGATTGCGGGCGCATCGTCGCGGCACCGCTGGCGTCGACCAGTTCGGCATTGGCGATGAGTTCGCTCAGCACCATCGCCACGGTCTGCAAGGCCTCGATCTCGACCTCGTCATATTTGCGCGGATCGACATGCTGGACCGACAGCACGCCGACTGCGCGTTCACGCCGGATGATCGGCACGCCTGCAAAGCTGCGGAACTTTTCCTCGCCGGTTTCGGGGTTGTGGACGAAGTCGGGATGGCTCGCCGCTTCGTCGAGGTTGAGCATTTCGACCGTCTGCGCGATCGTGCCGACCAGACCTTCGCCCAAGGCCAGCTTGGTGACGTGCACCGCCTCCTGCGCCAGCCCGCGCGTGGCGTAAAGTTCGAGTACGCCCTCGCGCAGCAGATAGATCGAGCAGACCTCGCTCGCCATCGCCTCGCCAACGATGTTGACCACCGCATTGAGCTTGGCCTGCGCAGGCGTGCGCGAGGCCATCACGTCATGCAGACGACGGAGGATTTCGCGGGCGGAGGCGG
This sequence comes from Sphingomonas sp. TF3, assembly GCF_003985085.1. Taxonomy (NCBI): domain Bacteria; kingdom Pseudomonadati; phylum Pseudomonadota; class Alphaproteobacteria; order Sphingomonadales; family Sphingomonadaceae; genus Sphingomonas; species Sphingomonas sp. TF3. Next base: position 5,308 of record NZ_RWKS01000003.1, on the reverse strand, counting down.
CGGCGCTTGGCATGGTACCCGGCTAACAGATTGGTGCAGGGCTTGGCTATCGTGCGACGCACAAGATTTGTTTGGGGGGCTCTTTCTTATTCCCCTCCCGCTTGCGGGAGGGGAGTTTTACACGTCGAACAAGCTTTCCTGCGCGCCTTCGGGCGGGGTCAGGCCAAGATGCTTCCACCCGCCCGCATTGAGGCAACGCCCGCGCGCGGTGCGCGCGATCAGGCCGAGCTGGATGAGATACGGCTCGATCACTTCCTCGACCGTGTCGCGCGGTTCGCTTAAGCCCGCCGCAAGCGTCTCCACGCCGACCGGCCCCCCGCGATAAATGTCGGCGATCATCATCAGATAGCGCCGGTCCATCGCGTCGAGCCCGATCCGGTCCACCTCCAGCCGGTTGAGCGCGGCATCGGCAGCACGCGCATCGACCACATCGTGCCCCGCCGCATGGGCAAAGTCGCGCACGCGCCGCAACAACCGCCCGGCGATGCGCGGCGTGCCGCGCGAACGCCGCGCCACCTCGGTCGCGCCGTCGGGCGAAATGGCAAGGCCGAGCAGCCCCGCCGCGCGCGTGACGACACTGGTCAATTCCTCGACCGTATAGAAAGACAGCCGCACCGGAATGCCGAAGCGATCGCGCAAGGGGGTGGTCAGCAAGCCCTGTCGCGTGGTCGCGCCGATCAGCGTGAAGCGCGGCAAATCGATCCGCACGCTGCGCGCGCTTGGCCCCTCGCCGATCATCAGATCGAGCGCGCGGTCCTCCATTGCGGGGTAGAGCACTTCCTCGACCGCCGGTTGCAGCCGGTGGATCTCGTCGATGAAGAGCACGTCGCCATCTTCGAGATTGGTGAGCAGGGCGGCGAGATCACCCGATTTGGCGATCACCGGGCCCGAGGTGGCGCGGAAGCCAACGCCCATTTCGCGCGCGACGATCTGCGCCAGCGTCGTCTTGCCAAGGCCGGGGGGCCCGAAGAACAGCACATGGTCGAGCGCATCGCCCCGCGCCCGCGCAGCCGTAATGAAGATCCGCAGATTCTCGCGCGCAGCCTTCTGCCCGACGAAATCGTCGAGCGACTTCGGACGCAGCGCGGCGTCGACGTCCTCGGCGGTGCGGGCCGGGGTGAGGATGCGATCGTCGGTCATGACGCGGCGATAGCGTGCCGGGGCTGGGCGCGGCAAGGCACAGGCGCTAGGATACCGGCATGACTGTCCTGCCCGAGCTGTTCGTCGCCTCGTCGCTTGCGCCCAGCCTGATCGCAGCCCTGGAAGAGCGCTTCACCCTGCACCGCCATGCCCCACCGCCGAGCACGCGCGCGATCGTCGGCGGCGGGACGATGCTGCTCGATGCGGCGCTGCTCGAGCGGTTGCCCGCGCTCGAAATCGTCGCGATCCACGGTGTCGGGCATGATCGCATCGATCTGGCGGCAGCCAAGGCGCGCGGCGTGCGCGTGACCACCACGCCCGACGTGCTGACCGAGGATGTCGCCGACCTCGCCATCGCCCTGTGGCTGGCGGTCGAGCGCCGGGTGGCCGCCAACGATGCGGTGGTGCGCGGTGGCGGCTGGGGCGTGCCGCTCGGCAGGCGGGCGAGCGGGCGCACGATCGGCATCTTCGGGCTGGGCAAGATCGGCCAGGCGATCGCGCGGCGGGCCGCGTCGTTCGGGGGCGAAATCCTCTATACCGCGCGCCACGCCAAGCCCGAGCTGCCGTGGCATTTCGTGCCCGACATCGCCGCACTGGCCGAGGCGAGCGACGTGCTGATCCTCGCCGCGCCGGGCGGGGCCGCGACGCAGAGCATTGTCGATACGGCGGTGTTCGAACGGCTTGGGCGCGGTGGCGTTTTGATCAATATTGCGCGCGGCAGTCTGGTGGACGAAGCCGCGCTCATCGCCGCGCTGGAGCAGGGCGTCATCGCGGGCGCAGGTCTCGACGTGTTCGCCGACGAACCGCAGGTGCCCGACGCCCTGAAAGCGATGCCGCAAGTGGTGCTCGCCCCGCATCAGGGCAGCGCCACGATCGAGGGCCGCGCCGCGATGGAGGCGCTGGTGCTGGCGAATCTCGATGCGCATTTTGCGGGCGAAGTATTGCCGACGGCGATCGTGTAACCGCCCGCATCGGCGGGGGGTCACTTCGCCGCCTTCCTGAGCGCGAGGCGCACCAGCGCGTCGAGCGTCGCACCGCCGCCCAGTTCCTCCTCCGCCGCTGCCACCGCGCCGCTGGCTTCGGCCGGGCGGAAGCCGAGGTTGAGCAGCGCCGACACTGCATCCGCGCCCGCGCCGACCGGGGCCACCGTCACGCCCGCGCCGCCGATGGCGACGCCGCCGATCTTGTCCTTCAATTCGCGCACGATGCGTTCGGCGAGCTTTGGGCCAACGCCATTGGCGCGAGCGACCATCGCCTTGTCCTGCGCGGCAATCGCGCGCGAAAGATCGGCGGGTTCGAGCGCCGACAGGATCGCCAGCGCGACGCGCGCACCCACGCCCTGCACTCCGGTGAGCAAGCGGAACCAGTCGCGCTCAGACGCGGTCGCGAAGCCGACCAGGCGGATGAAATCTTCGGCGACCAGCATCTCGGTGTGGAGCATCACCGCCTCGCCGACCGGGCCGATCGCGGCGAGTGTCCGCGACGATGCGCCAACCAGATAGCCGACCCCGCCAACATCGACCACGGCATGGTCGAGTCCTGTCGCGTCGAGGCGGCCTTTAAGATGGGCGATCATGTCCGGTACGTAACAGGAACGCGCCGCCCGAGGAAAGCAAAATCAGGGGATGCGCCGCGCGCTCGCCAGATGGTGCGCGTGGCAAATCGCCACCGCCAGCGCATCGGCGGCATCGGGTCCGTCGATCTTCACGCCGGGCAGCAAGCGGCTGACCATGGCATGCACCTGCACCTTTTCAGCACCCCCGACGCCGACCACCGCCTTCTTGATCAAGCGCGTGGCATATTCGCCGACATCGAGCCCAGCGCGCGCGCCAGCGCATAGCACCACGCCGCGCGCTTGCCCCAGCTTCAGCGTCGATTGCGGGTTGGCGTTGACGAACACTTCCTCGACCGCGCACGCATCGGGCGCGTGATCGATCAGCAATGCGCTCAACATCGCATCGAGATGGGCGAGGCGGCGGGGGAGCGAGGCGGCGGTGTCGGTCTTGAGCTTGCCATTGGCGACATGGCTCAGCCGGTTGCCCTCGGCGCGGATCAGGCCCCAGCCGGTGATGCCGAGACCAGGGTCGAGGCCGAGGATCAGCATTTTTTTTGGTCCACGCGAAGGCGCGAAGGCGCGAAGCAGGGAGTTCGCGCGGAGACGCGGAGACGCGGAGGAGAAGGGAGACAAGGTGCACGGACCCCGCGCGCGCCGTCACCCCGGGCTTGTCCCGGGGGCCACCGATCGCCGAGACCATCGGCCACAGGATAAGCGGCACGGTGGATGCCGGGACGAGCCCGGCATGACGTAGGGAGTGTGTCGGTCGATACGGGGCGCAACATCTCCGCGCCTCCGCGGCTCCGCGCGAACCGGGTCCCGCTTCGCGGCTTTGCGGCTTCGCGTGAAAAGATCGGGCGACTGTCGAAGATCAGCATAAAATTCCCTCTCCCCTCGGGAGAGGGAAGGAGGAGCGGAGCGACGGAAGGGTGAGGGTGACCGGGTGTGCGACGTCGCCCTCACCCTTCCCGCTTGGCTTCGCCAAGCGGGCCCCTTCCCTCTCCCAAAGGGAGAGGGAGTTGAAGGTCATCCCAGTTTCTCGAGGATCGCGTCGGACACTTCGTAATTGCCCCACACGGTCTGCACGTCGTCATCGTCGTCGAGCACGTCGATCAGCTTGAACAGCGTCGCGGCATCCTCCTCGCTGACTTCGACCATAGTCTGCGGCCGCCAAGCGAGCTTCGCGCCTTCGGGTTCGCCCAGCACCGGGGTGAGCGCCGTCACGACTTCGTGCAGCGATTCGTTCGAGGTCCAGATCTCATGGCCCTCCTCGCTCGACTGTACGTCCTCGGCACCTGCCTCAAGCGCCGCTTCGAACACCTTTTCGGCATCGCCTGCCGACGCCGGATAGGAGATCAGGCCCATCCGGTCGAACGCATGGCTGACCGATCCCGATGCGCCGAGGTTTCCGCCATTCTTGGCCATGCCGGTGCGCACGTTGGTGGCGGTGCGGTTGCGGTTGTCGGTCAGCGCCTCGATGATGAGCGAAACGCCGCCGGGGCCGAAGCCTTCGTAGCGGATTTCCTCGTAATTCTCGGTATCGCCCTTCGACGCCTTGTCGATCGCGCGCTGGATATTGTCCTTGGGCATCGACTGCGCCTTGGCGGCGTTGATCGCCATGCGCAGGCGCGGGTTCATGTCCGGATCGGGCAAGCCCATCTTGGCAGCCACGGTGATTTCGCGGCTGAGCTTGGAAAACATGCCCGAGCGCTTCTTATCCTGCGCGCCCTTGCGGTACATGATGTTCTTATATTTGGAATGGCCTGCCATGCTTACCCCGCAAAGTGGTACTTTGCGGGGACCCCTTAAGGCGTTTGTGGTCCCCGCTCAATGTTGGTGGTGCCTCAGTCGAGCCCGAGCGCCTGCTTGTACGTCTCGAGCAGCGCCTCGGCCTCGTCGCGGTGATGCTTTTCCATCTTGCGCAGGCGGACGATGGTGCGGATCGTCTTGACGTCGAAGCCGGTCGATTTGGCTTCGCCGTACACGTCCTTAATGTCGTCGGCGATGCCCTTCTTTTCCTCTTCGAGGCGCTCGATGCGCTCGATCAGCAGGCGGAGTTGGTCGGCGGCGATGATGTCGCTCACGGCGTTGTTCCCTGAATGTGAATCACTGAAAGGGGCGCGCTTTAGGACAGCGCGCGCGCGCCGTCACGCATTCTTCGCGACGCTTTGGCGCATCCGCTCGAGCTGTTCGGGCGTCGCCTCGCTCTGATGCGCGGCTTTCCACTGCGCATAGGGCATGCCGTAAATAATTGCGCGCGCGGCATCTTTGGTCAGCGTACCGTCGGCTTCCTCGACCCAGTCCGACAGGCAATTGCGACAGAAACCGGCAAGCCCCATCAAATCAATATTTTGCGCGTCGTCGCGGTGGCGCAGGTGCCGCACCAGCCGCCGGAACGCCGCCGCCGCCACGGCATCATCGAGAGTCTCCAAATCGGCCATTATCGTTGCTCCACGGTTGATCGGGCGGAAATAGGGGTTAGAGCAGCACGCGCACAAGCCATCCCCAGGGCGAGAATTATTTCATGATACAGGCAATAGCCCCGCGTTCGCGCAAGGTCCGCATCCTCGCGACGCTCGGTCCCGCAAGCAGCAGCCCCGAAATGATCGCAGC
>NZ_RWKS01000029.1:0-36840 GCF_003985085.1 Sphingomonas sp. TF3 | reverse complement strand
GACATAAGCTACAATCCCACGCTCGCGCTTTCCGAACTCATCGACGAATCTGCCATTGGCGAGATCGGCGGATTGATGATGCTTGCGCGCGTCGATAGCGCAGGTGGGATCACCCTGTTTCCAGGCTATGGCGCAGCCTCAACTGGGGGGAAATTGCCCGCGACGTTCAACGGCAGTCAGTTCGGGGATGTGGGCCAGTTCGAGATCGGGCTTCATCGGGCCTGAAGCTTGAACGCTCCGCGTCATTCCCATCGATGACGCGCCAAAACGCTGTTATTCGAATGGCGCCAGTGTCGGTGTGGGACCGTCATAGACAGGACGCATAACGTCCCAATCGCCACGATGCTCGAGGCGTTCGATTCGGGAACCGTTGAAGCGCGCCCAAGCGTCCAGCATGCGGGCCATGAAGTCCAGCTCGGCCTGCCGCTCGAGGCTCTTGAAGACGTGCAGCAGCGGATAGCCGAGGCGATCCCCGGGCATACGAATCCTGTGGCTTACCACACTCATCCAGACACTGGTGATGTGCGGATAGCCGCTCTCTACATTTTCGAACGCGCTCTTGATCGCATAGCCGATGGCACTTGCGTCGATCATCGGCTCCGCATCGTTCATCAGGATAACGAGACCCCCGGCATCCGGCAGATCCAGCCTCTCTTTGATCGCAGCAATCTGGTCGTTTGCCTTCGGGAGGTGCCGCCGCACCGCACGGCCCGCGACATCGACCATCATCTTGCTCAGGGCTTGATTGTCCGGAAGACCCTCGATGACCTTCGAGACACCAAGCGTGCCAAACACGATCGGCGCGTCCGGCTGCGCAAAACGCTCCTTCAGACCTTGTTCGATCCGGTCCTGTGGATCGGCGTTGATCGTCTTGAGTTCGGCGATGAGCCGGCGTCCACCCAGAAGATAGTCAGCCTTGGTCTGCGATCCATTGATTTGCGCAAAGGCAGCACCATCCAGGGATTCGGTCGCAGGCTCTCGCTCCAGAAACTCCATCATGCGAGCTTCCAAGGGAACAGACGGCTTCTCTGCGGCGGCAAAGGCCAGAAGATCGATATAGAGTTTCTCGACAGCCATGCTTTGCCTTAGCGAATTTACCTGCCGTTGGCTCCGCACTTAACCCGGCTTGTCCCGTTGTCGATCACGTTCGATTTGCTAACCCCGAACCTGGGCTGCGAGCGCTCAATGTCTCGCTGATCAGGAAGCCCTAGCTGCCGGCCGCCCCGTCGAGGCGCTGACGGCTCTCTGCGATGACATCCGCGACGAAACGCGAGCAGGTCGAGAATACAGAATCCGCGCTCGCATCGGCACCGCCATCAAGTCCTTCGAAGCGATGTTGGGTGATGATCTGGAACGGAAGCGCCGGGACGGGATCGGCGCCTTTCCAGAAATTGAAGTGGTCGTTCGCCGCAAAGTGGTCCCGCGGAATCTCGACAATGCTCTGCTGCCGTTCGCCCGGCGGGTTCCAGGCCAGCGCGAGGGCACTGGCACCGCCAGCGATCAACTCCCAATGCTTGCCGCTGTTGGAGATCTCTTTGAGCAGCCAGAGATAGCCCTGATAGGATTTGTGGGCCTCCCGTACCGCCGCGAACAGGTCGAGCCATTGCGGGTCGAGCAGCTTCTCGAGCGGCTTTCGCTTCACCTCATAGGCCGCATCGTCGGGGGCGATCGGGAAATAGAGATTCCTGGGTCTGCCGCTGGAGGCGGCCCGGCTCACCGCTGCGGCGACATGATCGAGCGCATGGATGAGATTATTGGCGATGTCGCTGATGACCGGCTTCATGGCGCGAAGCACCGCGCGATCGAGCACAAGCGTGCCTGTGAAGGTGCCGTCGGGCAGGCGTCCGTGCTTGAGCTGCCAAAGGCTAGCGTTGAGCCGGTTGAAGGCGCCGATATGGTCCTGCGCCCGCCCGTAGAGCAGCTGCGCATCCTCAAGAAGATCGATCGGCGTCATTCCGTGAGGGCCAGTTTGCCTGAAACATATCGCTCGACGTCGCCGAGGTTCAGCAGCGTGATGACGCCGAGCGCCTTGGCCTCCGTGATGCGAGCAGGCAGGTGATGAAGGTCCTCAGCATCGAAGATGATGTGATCGCCATAAGGCGGCCAGATCAACAGGAAGCGGTCCACGGGCTCCACGTCATGTGCCATCCGCGACCAGATTTTCTGCTGCGATACGACGCCGTTGGCACTAGCGAAGGTGAAGCCGGCATCCATCAGCAGCTTGGCGATCCGCATCAGGCAGAGATCGGGAAAGCCAAATTGCTTCCACCCGCTGCGCGGCGCCGGATCATCATGCGTATCGCTACCGGCGGCATGAAAACCAGGCAGCATGCCGACACGTCCGAGAAGACCGCGCTTCAAATATGAGCGGAAGCCCTCATAACCCACGTCAACGATTTCGGCGGCACGCGCGGATGAAACGCGCGGCAGGTCCTTTAGCATGAGCTGCTCCCGCGTACTTGGTTCTGATGACACCAATACCGCGCATAGGGTTTGGTGTCAATAGGACCAAACAGAGATGACCTCGAACAAGTGCCACCTCGGCGAAACGAGCAAGAGGCGATCGATACCGCAGTCAGGTGAATGGGCGCTCACATCGACTCCCAGACCTTGCGCAACGTGCCGGTTGTCGGGACGCCCACCTCATACCAATCCTGACGGTAGATCGCCCGCAACTCTTGCCCAAAGGTGCGCCCTGGCGTCAGCACAACGTCGCCGCCGGGTTCTTTGGTCGCGGCGTTGACCACCATCGCATTCAGCGCCGGAAGGTCGTTCATCAGGCAATAATTGCCCACAATGCCGAGTTGGCGAGAAAGCATGTGGCCGGCCCGGGTATCGGCATACCCCATGCGGAGCGCGAGTTCTCCATAGGTGAGTGTCCGCGCGTTTGAACGCGGTGTCTCTCGTCCGCTCACAAAGCCGGCCAAGATCAACCAAATGCGCTGCGCCTGCACGGGAAGGCGGTCGCCAACCCCGTAACGTCGGATGGCGGGGACGCCGGCTGGGAGTGGGATTGTGCTCATGTGGACATCATGTGCAAAACTGCACCGCTTGTGTCAAGGCGCTCAGTTCGGATAAGCTGAATCGCGTTGACCCTTGGAATCTCTCGCGTTGATTTAGTTTGGATAGCCGGTCGTGCGCTCCTTGCCAGACCTCGGAATTGTTCGTTACTGAGAACCAATAGACCTGCTACCCTGGGGGAAGACCGTGCCGAGCGAAACGCCTCTGGAGATCTCGCTCTTGGCGGAAGACGAGGACGTGGCGACGGAGCTCGGTGCCTTATCCGACGACGCCTTCGTTCAGGGGTCCGCGGGATTCGACGGGTTGGACCAGATCATGGTGACGTTCACCACCGTCGGCCTGCCCCTGGTCGCTGCGATCACCAAGATCGTGCTGGCGCAGATCGACGCCAGAAAGCACGTCAAACTTCGCTACGGCAAGCTCGTTGTCGAAGGCGTTTCCGAGACAAAGGTCGCGGAGCTACTCGACGTGCTGCAGCGCGATGCCGCCCGTTAGCGGCGAGTCGCTTGAACACGCGATCCGTCGCGATCGCTCGCTTCTCCGTCTGGACATCAGCCTCGCAACGCTGACCGCTCCCACACCGTCATCGCTTCCGGAGGGCGTCTGGGTCTCCCACGTGGCCTCGATTGAGGCGCGAAGCCAAGGATTCCGATTCGGCGACGTGAACCTTGTTGTCGTCGACGAGGTCCAGGCTCGCTGGATTCACGCGCTTTGCCTGGCCCGGGAGACATCGCGAAGCAACATCTGGCCGATTTATGTGCTGTTCCACTATCTCGTCCTTCGCCTCGTCGCTTCGGGCCTGCCGCGAGAAGCGCGCCTGTTGAGCGACAGCCTTCGGACGGAAACCCGCCTCGTAGACCGCGACCGGGGCTTCGATACGGCTTCAGCCGGCGCCGAGACATCGGCCATCGAAAAGTTCATTCGCGGGCATGAGCTTGGGCATGTGGCCTACAAACATGGTGGCGCCGATGTAGGGGCGCTTCTGCAGACAGTGCACGCTTGCACCGACGATTTGACGCGCCTGCTGCGGGCGACGTTCAGCGGAGATCGATCCTTGCTTACGGAGCAGGAACAGGACCCGCGCTACGAAGACATCACCCTGTCGATGAAGGACTACATCAACCGCTTCGTGTTTCACGAACGGTCAGAAGACATCGTCAACATCGAGCGCGATCTGCTTTCTCGCGGCGATGCGCGCGGACTGCAAGCCCGCCTGCATCGCTTCGAGGCGTTCGCCGACATCTTCGAGCGCGTCGATTTTCTCGAGGAAGCCTTCTGCGATATCTACGCCTTGGAGTTCCGTCTGCTGGAAGCCGAGGGAGTGCGCACTCTGGCCGAAGACATTGCGCGCGAATGGTGGGCCAATCTTCACGCGATGTTTGCGCTGGCGGCAATGGACAGCCTGACCCGCGATCGCCGCGTCGCGGCCCAGGTTCATGTTTCCAAGAAAGAATTGTTCCGGGGAGTCGTCCTTGACGAACTGCCCGAAGCCGAGGTCGAAGCCCTCTATCAGCAAGTCGAGGAGATCGAAGCGACCCGCGAAGCGGACCGTGCGCGGCTCTTCTATCAGGTTTCAATGATCAAGGTCGTTTACCGACGCGTAGCTCTCATGAACTACATGGAACGCCATCCCCTGCTGGACCGGCTGGAATTTCTCCTGTCGTTGAAGGAAGAGGGAGAAAAGCTCGAACAGCAATTTCTCGGTGCCGGGGCGACACTTCGCTTCAATCTCATGCGCCTGGAAATGGAGCACCAAGCGGGGTTTGGCGACACGCTCGACCCAGCCGAGCGGGAAGACCTGGATCGTCTCTGGGCCGACATTGTTGTTCGCGTGCCGGCAATGGACCAACTCACCGACCGTCCGATGCCGTCAGCCAGTCCGGGTGCGCCGCCGGGACCGCGATACAATTGCGCCTTTTGTGGCTTCGACGTCGCTGAAACGCGCCTGGTCGTCACCAGTGGCCGGGTGTCTATCTGCGATCAATGTGCGTTCGTCGCCGGGGCGGCATTCGCGGCCATGCCAGAAGACCACCCGCGACGCCCGACCGTGAAGTGGTCGATAATGCTCCCGCCGCCGACGACGAGTCCTGAGCGGGCCGATCCCTCCAAACCGCACTGCCAGTTTTGCGAAATGGCGCCAGCGGCCAATGAGCCTTTGGTGACCTCGCAAAACGGAACCGTGATCTGCGCCTATTGCGCTGAGGGTGCCTTGGCGCTTGTCCGGCGCAAGTCGCCGGCCTCTGACCCAGATTACATCTGTGATCAGCAGGCATCCTATGAGCGCTGGGTGAAGCTCGCCGAAGGTGCGTCTTCATCCGAGTTCACAGAAATCGTCATGGGTGGCGCGCAGGCCGCCCTCGACAACATTGAGCGTGCGCGGAACCCGATTTTCCCCGGACGCGAAATGTGGCGGCTCTTCACCGAGCCGACCGCTCAGCCGAACCTCCCATGCGCCTCGGCCGCATAAAAGTTAGACGGGCCCCTTGCCCATACCTGGATGACAGGCGTTCCTCGCTGCTCTGCAGGGCTGACGCTAAACCCGATAATTCGGCGGATCAGGGTCTTAACACCCGAAAATTCAGACAGTTCAAGCTTAAAACTCGCCATTTTTTGGCGATAAGTCTCGTTTTTTCCGCGTATCTTCGACCAGGACAACGTGGTCGTTGGTCGTGGCGGCAGCCGCCAGTAGCCCTGTGACGAACGCGGTCATGCCTGTGTTCGAACGTGGACGACAAGTTCATAAAACGGCAGAGACTGCCCATGCGTTTCGTATCTCACGGCCCATCGATTCCAGGCGAGCTTCTCGCTGCGCGTGACGAAGGCCAGGTCATTTTCTTCTGCGGCTCTGGTGTTTCATTAGCGCGGTCTGGCCTGCCTGATTTCTATGGTCTGGCACGCGCGGTCATCGAGAAGTTGGGCGCGTCGCACACGAGCCGGGCACGAGCGGTGATCGAGGCATCGCTGCGCGTCGGGCACATCGATGGCGTGGGCAGTCTGGTTCCTGCAGACCGCGTGTTTTCGCTCCTCGAACAGGAGTTCAGCGTTGAAGAGGTTCGTCGTGCCGTTGCGGCTTCACTGCGCCCCACCAAGGATGACCTGAGCGCGCATCAGATGCTGCTCGACCTATCCCGCGGTACCGACGGAGTGGCGCGTCTTGTCACAACGAATTTCGATCCTCTCTTCGAAGCGGCCGACCCTGGCCTTGCACGGCATGGACCACCAGATCTTCCAGATCCGGCCCGTTCGAACCGGTTTTCCGGCATCGTCCATCTTCATGGCCGAATTGGCGATGACTATGCCGATCCATTGGACGACGAGTTTGTCCTCTCGAGCGCCGATTTTGGCCGTGCCTATCTTTCGGACGGTTGGGCGACGCGGTTCATTCGCTCGCTGCTCGCACGCTATCAATTGGTTTTTGTCGGCTACACGGCGGACGATCCGCCCGTGCAGTATTTGCTGGAAGCCTTGGGCAGGCCTGGGCTTGCCCCAAACCGCATTTATGCGTTCCAAGCCGGCGAAGACGATCAAGCGCGCGCTTTATGGTCTCACAAGGGCGTCGATGCGATCGCCTATGATGCGGCGAATCACCACAAAGCACTCTGGGATACGTTATCGGCTTGGGCTCAACGGGCGCGAGCGCCCGAGGCCTGGCGCTCGGCCGTCTTGGAAGATGCCAAAGCAGGCCCGACAGGACTTGCCCCCCATGTGCGAGGCCAGGTTGCGCATGTGGCGTCAACGACCGTGGGCGCGAAACAGATCGCGCGATTGGGCGCAGCCCTTCCCGCTGAGTGGCTTTGCGTTTTTGATCCACACTCTCGCTACGCGACAGTTGGACAAGAAGGCTACGAACCTGATGCACCGATCGTTGACCCGTTCGAGCTCTGGGGTCTCGACAGCGATATACCGCCCCCGGCGCACAAGCGTGACGATCGTAGTACGAGGCGCGAAGTCCCAGCCGACGCATGGAGCGCGTTTCATCTTACCCGCCGCGACCGCACCGAGCTCGACCCGGGTGCAGCGCCCCACTTCTATGGGGGCAGCGCAGCTCAGGTTGGACTCCTGCCGCAGCGCCTGCGTTCTTTGGGCGAGTGGGTTGTCTCCGTCGCGCACGAGCCCGCGACAATGTGGTGGGCTGCCGAGAAAATCGGGCTTCATCCGGCCATCTCTGGCAAGATCGTCGGCGCACTTGAGGCCACTCCCGGCACATCATCGTCAGAGTATCGGGAGGGATGGCGGCTCCTGGTCTCCCAGTCCGAACGTATATCGTCAGAGCACGCGACCTTCCCCTTCTATCGCCTCGACGAGACAATAAAGGTTGATGGATGGTCAAATGACCGCGCGCGGGAGCTCGCCGCACTGCGTCGGCCACGACTGAGGATTTCGCGTGCGCTTGGGTCATGGCGCCCGCCGTCCGCACCAGGGAAACTGCATCATCTGCTCAATTTCGATCTGGACTATCCCGACGCCGATGTTCTGCGCGAAATTCCGGACAATTTCTTGGAAGTCTATGAGCGGGCGCTTTCGGCGACCATCGATGCCGCATGCGCGCTGATCAACATGGTGCGGTTCGGCTACTATTCCCTTGGCCCTTTCACCCAGCCGGAACCCGATCCCAATGGGAACGACGCGATCGGGGACGACCTAACCGCGCTTTTCCGCGATTGGATCGCCGTGCTGGATCGCCTGGCTGCGCTCAAGCCGACGATTGTCGCGGCCGAGCTTGGAAACTGGCTCCGTCGATCCGAACCCCCGTTCGTGCGCGCGACGATCTGGGCCGCGGGAAAGGACGTGATGGCGCCCGCAGAGGCGGGCAGGATTCTTACCGAACTCGATCAGGAGAATTTCTGGGATCGCGATCATCAACGCGACCTACTCCATACCCTTGCGAAACGATGGTCCGAGCTACCCATCGAAACGCGCACCGCGATCGGGCAGCGACTACTCGACGGCCCTGCCCCGAGCGATGATGATGTTCCACAGGAGCATCTCGAACGAGCCGCGTGGTATTCCCTCGAACGAATTCAATGGCTCCTCGACCGAGGCTGCGCCTTCGAATTCGATGCTGACCGGGAAATCGCTCGCCTCAAAGCGATCCAGCCGAAATGGACGGCGGCGAGTGCCCACGCCGCTGACGAATCCAATGAGGCGACGACAGGGATGGTCACGTTCGACACCGATCCGACTCCTCTCCTCGACATTCCCCTCGGGGAAGTTCTCGCCAGGGCCCGATCGGTCAGTGGCCGCCACGTCGATATGTTTCACGAGGCTCGTCCCTTCGCCGGACTTGTCGAACAGCGCCCAGCACGGGCACTCGCCGCGCTCAGGCGTGCGACCTTCAACGACGAGCAATGGGCTTGGCGCTCTTTCCTCGAGACGGATAATCGCAAGAACGACTCAACGCGCCTCTCCCGTACCATTGGAGCTAGTCTTCTAGCGCTCGAAGGGGGGGAACTGGCGCAGATCGTTCGTCCCGCCACACGCTGGTTCGAGGCTGCATATGATAAGCTGAGCGGCACCCTCGACGGACTAGTCGATCGCCTTTGGGAAGCTTTGATCAGCGCGATGCGATCCTACCCCGCACTTTCCGGGTCGGGCGTCCTGGTCACGGGTGCTAAGGATCATGACTGGGTTCTGGAGGCGATCAATTCTCCAGCTGGACGGCTCGCCGACCTCGCCGTCCACAAATCGACGTCGACCGATGCCGGTGGGGACATCGCGCCAATTTGGCTTGAGCGCCTGACGGCATTGCTGGCGCTGCCCGGCGACGTCGGCCTGCACGCGCTCGTGCTCGCCATGAACAACGTGAACTATCTGTATGCCCGCGCACCAGGTTGGAGCGACGCGCATCTGCTCGCAACACGGCTTGCCGACGAAAGTCGCGATGCATTTTGGTCGGGCCTGTTCAGAGCAAAGGGTCTCACCCCATCGCTGTTTGCGATACTGGGTCCCGAGCTCCCCGCGCTCGCGGCGGAACGGCGATCAGGACGCGGATGGAACACCGCTCTTGCAGCATTCCTTCTCTGGGCGTGGAGCGGGACAGAAGTCCGTGCGTCGGGCAACGCTATTTCGGATGCGAGTTTGCGCGAAGCGCTGCTCACCGGCCCTGAAGAGCTGCGCCTGCAATTGCTTAGTACTAGTCAACGCTGGATGCAGACGCCGGACAGTACTTGGGATGAGCGGGCACTCGATCTTATCGAACATGTCTGGCCAAGGCAGCAGGCCGCTCGATCGCAACCCGTGGCCAATGCGGTTGCGCGGTATATCCTCGCCGGGGGTGCCCTTTTCCCGCGCCTAGTCGAGGCTGGGCGCGATCTCATCGTTCCCGTAGGGCGCGATCTCATGTGGCTCATGGACGCCAGCCGCGCTGAGAAACTTGCCGCAGAGTTCCCCGACGCGTTGTTGAATTTCCTGATCGCTGTGCTGCCGGAGAACGCGGAATTCTGGCCGTACCGGACGGAGAAGGTGATCGAAGCCCTCGGTAACGGCGATTATGCTCACGATTCCCGGCTGCAGGATTTGCGGCGTCGGCTCTCTGCGCGCTGATCGTTTAACCTGCCAACATTCTAATGCGGTACAACCAATCCTATCCCGCCGAACGTCGCATAGTCCGCTTGGCTTGCCGTTGCCGTCGAGGCAAACGACGCCGCGACGTCGCCGGCCGCGCCCGAAACCGGCTGTCGATCTCTTCGAGCGTCTCCATCGCCGCGTAGGATTCGATTTCGATCAGGAGCTCGAACAGCGACGTGCCAACGTCGCGTGTTTCCGGCCCCAATCGGTGAAGCGTGACAGCCAGATTGACGAGGTCGGCAGCGGCCAAGGCCGTGCTTGTCTGAATATTGCCGAGGTCATCGCGCCAATGCTCGATCAGACGCTCGGACAGCCGAGCAACCAAAAGGGCCTGGTGCGGCAGCAGCGACGCAAGCCGCTCCACGACAAAGGTGGCGTCGACCTGGACCCCGCCGGTGAGGCGATCGGCGATCGTCGTCAGAAGAGCGGCCGTTTCGGCATCGGGTGAAAGCTCGTCCACCATCCGGAAAACGTCGAAGACCGCCGGCCATACGGCGCCAGGTCCGCGCTCCAGTCCACGGACGAGGATCGGGTTTGCGTGTGACCGATGCTTCGGATCGACCCATAGATTGGCGGCCGAATGCACAGCGCCGACGCGCGCATCGGCCATCGCTTCGTCGTCGAGGAGAATCTCAAGGCGCGTGCGCGCCCAATCAAGTGCAGGCTGCACGACGGCGGCGATAGCCACAATCTCGCCATAGGCCATCCGGGCTCGACGGCTGCTCGAATCCCGCCAGCGGTCAAGCTGCGCTTCCACGAATGCAGCTTCATGCCAATGTGCGTTTGCGAGATAATGCGCCGCCATCTTGGTCCCCACGAGGCCAGGCACCTCGTTGAACAACCGCTCCAGAAACGCCGTTCGGCGCGCCGGATCGGCGGTTTCGACATGGGGCAGGAACAGCAGCAAATGATCCCAATTCTCGACGGTTTTGTCGCAGGCCAGATAGCGCTCCAGCGTGTCGATCAGTCGGTCGCCCTCCTTCCGGGCCAACCGAGCCCGTGTGAGCGCTTCGACAATCGGATAGGAACCGCCCGGCACAATAGACAAACCGCCGTGCCCCCAGACCAGGCTCTCGTGAAGACTGTCGCCGTCGGATTCGGACGTCTCTGTTAGGTCATCAACCGCGCTATCGAAGATGTCCTCATCGTCCGACGCATCCTCGCCATCTTCGGAATCCTTTGGCGCTGGCTCCACGAGCCACCGTTCGAGCAACTCCAAAATGGCATCGGGGACCGGCTCTTTGCGCCGCACCAGCTTCTCGATGGCACGCGCCGCGGATCCACGAAATTCTTCCCCGTCAAAGCCGCGATTGGTGACGTCGCTCAGTAGCGCGATCACATCGTCGCCGCTGGCGCTCTCCGCCATCGCGTCGAGCGCGTACCCGGCGGCGCGGGTGCCGGTGTCGGGTCCAAGACGATCGAGTATACGGCGCGCGCGGGCCGGATCCTGCGCGGCGAAGGTCGCAAACTCGCGCGATAGCTGAATGTTGCCCCCAACCATGAAGCTCCGGGGGTGATCCCACCCCGTCACGTCAGGCAATGCCTCAAAGGCCCCGACCACATCGTCATCGCTGGCGCGCGCGATCACATCGGCATCCATCGGCGAACCGATCATCCGCGCTTCGGTGAAGCGAGAGCCAATGTCGCGAGTCCCAAAGACACGTTGCTCTTCGGCGACGCGGCGGCGCGCGGCGGCACTCATCTGGTGTTTCGGGAGGGCTCGCAGCAAGTCGAGCTGGACGCGACGAACCGCGCGTCCCCAAGAACGGCGTTCTTCCGGTTTCGTCTGGTCTCGCGGAGGCGGCGGCGCAAAACTGGTCACCGCCGCCTCGAAGCGTGCCACGTCATCCGGTGTCAAATAAGGGGCGGCGGCCGCGACCAGTCCCTTTGTCGTGCTGCTCAACGTCCCGGCGGTGCCAAGACAGAAACGGCGCGGATCATCGAGAAGATAGGCCAATGCCTCCTTGGCATAGACCTCGGGGAGATGGGCGAAGGCGTGAGCAACGAGCCGCTGCACTGGTGCCAGCGCGATCCCGATCTGGACATTTGCCCAAGCAAGAAACGCGTCTTTGTCGGTCGCGGCCCATTGCTCGACCGCGACGCGAAGCGCGTGCAGCAGCACCGGCTCGGGCAGGCTATCGCCCTGCTCTTCGTCGAACTGGAAGTGGCCCTCGCTCGGCAATGGATAACCGAGATAACCTTCACGCTCCTCGGCAAAGCGCGCGAGCGTTTCGAACGCCGAGCGAAACCAGGGCCAGAGCGTGTCGAGAAAGACGACCGGAGACTGCTCAGCCAGCGCGGGCAGGCTGTCCCACTCCTGCCGCTCCTCGATCAGTTTTTTGATCGGATCGCGCGGGTCGTTTTTGATGAACCACACAAAGTGGTCCTCATGTTTCTCGAATTTGGGCTTGGGGACCTTGGCCTTCTCGGCCGCCTCGCCCTCCGCGATGCGGAGTTGCCGCTCAAGCCGCGTTCGCACCAATCGCAATGCCTGCTCGGGATGGTCGATCCCGATCGTCGCCACGACATGATCGATCATCATCGGCGCGATGTCGGTACGCGCGACAATAGTGCAGGCTATGTCGGTGACCTCATCGGTCCAATCGGCCGCGTTCTGAACCACGACCCAAGCGCGAGCGTCATAGGCCGGGTCCGGCAACCATCGATCCGCTACCAGTGCCGCCACTTTCCCCGACGCAAAAGGCCACGCGCGGGACAGCACCTCGATCATCCGATCCGCTGACCGGTAGTCCGCCGTCATCGCCTCACTGATGAAGCTATGGGCAAACCGCTCGAACCAGCCGCGACTACCGCTCAGGGCGCGGAAGGCGCGCCAGCGTTCAGCCGGAAGCACGAGCGCCTGCTCCATCAGCAGCGCCTCGCGATCCGTCGGCGCGGCCTCATGGCCAAGGAAGTCGATCAACAGGAAGCGGAGATGCCGGCGCAGATCCGGCGCGGTCCAGATCGCTTCGAGCTCGACTTGATAGGCGTTGCGATCGACGCCGCGCAGATAGGTAAGCCCGGCCCACAGCTTCGGCCGCAGGAACAGCGAACTTTGCCGCTCAAGCACATATTTCGAGAGCCGTCCGGACTCGCGAGCGAAGCTGCGCGCGAGTGCGAAATCGAACAATGTCTGATGACTGAAGCCGAGACTGCCATCGACTGCGGTCAGAATGCCGACGGCTTCGAGTGCCTTCAGGTCGGCACGGTGATCATCGAACCGGGCGGCGGCCAGCCATAGGCTTTCCTCCTGGGCCATATGGTCCGCGATATCGGCAAGCAGCCGGGCGCGGCGAGGACCCTCGTCGCCCGCCAGAACCCGCTCCTCCCAAAGCCGCTCGAGCATCGCCTGGTAGCTGTCGAATGGTTCGGATTCGCGGCTGCTGCGAAGCTGGAGGTAGATCGACAAAGCCTGCGGCGTGCGCATCAGTTCCTGTGCATCGGGCGGCCAGCCGCCCGCCTGCACGCCGTGCTGATCGAGCAGCTCGACCACTTTACTCCAGGGCGGCAGCGCCAGCGCGACCTGTTCGGCCTGAACCGCGCGCAGCCTCGTGTCGTGGTTGAACTCGAAAAGCCGGGCCGAGAGGATGACGTGGACGTTGTCGAGCCTGCCGACCCGCCGCACGAGATTGAGCAAAAGGCTGAGCCGCGCCGTCCGAATATCGAGATAGTCCGCAAGTGCATCGAGCTGGTCGATAATCACCAGGATGGGGCGGAATGTCGCGACCTGTTCGATGACGGTGCCGGCCGACCTGTCCAGCCCGAGCCGATCCCTCAGATCGGCGTCGGTTGCGATATCGGGGTCGAGCGCGTCCGCCTTGATGCCAAGGACCGGCCACCCGCGCTCGACATAGCGGTGCGCCAGTGCTGCCAGCAGGGCCGATTTACCAGCACCCGGCGGCCCCAGCACAACGCTGGTGCTCGACACTTGGCCTTCGATCCGCTCGACCAACATCTCCAGTTCGGGGCGTTCGATCCATTCGCCATCAGGCAGCGTCTGCGGCCACGCCATAAGGTCGGCCGATGCGGCCACCAGATTCGCCATCGAGGCGTCGAGCGCTTCGGCATCGGCCACAGCCATCACACCGATCAGCTCGACATTCGCCTTGGTCAGCAGTCCTTCCCGCAACTCGGTTCTGCTGACCGCTCGCAGCGCCCCTGTTGGGTCGGCGACGAACAGCCGTACCGAGCCCGCCGCCGTCCGAACCACCAGGATATCATCCGTGCCGCAGATTTCTCGCAGCGTTGTCTGTAGCGTCGCGATCCATTCCGGCGTCGCCTCCTCCATCCGCGCGTTGAGGTTGATCACCACATCCGCGCTAACAGGTGGCTCCGGTTTCGCTGTGACAGGCTCGGGCCCCGTGGCCGCGACGTCGGGCGTGGTATCAGCCGCGACCTCTATAACCGACGTGACCGGTGTTTCCGGCGCACCGAGCTGCACCGCCGCCGTGTCGCCGCTGCTACCCGATCGCGGATAAATCTGACCCCAATGGCTCAACATCTCGAACGCGAACGCCGCCGCGTGCGCCGCCGCGATCGGTTGCCGAAGCGCGTCGTCCTCCGGCGACTTTCCCTGCGTCATGTCCGAGACGCCGCGGACGACTATGCCGGGTGTCCGTTCCCGGCTGGCAGCGTAGATCGCCCCATAGCCTTCCATTTCGACGACGTAGGTATCGCCATAATCCTCGGCGATCAGCGCCTCGAGTTCACTTTTGGGATCGTCGAGAACCGCCTCGATCGACGCGATCGGCTTCACCAGGCCGACCGGCGGATAATCGACTGGATAGGCATCGCGCGGCGGCAGGACGCAGTCGAGCGGATCGCGAATGCGGCTCGGCCAGCCCTTCTTTTCCCGCCGGACTTTTTTGGCGATGCCGATCAGACGGCTGTCCGGCTGAAATGAGCGGGGCCGGCTGGACCGACCTTTCGGTCCGTATTTGGCGCTGTACGGCATGTAGACATGCTCGGAGGCAACCACGCTTCCGATCGGCGCCTCTTCCTTGCGTGAGCCGCCGACACCAACCAGAATCATCACCTCGAAGGGGGCAAACGCTCGGTGGGCATAGCTGACAGCGCTGAGCGCCGCGTGTGTGCCTTCTCCCGTTTCGGTAACAACCACCAGCCAGTCCTGACCGAGATCGGAGAAGCCGCCGCATTCATAGACGGCACCGTCCTCGCCGCTGACGGAGCCCAGATGATCGATATGGCTTTGGACCGCCTCCATCTCGAGCATCATTGCGGTCACGACAAATGCGCGGCGCATGCCGCGCCGGTCTGCTTCCTCCAAGATGTCGGCAGCAGACCTGTACGTCATGGCGAGGGCATGATCCTGCGCATGAAGCTGTCGAACAGCGGTACCGTGAAGGCGGTGTCGCCATGCGCGGGGCTGTACAGCATGCCCTTCGCGATCAGGGCATTGCGGATCGGGGCGACGGTGGTCACCTGGCGGCCGAGCTGCGCGGCGACATCGCCGGAGCGATGCGGTCCCGGGCCAAGCTCCGCCATCGCCCGCATATAACCCTTTTCGGCCGGGGTCAGCCGGTCGAAGCGTACCCTGAAGAAACTCGCGTCCAGATCGGCCAGCGCTTCATCGGTTGCCCGGCGAGCATCGTCGCCATCGATCGGGGAATCGTCCGCCACGTTCCAGCTATGCTTGCCCCATTCCTGAAGGAAATAGGGATAGCCGCTGCTCTTATCGAGGATGATGCCGACCGCTTCGTCGGAGAACTCGACACCCTCACGCAGCGCCGGAAGGCGGAGCGCATCGCGGGCAGCAGCGGCGTCGAGCCGGTCGATCGAGATGAACTCGAACAGCCGCTCCGCGTAGGATTTGGCGCGGCCCATCGAGCCCAAGAGCTGCGGAAGGCCGGCGGCCACCATGGTGATCGGGAGTTGCGCCTGATTGGCACTGTGCAACGCCATGATCAGCGCGGCGAGTTGGTCTTCCGGCACATATTGAAGTTCATCAGCAAACAGGACCACGGCTGTGCCTCGCTCCGCAGCCGCTTCTGCCACTGCGGCGATCAGGTCAGCCAAGTCCGTGTCGAGATCGCCGCTATCGGCGAGGCCGTGCTCAGGATCGATATCGAGGCCAACCTCGATATCGGCGTATTTAATCTTCAATGCGCCTGCGAAACCAGCAAGCGCCTTCATCGCCCGACCCAAGCCGGCTTTGGCGGCGTCGATCCGGCGCAGCCGGAAGAGTGCGGCCCGCAGGGCAGGGGCGAGCAGCGCGGGCAGTGATCGTTCTTCCGGTGCCTCGATTCGCACGCTGGCGATCCCGCGCGTCTCGGCGTCGAGCCGAATCCGGTTCAGCAAGACGGTTTTGCCGACCCCGCGCAATCCATAGAGCACGACACTCCGCGCTGACCGCCCGGCACGAATCCGATCGAGCGCGACCGCAGCCCGTTCGATGATGTCGTCGCGCCCCGCCAGTTCAGGCGGCGGCGTGCCAGCGCCTGGCGCATAGGGGTTGAGGCGAGCGTCCAATTCGAGAAACCTTAGGCTAGTTTATCTTATAACGCTAATATGGGGTAAGCTCCCCATAATCAATGGCCGGGCGCGGCCGTGTCGGGAAACAGGTTGAGCGAGCGCCGCACCGTCGCGACCAGTGCTTCGACGAACGGAGCGGGCTCTGCCGCCGACCACGTCACCGTCGTGCAATGATTGGTGTCGAAATGCGTTTTCGCGGCATCGAACTTCGATTGCTCGCACAGATAGATCACCGGTTTGCCGAGGCCCTCGGCGTACCCCGCCTCCCAATAGGCGCCAGCATTGTCGTGGGTGAGATCGACCAGCACAAAGGCCGCATCGCGAATCTGTGCTCGCAGAATGTTGTCGATGACGCCCGCCCGCGAGACGTTGCGCAGGTCAACGAGATCGAAGCCGATCGCATCGCGGATCGCGGGTTTCACCACGGCTTCGACGAACGGATCGAGCACCGCATCGCCGAACTTCATCGCGATGAAGCCGTAGCGGCCAGCAAACTTACCGCGCTTCTCGGCTTCGTAGCGCTCCCACCCCTCCAGCGAGAGGCCGAACAGCGTGCCCTGGAGGACACCGACATCCCGGGGATTTGGCACGCTCGCTTTATCGACCGCCGTGACCAGGCCGCGCTCACGAACCTCCTTCAGAAGCGCATCGAACATGGTCCGGTTGAAGGCCCCGACGAGCGGCGTATCGACGACATCGTCAAGGAAGCATCCTTCGCCGGTCTCCGCCATGACATCGCCAATATGCGCGATGAGGTTGGCGACTTGCGTCGCGGGCGTCGGCAATCGCGCGCTTGGCAAGAAGCGCTCCATCCAATCGGTCGTGATCATCAGAGGCGATGTCCCACGCGATGCCGTTCGCAACGCATGGCTGAGCGCCGAGCGTTGGAGGGCGGTGAGGCGATGACGATCGGGCTCGAACCATGTCACCAGGGCCGTCCGGCTAATCTCGAACGCACCACAACCGTCGCAATCGAATGCGGACGCATCGCGAGGCGTCGCGCGCTCTCGGCATCGGCCGAACGCCCCTTGGCACACCGGACAGGTCGTCAAACCCTGCATCGAAGACTATCCCTCATTCAACGGATGCTCGTTCGTTCGTTCGTGATCATGCCCTCGCACTCTGCCGAACTGTTACCAAGCCCTGCGTTCCGCCAAGGCCACCGACCAGCAGCGATGGTGCGGCGATCGAGAACAGGCTCGCTGCCGGCATCGACTTTACCGCGCTTCCGTCGAGCAATACCGCGATCTCCGCAGAAACCCGCTCAACGGCAGACTGCACGGCCTCGTCCAGATGGACGTACCGGCTGGTCACCGAGCCAGCGGCATGCCCCAGCATCGCCGCGATCGTCAGCTCGGAATAGCCAAGCTCGCCGGCCATGCTGCCGAACGTATGCCGCAGCGTATGCGCGGTGACATCGTTCCAGCCGAGACGCTTGCAGATCCGGCCAAGCACGCCATCAGCCGCGATGAAATGCGTCTGCCCGCCATCGGACGGGAATACATAGGGACTTCCCTCAAGCGCGGGCTGACCGCGCAGCACTTTGAGTGCCGATTTGCCGATGATGCGGATTTGGGCTCCGGTCTTGGTATCGCCAAAGGCAACATAGCCATCATCCGAGATCCAGGGCCGCTGAACGCCCTGCGCTTCGTTCAACCGTAATCCGGTAAGAACAAGGAGCCGGACGATCGCCAGGCCAACCGGATGTTCCACAGACTCCAGCTCTCGCAGAGCGTTTCCCAACTCCGAAATCTCCGCGCGGCTCAAACGCCGCGTCCGCTTCTGATCGGGGAACTTACGCACGCCGGTCGCGGGATTGTCCTCGATCAGACCGTGGCGCTTCGCATGCGCAAAGATACTGTGCAGCGTCGTGACGGATCGGGATGCCGCACCTTTCCCGCCCACCGTCTTGCGTCCGCGACCTTCGCCCCGCGGCTTTGCGGTTTTCCCGGCCGCAATATCTGTCTGCATCGCCTCGATATCGGCGAGTATCAGTGCGGCGACCGGGCGTCGGCCCAAAAGTGGGCGGATATGGGTCTCGACGCGGCTGCGGTCCATGTACAGCGTCGATGCCTTGATGGGCTGTCGTTTGCGGCCCAGAAGCCGGCCCGCTGCGGCCTCGGTCAAATACCAATCACAGACGGCGCCGACCGTCAGGCCCTCTCTCGCCGCGCGCTTCTCATCCGCAGGATCCTCTCCCTTGGCGATTTCTCCGAGCTTGATACGAGCATCGTCGCGCGCTTGCTCCAGCGTCATCACGCCGTAGCGGCCCAAGACCAAACGCCGCTTTCTGCGCTCGGCATTGCGATACTGAAGGACAAAGGATTTCGTACCAGCGCCCTCAATCTTACATCCGAAGCCGCGCAATTCTCCGTCCCACAGGAACGTCGGACGCCCCTTCACTGGCTCGCAGGAATCAATCATGCGCTTCGTCAAACGTCTCGGTTCAGCCACGCCAGCCTCCACTGCCTGTGCCGCGATCGCTACCCGCCCAAACATTCGTAGGCAACTGGCTACGCTCAAATCCAATTCGTATCCACACGAAAGCGAAAGAACGGCGGCAGCTGGATATATAAAGGGCGGTGGGCGTCCTATCAATATCATGTTTTAATTGAGTTATTCGTGATATCGGCTATGGACGAGAAAGTTTGGAAATGGGGTTGTTTCGTGTTGGTAAGGCTGAGGTCGTGAGTTCAATCCTCACCGGCAGCACCATTTCTCTTTCGAGAAATCACGCGGTTAGAAATAAGATTTCGCCTTCGGGCGACACCTGCGGGTGCGATGCGCGGTCCGTTCGTGTGCGGCTTTTTTCGCGCGACGGCTTTTCCGCGCAAAGATTGGGGGCGAGGGCTTAAATCCCTTCGCCACCTCAATCGACTTCGGTGCGTAGACCTGCGCCGTCTAACGATCGGCCGCAACGCAATCCTGCCGCTGTTCGCCCAGGCCATCGATGCCGAGGCGGATGCTATCGCCAGCCTTGAGGTACCAGGGTACGGGCTTCTGCCCCAGGCCGACGCCCGGCGGCGTGCCGGTGGTGATGATGTCGCCGGGTTCGAGCTCCATGAATTGCGAACAATATGCGACGATCTCGGCGACCGAGAAGATCATCGTCGCGGTGGTGCCATGCTGGACCCGCTTGCCGTTCACCTCCAGCCACAGCCCGAGCGCCTGCGGATCGCTGACCTCGTCGGTGGTGACCAGCCACGGCCCGACCGGGCCGAAGGTGGGGAACCCCTTGCCCTTGTCCCAGGTTGGCCCGCGTTCCAGCTGCCATTGGCGCTCCGACACATCGTTGACGACGCAATAGCCAGCGACATGCGTCAGCGCGTCGCTTTCCGAAACAGTGTAGGCGCGCGAACCGATGACGACGCCGAGCTCAACTTCCCAGTCGGTCTTGATCGACCCGCGCGGGATGACGACGGGATCGTTGGCCCCCTGCAGGCAGTTGACCCATTTGTTGAACACGACCGGCTCGGAAGGGATCGGCAAGTTCGATTCGGCGGCGTGATCGGCATAGTTCAGCCCGATCGCGATGAACTTCCGCGTACCAGCGACCGGCACGCCATAGCGTGCGCCTTCCGGTGCAAACGGCAAGGCTTCGACATCGACCGCACGCAGCTGCGCGAGACCGCTGGCAGACAGCGCGCTGGCGTCGATGTCGGCGACGACGCCCGACAGATCGCGGATGCGACCGGCTACGTCGACGATCCCCGGCCGCTCTTCACCCGGCGCACCAAATCGGCAAAGCTTCATGTCACGCATTCCTTCTGGAAGGGCCGAACGGATCGTCGGCGAGAATGGTTCGGTCAAGCGCCTCGACCCGGTTGCAGCCGGCCAGGGTCAGCGTCACGCGCATCTCCTTTTCCAGCAGCGACAGCATGCGATCGACCCCCGCCTCGCCCTGGGCGGCGAGCGCCCACAGCCACGCGCGACCGAGCAACACGCCGTCCGCGCCGAGCGCAAGCAAGCGCACGACATCGAGCCCCGAGCGGACGCCGCCATCGGCGAGGATCGTCATCCGGTCGCCGACCGCATCGGCGATCGCGGGCAGTGCGCGCGCGGTCGACAGCACACCGTCGAGCTGGCGACCGCCGTGATTCGATACGACCAGCCCTTGCGCGCCATACGCCGCGGCCTCGCGCGCATCCTCGGGATCGAGAATGCCCTTGATCACGATCGGCCCGTCCCAGGCGGCGCGCAGCCAGTCGAGATCCTTCCAGCGGATACCCGGATCGAAATTGTCGGCGAGCCAGCCGATATAATCGTTCATGCCGCTGTCCGCGCCCAGCACCGGCACGAGATTGCCAAGCTGATGCGGCCGTCCACGCAGCCCCACGTCCCACGCCCAAAGCGGCTTGCCCATCGCCTGAAGCGCGCGCCGGGCGGGACCGCCGCGACCCGACATGCCCGAATGCAGATCGCGGTGACGGATTCCCGGAGTTGGCATGTCGACCGTAAAAACCAGCGTCGTCGCCCCCTGCGCGCGTGCCTCGGCGATCAGGTCGCGCATGAAGCCCCGGTCGCGCACGACGTAGAGCTGGAACCACAGGTTTACCTCGGGCGCACCCGCGCGCAGTTCCGCCAGCGGACAGATCGCCACGGTCGAGAGCGTGAACGGGATGCCATGCCGCGTTGCCGCCCGCGCCGCCTGGACTTCGCCGCGGCGGCGGAACATGCCGCCAATGCCGATCGGCCCGAGCGCGACCGGCAAGGGCATGCGCTCGCCGAACCACTGGGTCGAAAGGTCGATATCGGCGACGTCCTGCAGGACGCGCTGACGCAGCGCAATGTCGGCGAGGTCGGCGACATTGCGGCGCATGGTGTGCTCGCCTTGCGCACCGCCATCGGCATAATCGAACAGAAAGCGCGGCAGGCGGCGACGCGCGGCTTCTCGGAAATCGTCGATCGCGGCGATAATGCTCATGCGCTCAGGCCATCGTCCAGCCGCCATCGATCGCGATGGCACTGCCGGTGATATAGGCGCTTTCGTCGCTGGCGAGATAGAGCGCGAGCGCGGCGATCTCCTCGGCCGTGCCGATCCGTCCCATCGGCTGCCGCGCGATGAAGGCGGCGCGCGCGGCATCGGCGTCGCCGGTCGCCTCCAGACGTTCGTCGAGCGAAGGGGACTGCACCGTGCCCGGACAGATCGCGTTACAGCGAATGCCCTTGCCGACATAATCGAGCGCGATCGAGCGCGTCAGGCCCGCGACCGCGGCCTTGGACGCGCAATAAGCGAGCCGGTTGGGCACACCGATCAGCGCCCCCGCGACCGAGCCGATATTGACGATGACGCCGCGCCCAGCCTCCAGCATCGCGGGCAGCACGGCCTGCGTCATGCGGATCGTCGCGCGGACGTTGAGATCGAACGACAGATCGAGGCCGCGCTCGGTAACGCTCAGCAGATCGCCGGAATCGACATAGCCCGCGCAATTGATCAGCACGTCGAGCGTGCCCGCCCCCGCCCCGGCCCGCGCCACCGCCACCGGATCGAGCAAATCGACGACGAGCGGCTCGCAGCCCGAAAGCGTCGCGAGCGCGTCCGCCTTGAGATCAAGCGCAATCACCGATGCACCTTCGCGGACGAACAGTTCGGCAATCGCGCGCCCAATGCCCTGGGCAGCTCCGGTGACGAGCACGCGCTTTGTGGCGAGACGGGGCATGGTTTCGGCTTCCTTCGGTAATGCTCAGGGATAGATCGAGTCAGGGGCGCTCAGGGCTTTTAGGGTTCGATCCCGGCGTGCGCGATCACGGCCTTCGCTGCATCCGGCCATGCGCCCTTGGCGACCAGCACGGTATCGACCTCGCGGTTGTTCAAATACGGTGTCCACGCACCCGTGCGCCGCCCGGAATCATGCCAATTGCCGATCGCGAGATTGTCCATCGCGGTGCGGCGCGGAGCGAGGTTGTTCTGCGAATTGAGATTGAGCCACACGCCGACATTGCCGATCGCATTGTTGCGTAGCGTGACGTAGCGCGACCCCTCGTCGAGATACATCGCGATGCCGTCCTCGACGTCGTAAATGTGATTTTCGGCGATCAGCGCGCCGGGGTCGGCCGACAGATGATAGATCGCGCCACCGTCGGGGAACCATTGCTTCACATCGTGGACGCGGTTGCCGACCACGACGGTGTCGCGCAGCGTCGTCGGCGTGTCGTAGACCAGATTGCCGGGCTGGTTGTAATAGCCGCGGCTGGGGGTGAAATAGGCTGCGTTGCCACCGGGGTCGTTCGCGCCCCAGCCCCAGCCGATGTCGATCCCGTCATACGGCGCGCCGGACACGTCATTGTGCCAGACCACCGCGCCACTGGCATAGGTGACGAGGATCGCCGCCTGCTCGCGATAGTGTTGCGACACGGTGCGCACCAGATTGTTGCTGATGACGATGTCGCGCACGCCCATTTCGGGCCGCGACGGATGATGCGCATCGGGTCGCACGCCGCCGACCATGATCGCGCCGCCGGCCAGATCGGTGAAGCGCGAGCGGCGCACCTCGATCGCGCTCGTGCCAAGACCGATGCCGCTGTCATTGGCATCGGGATTGTTGCCGATGCCGAGCGCGATCTGGCCGAGCTGCGTGAACTCGTCGCGATCGAACACGATCCGGGTCGCTGCGGCGACCTGCACCGCCGCCGGCTGCTGACGCCAGCGGTTGCGCATCGCTTCGAACGGCCAGCACCCCCACGAGCAATCGCGGATCGGATCGTCGGGATAGCCGCCCCATTCGCCCGCGAGGAAGGATCCGCTCTGCTGGCTGGCATAGCCCTCGGGCCCCGATGGCAGCAGCCAGCTGGTATGGCGGAAGCTCAGGCCCCGAAACTCAAGGTCCTTGATCGTCTCGTCATAGCTGCCGGCGATCGAGATCAGAAATTCGAGGCGTGGCAGCACGACTTCGAGCCGCTTCATGTCTTCGCCCGCGACAGGCTTGTAATAGAGCTTGCCCGCGGCCGGATCGGCATACCATTGACCGCCCTCGCGCAGGAAGGCGAGCGCGTTGACAAAGAACAGCCCGGCATTGTCGCCCCATACCGAGCGCGCGAACGTGTCATAGCCGACGAGGTTGTTGCGCCATCCCGGCTGCTGCATGGCGATGCGGTCGCCATCGATCCGCGCGACCATCGCGTGGCGGTCGGTGAACCAGCCGGTCGCTTCGACTTCGATGCGGCTCTGGTCGGGGAGATTCGCGAGCGAACGCCATGCCGGATCGACGATCGTGATCCCCGTCTTGTCGAAGGTAAAGGCGCTGCGCGGCGCGCGGACCGCGGCACGCGGTGCCATATGGCCACCGACCCAAAGTTGCCGGGGATCGATCCCGCGAGGAATATCGGCCGTCCAGATGCCGCGCTGCGGGTCGGCGAGCGTCCAGCCCGTCACCGGCGTCCCGCCCGACAGGACCGGATGCGCGCCGGGTGCCGCTTCCCAGCGCACCGTATAGCCATCCTGTCCGCCATCGGAGGCGGTAAAGCGCAGCGGTGTGCGCAGCCGGTAGACGCCGTCGGCGAGTTGCACGGTCACGTCGTGATCGGCGTTCAGCCCCCGCACGGCCGCCTGTGCGCGTGCGAGCGTGGCAAACGGGTGGGCCGCGCTGCCATCGCCCTCGTCCGACCCTTGCGGCGACACCGACAGCACGATCGGCACTGGCGCGGGGCGGCTCGAGATATGGATGTTGCCCGCAGTCTGCTCCTTGCTGACTGCGGGTGGTGCATAGACCGGGATGTCGGAGGGGGACGTCTGCTGCGCCGCCGCCGGAGCAAGGGCGGCGATCGTCAGAATCGCGGCGAGGACAAGCCGGTCATTGCGCATTCGCAGTCTCCAAAGCGTAAAACTCCATGGCCGCGTCCGCGAACAGGCGCTCGACGTCCGCGCCCGCCCGACCGGCGAGCGACAGCGCGTCGGCGTGCCACGCGCTCCAGCCATCCCCCGAGAGCAACAGCACTGGCCAGTCGCTCCCCCACATCAGCCGCTCGCCGAAAACGTGCACAAGGTGTTCGACATAGGGGATAAGGTCGGCGGCTGGCCGGCCCGTTGCCTGTTCGGTGCGCAAGCCCGACAGCTTGCAATACAGCCCGAGACCGCCGAGCCGCGCGATATCGTCGCGCCAGGGATCGAGGATCGCGCGCGCCGCGTGCGGCTTCGCCGCGTGATCGATCACGATCGGGAGATCGGGCCAGCGCTCGACGAAGCGCGCGAGCATCGGCAGGTGCCGCGGCTGGACCAGCGCATCGAGGCGCAAGCCCGTCGCCTGCAGCGCCTCCAGCGCCGGGGTGAGCGCATCCTGCAGCAGCCAGTCGGTGTCGGCGATCGATTGCAGCATCGGCCGCACGCCGCGCATTTTGGGCTGGCGGGCGATCTCGATGATGCGATCGGCCGCATGGGGGGCAGCCAGATCGACCCAGCCGACGACCGCGCGGACCAACGGCGTACGCTCCGCCAGCGCCAGCATCCAGTCGGTATCCCGGTCGGTCGGCTGCGACTGGACGAGCACGGTGCCGTCGAGCTGCACGCCCGCCGCCGCATTGACCAGATCCTCCGGGCCGAAGTCGCGATGGATCTCGGCTTCGGCGGCGGTGGGCCAGGCAGTGCCAGGGGTGGCGAGCGACCAGAAATGCTGATGGGCGTCGATCAACGGCATCATCGCACCGAACGAATCGGCAGCACGAGGCACGCGCCGAACACAACGAACACACCGCAAACGACGAACAGCAGCGGATAATTGTTGCCAGTCGCGTGCAGCAGCGCTGCCGCCATGACCGGACTGAGGATTTGCGGGACATTGATCGCGGTGGTGAGGATCCCGAGATCCTTGCCGGTCGAATCCTCCCCCGGTGTGGCCGGTGGCAGGACGCGCGTCATGAGCGCGAGGTCGACCGACATGAAGGAACCATAGCCGATCCCGATCAGCCCGGCGTAGAGGAACATTCCCCGCAAATCGGGCGACAGCAACGGCGCGATCTCGGCCAGCGCCATCACCAGACCGGCGACGAACACCAGCGGCTTCAATCGACCGAGCCGATCCGACAGCCAGCCCGAAAGCAAGGCCGAGATGACCAGCGCGACGAAAGTGATCGAGGACATCCGCGCGATCGTCAAATTGGCGGCACCCTGAGTGAGGCCGATATAACCTTCGAGGATGTAGAGCAGATAGGTCAGGATCGCCTGATAGCCCATATAGATCGAGAAGCGGCCGAACAGCGCCCAGGCGAAATCGGGATGGGCGCGCGGATCGATCCAGAAGCTGCGCAGGAACGAGGTCAGGCGAAACGGCACAGGCGCAGCCAATCCGGCGGGCAGCGGCGGCTCGCGATTGAGCAACACGAACAGGAGGCTGGCGGCAATGATACCGCCACCGACGATTGCATAAGCGACAAACAGCTGGGCTGCCATCAGCCCCCCGAAAATGGTGCCTGCCGAAACCCCGGCGGTCATCGCCGCGCCGACCACGCCAGACACCATCCCGCGCTCACCGGGCAGGAAGCGGTCGGCAACGATCGTCGTGATCGCGGGCTGCATCGAATTGAGGCTGACCGTGGCCACCAGCCACAGCGCGGTGACGCCGACGATGCCACCGCCAAACGGGATCAGAATCGTCGCGGCACCCCCGACGACGCCGCCGATGGCAATCCAGGGCGTCCGCCGCCCGAAGCGCGACCGCGTCCGGTCGGAGAGCGCGCCCGACACCGGCGTGGTGATCGTGCTGAACACCGACGTGATCGCATAGACCACGCCCAACGTCCCAAGCTTGCCGACCGGATCGAGATTCTCGATCTGGTTGGGCAACAGCACACCGAGAATCGAAGCGTAGAGGGCCAGCAACACGAAGAGGACGATGCCGAGGCTGACGATAAGCCCCCATTTGCGGCCTTCAACGACGGGCGCGGCAGGCGGCACCGCATCGAGCCCAGCGCTCACGGTCACGCGACCGCGCCAATCACCTGGGGCAGCGCGCCGCCATTGGCCCGCGCCGCCGCGCTAAGCACCAGACCGTGCCCGGGCGCGTCGCGGCCATGGATATAACCGTCGGCCATCGCATAGGGTTCGTCGACCAGATGATCGAAATTCTGGAAACTGTATTCGAGCCAGCGCACGCCCGGCAGCGCCAGCGCCATGTTGACGCCAAGCTCCAGGAAGGTGTTGCCGAGCGTGACCTCGACATTGGCTTCATTGGCAAGCCAGCCGGCGCGCATCACGTCGGACACCTGGCCATGCACGTTGAGCATGTCGCACGCCCGCGCCTCGACCAGTTTGCGCTTGCCGGTGAGATCGAGATATTCGCCCGCATTGATCCGGCTGATGCCGAGCTGGCGCAGCATTTTCAGCCCGTCGAAATCCTCACGCGGGATCGGGTCCTCGAGCCAGTAGATGCGGTGCCCGGCGCGCTCGAAGCGCCGGACCGCCTGGATCGTTTCCTGTGCCGTCCAGGCCTCGTTGGCATCGATCATCACCGGTCGGTCGCTGCCGACCACATCGCGCAGCAAATCGAGCCGGTGAACATCGCGCTCCAGATCGGGATGCCCGACCTTGATCTTGTAGCCGAGGAAGCCCCGCTCGCGCGCCTTGCCGAACAATTCGGTAAAGTCGTGGTCGGACAAGTGATAATCGAGCCCGCTGGCATAGACGCCGACCTTGCTGCGCTCCGCCCCGAGCATGCGCCACAGCGGCAGGCCCGATTGCTTGGCGAACAGATCCCAGATCGCGTGCTGGAGCGACTCCTCGAACGGCAAGCCCATCCGCCGCACATTGCCGCCACGCACGCGATGCACCGCCAGCGCGAGCGCCGCCGGATACCGCCCTTCCAGTCCGGGCCAGGCCTCCGTCGCGAACACGCGTTCGATCTCGTCCGCGTCCGGCAGGCTGGTGAACAACGCCTGCGCGAAACCAAGCCCGACATTCCCGGCCGTGTCGAAAAGTTCGACCGCGATGATTTGGGCAGTCGTCGCCCGCACCTGCGAATCGCCGATCGTCCGGTCCCGCGCGAAGGCCAGGCGAGTCAGCCGATATTCGACGATGCGCGCTGAAGACATTTCTTGTTTCCTTGTTGAGATATTAGTCTGAGTTATTGCCGGGGCGGAGGCAAGCGCAACCGCCCCGGTGCCTCGCCTAAAAACGCACGCGCACGCCGGCGGTGTAGCGCCGCCCGACCCGTCGATATTCCTGCGTATCCGCGACTACGTTGGCGTAGTGAAATTCCTTCGAATCCGTCAGGTTGGTGGCATCGGCCGTCAGGATGACATTCTTCGTCACCGACAATTGCAGCCCTGCATCGAGCTGATCATAACTGTCGACGAACTCGGGAATGCCGGTCTGCGTCTGCGGCGCGAAGAGGTAGCCGTCGCGCCTGGTATAGGAGGCCCGCGCCTGCACCGGGCCCTTTTCATAAAAGAGCACTGCGGCGTACGAATTCTTTGACAAGCCCTCCAACGAATAGGAGGTCGAGGCCTTTGCCGCGTTGGTATAGTTCGCGTTGCTGTCGGTATAGGTATAGCTGAGTTGGGTGCCGAAACCGCTCAACAGGCCGGGCAGGAACTTGAACAGCGTGCGATAACTGACTTCGACCCCCTTTACCGTCGCACCTTTGCCGTTGATCGGCTGATCGACGATGAAGGTTACCTGATCAACCTGTTGGGGAGTGACCCCGCGTGTGATGAACGAGTCGATCGATTTGTAGAAGAAGGTCGCCGACAGCAGTGAATCGCGATCGTAATACCATTCGAGCCCGGCTTCCGCCTGCGAGGCGCGGAACGGCTGCAAATTGGGGTTGCCGTGCGTGATGCGCTCGTTGCCCGGATTGCTGGTGATCGTCTGCGCCGGCGAAAGATCGGTCAGCGTCGGCCGCGAGATGACGCGTGAGGCCGCCGTCCGGAAGACCAGCTTCGGCGTGATGGTGAGCCGCGCGTTCAGCGACGGAAGAATGTCGGTATAATGCCCCTTGAAGCTGAGCGGTGTCAGCCCGGACAGCACGATGACGTTCTGGCCCGTGCCGTTGGGCTTTGCGCTCAGCACGGTCTGGCCGGCACCATTTGAGGTGAAGTCGGTATCTTCGATTCGCACGCCGGTGTTGACCGCGAATGGCAGCGTGCCGAGATTGCCCTTGAACTCGAACATCAAATAACCGAGCGCCACCTTCTCCTTGACCGAAGAGCTGGCGGCCGGGTCCCGAACGATCGGCAGAAGATTACCGCTGTGCAATGCCGGGTCGGCGGTGCTGTTCAGGCCGATCATCGTCTGGAAGAGATTTTGGGCGTTATAGTCGACCCAATTTGCGGTGTTGCCGCCTGCGGCCCCGCCGAAGAAATTGTAGGATGTCGGGCTGAACACGCTCGACGGCACCAACACGTCGCTGCCGCAATAGGCACACGCGTTGGGTTCGGTGAACCCGGTGGTCGTCTTGGTGCGGGCCGAATAACCCACGCCGCCGTAAACGGTAACCTGGGCACCCTTATAGGCCCCGTCGAGATGCGCCTCGTTGATCGTGTCTTCGAGGATCTGGCCCTCCGACTGCATATAATGTGCGAGGCGATGGTTCACGTCGGTCGCCGCATCCGGATATGTCGGGCTGCTGACCGTGAAACTCGCCAGCGGCGACCCCGTGTTGCGGTCATATGTGTAATCGAGATGCTTCAGCCGCGATGTTGTGAACAGCGCCTGCGCATTGTCATATTTGGCCTTGGTGGTATCGAGATCGAGCGCGACGCTGAACGGGCCGCTGTCCCATCTCGCATTGAAGCCGAACAGATAGGTGGTCGATTTGCCTGGCCGGTCCTCGACGACGACGTCAACCGTGCCGTCGTGAAAGCTCTCCGATGTCGCGGTGCCACCGACATGGACGGTGCGGCTCTGCCCGCCGACGATCTCCGTGGTGTCGGTGCCGCCCGACACCACCTGCCGCACGAGCGTCCCCCCGCTGAAATCGGGTGCGATGCCGGAGCTGTGATAATGTTCGTCGTCGTGGGAGTAGAGCCCGTCGAGCGTGAAGAGCAGATTGTTGGTTGGTTTGAACTGGACCGTCCCGTCCAGCCCGATCCGCTTGCGGTTCGAGAATTCCACCGGGTTGATGAAATTGTGGTACATGTCGACGTTGCGGAACAGCCCCACCTTGCTGGTGTCGATCCGCGGCGTGCAGCCACCGGCACCCGACGCTCCGACGCACAATCCGCCTGCACCGCTGCTCACCTGGCCGTAATAGCCGTCGTCGAAGCTGCGCGGATAGGAACTTGCACCCACGAAGAAGTTGTCGGTCCGTTCGTTGCGCTCGTCATACGAGCCGACGAGCGACACACCCAAGCTCCCCGAGGGATTTTTCCAGGTGACATAGGCTGCGCCCGACGGGGTGGTCTTGCTGCCCAGCTCATCGATGTTCGCACGTAGCGAGCCACCGCCATAGAGGCCGGTGCGCTGTTCAAGCGGGCGCAGCGTATGGATATCGATCGTCGCGCCGATGCTCGCGCCATTGATGTTGGCCTGCGGGCTCTTGAAGACGTTCGCCCCCGAAATCAGCTCGGATGGCAAGATATCGAAGTTGAATTCGCGTCCAGCGCCATCGGTCGCGATCACACGATTATTGACCGTCACGGTATTGAACTGCGGGCCAAGCCCACGAACCGTCACGCCGTTGCCGACGCCGCGATTGCGATCGATCGTGATGCCCGGCACGCGCTGCAGCGATTCGGCGACATTCTGGTCGGGTAATTTGCCCAAATCCTCGCTGGCGATCGCGTCGACCGAGTTAATCGCGTTGCGTTTGATGTCGATGGATTGCCGCTGGCTCGCGCGGATGCCCGTCACCACGATATCCTGCGCGACACCGTCCGGACCGGCGTCAGGCGTGCCGAGATTTTGCTGTGGCGCATTCGTGTCCCCCATCGACGCGCTGCCACTGCCGCCCTGCGCCTGAGATTGCGCCTGTGCTGCCGATGCAAGCGCCAAGGCGGTCGCCGTGATTGCCACGCCACCGTACAACCGTGCCAGTTTCCCCATAATCCCCTCCTCTTCGTTTTTTGATTTGAGATATCAGTATCAGGGCTTTTAGATATGTCAAACACGGTAATTAGAATTTCATTACCGATGATGGCTCCCGTGCTCGCGAGGCTGGCGCGGCACTCCTGCTAGCGTTTTCGCCAGGGCGCGCTTACGGTGGGGGAGATGAGCGTGCCGCCGCATTGGCGGACCGGCCAATTTTGTGGAAACTGAATCGGATGCGGGCCGTAGCCGGAAAATCGAAAACCGAGCCAGCCAAGGCGATCGAGCTTGACCTGTTGGGCGATAACGAACCCAGCCTGTCAGACAAAGCGTATGACGCAATCTTGAAGGGGCTGTTCGACCGCACGATCCCGCTCGGCGCGGAATTGTCGCAGGCCGATCTGGTGCGGCTGTTCGGCATGACGATGCAGCCACTGCGCGACGCGCTGCGCCGACTGGAGACCGAAGGACTGGTCACGATTCACGCCCGGTCGTGTATCCGTTTCATCCGCTCCGACCTCGAGCTCTCCCGGTCGACATATCAGTTTCGCTCTTTGATCGAGCGTGCGGGTGCCCGTGCGCTGGCGGAAAGCGGCGATGCCGGCGAAATCCAGGCGATGGTCGACGGCCATCGCGCGTTGCTCGCCCGGCTGGAGGAGGGCTCTTGGGAGCCGGACGATGAAGCCATGCTCGACCGTCTCGAAGAGCAATTGCACGGCGCGTTGATATCGGCGCTGCGCAACCAGTTGATCGAAGTGACTGCGCGCCGCCTTAAGAATTATGTGACGCTGGTACGGCTCGATTGGCTGACCACCCGCCCGCTGGCGATCCGCACCCTGCGCGAGCATCTCGACATTCTAACCGCGTGTGTCGCGCGCGATGCGGACGCCGCCGAGGCCGCGCTGGTGACGCATTTTCAGCTCGCGCTGCAGCGCCTCCTGGGGATGCAATAGCGCGCCGCTACGGCTGCTCGTCCAGGCTGTAAATACGCTCCGCCGCGACCCATTTTTCCCCATCCGCCGCAAACGGCAAGCGGCGCTGGAAGCGGTCCATCAACACATCCCACGCCCCGACCGCGGGATCGGCCGCCTCGCGCGCGGCGTTGGCGACGGGGTCGAAATCGGGCGTGGTCTCCATCACCATCACCAGCCGGTCCCCGACATGCCAGATGTCGAGTGCGGCCACACCGCCCGCCCGGATCGCGCGCGTCACGGCGGCGGGCGGCCGTCCGGGACGGTGCCAGTGGCGGTATGCAGCGATCAGCTCGGCATCATCCTGCAGATCGAGCAGAAGCACGTGGCGCATCGATATCCTCCGGATCGGGTAGAGTAGCGTCAGTTGGGTGCAACCGTCAGCGCCGATGTACGGCGACGCAGTTTCGGTCGTCGTCGAGCTGCAACACCAGATCGGCATAGGCAGGCATGGTGTCGAGGACGTGCCGCGTCAGCCGTTCGTAATGGCTGACGAACACCCGGACCTCGGCGTCGGCCATCACCCCGTCGCCGCACGCACCCGACTGGCGCAGCGCCCGTTCCTGCTCCAGCCGCCAGTCCAGCACCCGCCCCCAGCTCGGCGCGCGCAACAGTGCAAGCATGTCGATCCGCGCGAACAGCCGCTGATACGCGCCCGCAAGCGCGGCATTGGCGTAGCGCCGCCACACCCCATGCGGGTCGCGCTCGCGCTCGAGCACGTTAACCGGATCCAGCAGCGCCACCGCGTCCTGCGGCCGGGCACCGACGCACCAGCCTTCGAAGATCACCAATTGCGCGGGCACGGATGCAGGCGTCCAAAGCGCTGCCTCGACACGATCGTCGGTCGCCTTGTCAAAGCGCGGTAGCGGTGCCGCCTGTCGCGCGTCGAGCGCTGCAAACGTATCCAGCCCAAGCGCGATATCGTGCGTTCCCGGAACGCCGCGCGTTGCGAATAGCGGGTGGACCGCCGCAGCGAGCCGTGCGCGCTCGCGCCGCATATGATAAAGATCGTCGAGCGACAGCACCACCGAATGCGGAAAGCGCGCGGCGAGCGCCGCGGCGACGGTCGACTTCCCACTCCCTTGAGCCCCACACAGGCCGAGCACGAGCGGGACCCGGCGCGGATGCACAAGCGCGCGTTCGATCGCGTCGGCGAGGATCGCCTCAGGCGACACGGTCGGGCAGGGCACGGCCCGCAAAAAAGGCGTCGAGATTGTCGACCGCCTGCATTCCCATCGCTTCGCGCGCGCCCTTCGTTGCGCTGCCGAGGTGCGGCAGCAGCACGGTGCGCGGGCTGGCCAGCAGCGCCGCGCTGACAGTCGGCTCGTTCTCATAGACGTCGAGCCCGGCCGCCGCGATCCGCCCTTCCGCCAGAGCCGCCACCAAAGCCGCCTCGTCGACCACCGAGCCACGCGCGGTGTTGACGAGGATCGCGCCCGGCTTCGCCTTGGCCAGTAAGACCGCATCGACAAAATGATGAGTCGCCTGGCCGCCCGGGATGTGGAGCGATACGACGTCCGCCTCCGCCATCAATGCTTCGGCGGTATCGACTCGGCTCGCCCCCAGCGCCGCCTCGATCTCGGTCGCGGCGGGGCTGCGCGAGAAATAGAGGATGCGCATGCCGAGCCCGCGAGCACGCGCCGCGGTGCGTTGCGCGATCCGGCCAAAGCCGATCAGCCCGAGCGTACAGCCATCGAGCGACTGGCCGACGAGATGCGTCGGCCGCCAGCCGGTCCATTCCCCCGCGCGCAGCTCGCGTTCACCTTCACCGGCGCGCCGCGCGGCCATCAGCATCAACAGGATCGCCAGTTCAGCCGTGGCTTCGGTCAGCGCGCCGGGCGTGTTGCTCACCGCGATCCCGGCCGCGCGCGCAGCGGCAAGATCGATATGGTCGACGCCAGCACCATAATTGGCGATCAACGCGGCGCGGCGGCCCGAGGTCGCCAACAGATCGGCATCGATCCGGTCGGTGATCGTCGTCAAAATTGCGTCGAATTCGCGCATCGCGTCGCGCAATTCGGTCGCGCTCAGCGCGATGTCCGGTTGGTTTACTACGACGTCATACTGCGCCGCGAGCCGCGCCTCGACTGCCTCGGGCAAACGGCGGGTGACGCGAACACGATGGCGTGCGGTCACAGCTCCGTCCCCGCCATGGCTGGCGATGGCACCGGTGCATCTGCGCGGATAAGGCCCGCCTGCCGCAAATCGCGCCAGAAATCGTCGGGGATCTTAGTGTTGTAGACCTCCAGCGTGCGCTCGACCTGCGCGGCACTGGCCAGTCCCGGTAGCACGCGCGCCACCGCAGGATGCGCGATCGGAAAGCGCAAGGCCGCCGCGGCGAGCGGGACCGCATGCGCGTCGGCGATCTGCTCGATCCGGCGGACTCGCTCGACGATTGCGGGTGGCGCGATGGCATAGTCGTAA
This sequence comes from Sphingomonas sp. TF3, assembly GCF_003985085.1. Classification (NCBI taxonomy): domain Bacteria; kingdom Pseudomonadati; phylum Pseudomonadota; class Alphaproteobacteria; order Sphingomonadales; family Sphingomonadaceae; genus Sphingomonas; species Sphingomonas sp. TF3. Next base: position 3,411 of record NZ_RWKS01000029.1, on the reverse strand, counting down.
TGCATCGGCGCACCGCTCCGCGTTCCCGTGGCGAGGATACCGCTATTATAGGGGCCGCCGATCACCACCGAGACGTTCTGCGCGACGCACGTCGGCAGGAACGCATTGAGCGCATCCTGTTCGAGCAACGTGTAGCGCCCCGCAAGCAATACCATATCGAGCCGCGTCTCGCGCATCGCCTGCAGGCAGATCGCAGTCTCGTTGACGCCCAGCCCGAAGCCGTCGATCGCCTTGCTCGCGCGCAGTTCCTCCAGCGCGCGAAAACCCCCGCCGTGCGTGAGTTGCTGCCAATAGCGTGCATTGTCGTCGCCATGGTTCGCGCGGCCAATGTCATGGACCAACAGGATATTGATCCGGGCAAGACCGAGGCGCTGCAGGCTCGCTTCATGCGACCTCAGGATGCCATCATAGTTATAGTCATAGGCGACGCGAAACGGCAGCGGCGAAAGGAAACCGTCGCGCGACTGCTCAACCGTTTGCGCTTCATCCGGAACCAGCAGACGGCCGACCTTGCTGGACACGACCAGGCCGCTGTCCCCGCGGAGCGCGTCGCCCAGGCGCCGTTCGCTCAGACCGAAACCGTAAAAGGGCGCGGTGTCGAAAAACGCGATCCCGGCGCTGCGCGCCGCGTCGATCGCCGCCCGCGCGTCTTGGTCGCTGATCGGCGCATACAGATTGCCGAGCGCGGCGCACCCGAACCCCAAACCCACGACCTTATCGGCGGCGTCCCCCGGAGATCGACAATCAAACATCAATTCGCCAATGTGATATTCCAGTACTGTCCTGTGCTATGCTTCAAAATGCAGAACGGCGCAAGGATGGGTTACGGCTGAGGATGAGTATAGCGAAATCCGTCCCAGCGCCGTCAGCCGACGACGCGCGGGCGACCTCCCCCGACCCGCTTGCGACAGTGCGAAAGACTGCAATGAGGAGAGTAAAGAGGATGCCGATCGCGCTCGTACGGCAGGCCTTTCGCCCCGGCTTCGTCGATAAACATCGACTGCGGGTGCCGCTCCGGCCCCGCTGGCAAAAGCAAAAACATGCCGCCGGTCCGGAAACGCGCGGCATCCCGCGAAACGGACTATTTCCGCCCGGTTACTCCAAGCATGGTCGCCCCACCAACAAATGACAGAATAGCCAGGGTCAAAAACAGCGTGCTGAAATTTTGGGGTGTCGCGAGCCACCACGCCAATGCCGGGCCAATGAGCACGGGTGCGGTATTCGCCAAATTGATCAGCCCGAGATCGCGCCCACGCCGACGCGGGTTGGGAAGCAATTGCATGACGAAACCGATTTGCAAGGTGAGGAAGACAGTCCAGCCGATCGAGTAAATGCAAAGACCTATCGCAGCCGAAGTCCAGTTGGTCGCGCAGGCCATCATGACGAGACCGGCCGCATCGAGAATAACGGCAATCATCATAAACGGCTTGCGCCGCTCCAACCTGTCTGACCAACGGCCCAACATAACGGCGAAGGGCAATGGCACGATGTTCGCCAAAAAGATCAACGCCCCCACCTGTGCCGACACACCGCCGCGTGCGGCGGGTGTCGCGAACCGCTCCATGAAGAACAGGAGATATGCGGACACCACGTTACCGGGAATCTGGACGATCAGACGCGATATCCACGCAATGACGAGGTCGGGTGACGATACCGCAACCGTGCGATCCGCCACCGGCAACGTCGGCTTGGGCGATGTCGCCAGCAATGGCCCGAGGGAAATGACGACAACGACCGAGATCACGGCTAGGCGCAGGCCCAACGTCGGGGGCCCCCATTTCACCAATAGCGGCCCGATCGCCGCACCAAGCGGCTGAGCCCCGGCGAGCAGGCCGCTCATCAGGCCATTCTGTCGATCCGGGCTTTCCTCAGCGAGCAGCGCCATAAGCGGGGCCAGGGCGATGTTGAGCGCGACCTGAAACGCCATCACCGATAGGACGAGCATCGCGGGCGTCCGTGCACTGGCAATGCCCGCGTACGACGCGATCGTCGCGACAAGGCCTGCGGCGATCCAGTATCGCCGTCCCGTGCCGCGCTCGAGCGAACGGTCGCTAAGCCATCCGAATAGGATACCCGCAATGCTGGCCATCGCGGCACCTGCGATCATCGCCGTCGCGAGCACACCGAACCGCGCTTCCCCGGCAATCAACTCGATCCGCAGCGGCAACAGCAAAGTTAACAACGGCAGATACGCAACGACGCATCCGGCGTATCCAAGCGCACCAAGCACCGGAATCAGTGCGGGCGATCGCTTCGCCTTGCGGACAGCGAAGAAGCGGTCGGAATGCGCGGTCATGTGACGCCTGCTTAGGACATCGGCATCGCCACAGCCAGGGGATTGCAAAGGGTTATCGGCGTCGTGCGGTCGATTGGCGCAGCTCGAGCTTCGCCGGGACGATGATCGGCTGCCCCGGTGAATCACGCCCTGCGAGTTCGGCAATGATGAGCTCGACCGCGCGGGCCGCCAGATCGGCGATTGGCTGGTCCACTGCGGTCAGCGGCGGATGCGTGAAGCGGACGATCGGGGTGTTGTCGAAGCTGATCAGCGACAGGTCGCGGGGCACCGCGATCCTGCGCTCCCGGCACGTCTCCAGCGTGGCGAGCGCCATCTGATCGTTGCTGGCGATGATCGCGGTCGCCGGGTCGGCCGCATCGAGCAAAGCGATCGCGGCCTCCCGCCCCGACGCGTATCCAAAATCGCCGCGCGTCAGCAAATCGTCCGCCAGCCCTGCCGCCGCCATTGCTGCACGCCAGCCATCGGTGCGCCACGCGCTGAGCTCATAATCGGGAGGCCCCGCGATGAAGCCGATCCGTGTATGCCCGAGCGCGATGAGATGCTCGGTCGCGATCCGCGCCGCGCGCTCATCGTCCATCGTCAGCGCAAAGCCCGCGCCTGCCCGCCGCGAGCCGATCCGCGCGAAACTGATCCGCTGGGCCTCCAGCAAGTCCGCGATCAGCGGGTTCTCCGAATGCGGCGGCGTCAGGATGACGCCATCGGGCTGGAGCGCCGCGATCGCGGCCATCAGCTCGCGCTCGATATGGTCGCTATGCGTGTCGACCAGCTCGACGATCATGCGATAGCCATAGGTCGCGCAGGTCAGCATCCCGCCGAGCAGCATCTGGTCGACCCAGTCGGTGCCCTGCCGCGCACGCCAGTCGGCGATCGTGCGTTCGCGATCGTTGAGCGCGACGATCAGATAGGAGCGCGAGCCGCCCATCCGCTGCGCCGCGATCGACGGCACATAGCCCAGGCGGTCGATCGCCTCCTGCACGCGTGCAGCGGTCTCGGGCCGGACGCCCGGCTCCTTGTTGATCACACGGCTGACGGTTTGCAACGACACGCCCGTATCCGCCGCGACATGCTTGATCGTGACGGCCTGCCGCCTGCGCGCCATTGTCTTCAGCCGCCGC